>CAZWJK010000071.1:5216-10754 GCA_964634035.1 uncultured Candidatus Cloacimonadota bacterium | reverse complement strand
TCTTCCAGGGCGGCATCCCCGAAGTCGAGGAATTCATCCGTAAATTCCATAAATAATTTTACCACGGAACACACGGAAAAGATAGGGAACACGAAAAACACTAAAAGTGCGAAACACACGAAAGCAGGTTTGTAGTTTCGCCTTCAGGCGGTTTTGCTTAAGATAGTGCAGTTTAATATTACCAAAAACCAACTGATCCAGTCTGTCAAGTGCGATAATCCAAGAAGTTCCTTACCAGTCCCAATCCCGATTTACCTTTTTTAGTCTCATCCTGCTTATTTCAGGCCCGGCAGCCTCCCCTTAGCCTCCCCCGGAGCACCTGTGCCCGGGCAGAGGAAGTAAACAGGCGGACAGACCCATATTGCCGGGTCCGGGTTACGGAAGATAGTCAGCACTAAAAATGCAGGGCTAAACAATATCGTCCTACGGGCTGAAAGAAGAAACGGGGATGGATATCCTCGACTACAGCAGATTAATATCTACGCTACAATGGACAAATGAAATTGGAGTTCAAAGCCTGCGATAAATAGCAGTTTAACTATGTCTATCAGGCTTTGGACTTCAATCTTGTAGGGCGCAAATTTTTGAAGTCCAAACGCAAAAAATAGCATACACAATGACAGACAGCGCTGCGTTTGAACTCCAAGGGAGAGAAATCGCACAGTCCGTTTTCTCTTGACAGACAGCAAGCTACTGATATTGTTTAGAATGAGTGGGTTTATGATGAGATATAGGCTTTTTTTAATACTTTTATGGGGATTGTCGGCTGCTTCCATATTTGGCATAGATGTAGGCGGACACATCAATCAGGATACAACCTGGGGTCCGGATAATAATCCATACAATGTCACAGCATTTATCTATGTGGATGCAGGAATTACTCTCACAATTCAGCCTGGGGTTCAGATTTTAGTGGGTTCGGCAGATTGTGATACCAACTGGCAGGGAGTTCATTGGAATGGCAGTAGTGAACCGGCAATGAAGATGTTCATTGTTTATGGGAAGATAATTGCTATTGGAACACCTCAAAACAATATCATTTTTGACCACTATCCGGATAATCCAACCTGGATGTGGGGCGGAATCTGTTTCATGCCGGGAGCTCCTCATTCAATTTTTGAGTATTGCCAGATAAACAATACCCTACTTACCTACCAGACACCTTCAACAGTTTCTGAAGGGGCTTTGCACATTCGCAATGGAGGAATAAGGCTCAGACATAGCAGTATTCTAAATTACCGCATAGCTATCAATGGTGAATACCTGGATGAATCACTACTTTTGTATGATTGTGATTTCTCTTTGGAGCAAGTACTACAATATGGTTATAATCCTTTTACATTTGCAGGTGAAGTATTCGCACCAGATAAAACCTTTTCGCTTTACTCATGCTCTGTTAACGGATTTGATAACGGAGGAGGAGTGGCAGGATTCAGGTACCATGAAATGATTAATTGCACATTAATTAATAACAACCCCCAGCTATATAATCATGAATCATTAAGAGATCCGTTAACATACAATTCTTATGGTAATAAAATGATTTATAATGGATATATTGGGACAGAAATTCCTTGTTTCGCTGCAGCTGTGTTTGCAAGTGCAGACACTGCATATTGCCGAAGAAACACAATCATTGCCAATTGTCCTGATTATCCACCTTTTTGTGCGTTTTATGCAGATGGAGACGGGGGTTCTTTAATTATAGCCGATAATTATGGATATGGCAAGGTTGCTGTTGATTCCCCAATAAGTAGTTTAATAGATGTCAGGATCTATAACAATATTCTTCATACATCACACCTTGGCCCTCTGTTAACATATGCAATTGATGATGAAATGTATGCTCCTGCTAAGGTTTATAATAATGTATTTCACTCAATCCGGGGTTGGGGTCTGCTACTTTCTCATAATTATCAGGAGTTGCCCAATATCACATATAACAACAACACATTAATCAGTAATAGTAATGGGATTATGGGGAATTCGATTTCAACCTATGCAAATAATATCATTACCCCTGCTGAAAGTGTTTATTATCAATGGTATCATAATGAAAATGAGCATGAAGTGTTCTACAATAATTGCTTATCAAGCGCTTTACCTGATTCAATATTGGACGGGGGAGGCAATATCATAGCCAATCCGATGTTTGCTGACACATTGGCTCTGGATTACCATCTGCAGGCAAGCTCTCCCTGCATAGATGCAGGAGTTGTGACAGCAGATATGCCGGAATTTGATGCTGATTACCATTTGAGAAGTTCATCACCTGATATTGGTGCTTATGAATATGGTTCTGTTTATATAGGAGGCATTCAGGGCTATGTCTATGACTCCCAGACAGGGCAGGCATTAGGCTGCACCAAGATTATGATAAATGGCAAACTTCCGGAGTTCAGCGATTCTCTTGGCACTTTCTCCTATCCGACCGGAACGGGGATTTATACTGTAATGGTTAAACGGTTTGACTACCATGATCTTATTATTCCTAATGTAGTTGTAAATATTGGAGATACTATTGATTTGGAAATTCCGATGCAGTTATCAACAACAGGATCAGAAGATGTTGTTGTGCCATCTGTTGATGAATGCCTGGTAATATACAACCATCCCAACCCCTTTCACACTGAGACCGATCTCAATTTTATCCTTAATCAAAAAGGGGAGGCTAAGGTATCAATCTATAATATCAAGGGGCAGGAAGTGTCGGTTTTATCAGACGGTTATCTTGATAAAGGGTATCATCGCTTAACTTGGAATGGTAAAGACAGCTCTGAAAAGCAATGCAGCACTGGAATATATTTAATCAGGGTTGAGCAGGCAGGGAGAGTTAAAGTCCATAAAATGACCTTAATCAAGTAATACCAGGTTTAAAACTTATTAGATTTTGATAAGTTTAACTTTTTATCAGGAGATAGAATGGATGTTTTAGGATTGGTACATCGAACAAAGCAGCTTTTGCTTATGCTCTTGCTGTTTTGTATATGGGCCTTGCCTGCATATGTAGGAGACAAACATTAGGGCAGTTAATGGAGAGATTATGAAAAAGCTGTGTATACTGATAATAGCTGTTTGGGGAATAGTAAACCTTTTATGCCATAATGCAATTGAATACCTACCAGATCCACCTGTTGATATCGTTATTCAGATGAATCCGGATGAGGTGGCCTTGGGTGAAGGAGAAACAGCATCTTTTTCTTTAATTCTCAAAGTTGACTCAACCTGCGCTACTGATTTTGATTATCAAAGACAATATATTATGCTTTCTTCTATTAGAGCCAATCCAGAAAATACAGATTTTGAAGTCACAGCTTCTGATGTAGATAGCATCACAGTGTTTAGATTAAACGAGTTACCCATAACGAAATCATATAGCATAAAAATGAAAAGAACATTGATTACACCAACTTTTCCTTTTGTTATAATAGGATTGCTTAGTGAAAATGAGCAAGATATAAAAATGCAGGTGTCTCGATGGGGTAACTGGAAATGTATTCAAGGTAGAACATATAAAGTCACAGATTCCAAGAAAATGGAGTATTACAAAGATCACGAGAAAGTATTCAACTCATATGAAGCAGATGATAATCAAAAATAGCCTTGGAGCTTATTTTTGAAGTCCAAACGCAAAAAATAGCATACACAATGACAGACAGCGCTGCGTTTGAACTCCAAGGGAGAGAGAGCAGATTTTATAAGACAGGGGTTGACAATTCCGGCTGTGGGCAGATTAACAATCTGCACAACGACACGCATGCTGCAAAGGAACGCTGGCTTCAAAATATACACTGAGCTTGTCGAAGGGGCAGGTCCACCGGTTTTAAACGGTTTTTGGACCAGAATTACAATTTTACGATCCAAACTCCGCTGCTCACTTTTCTCTCTGTATCTCTGTGTGCAGTATTTTGTAAGTGGACAGAAGGATATCTGTCCTGCAGCCGGTCAGTTTTCGCTTGACAGCAAAGCGGTCAGAAAATTGTTTGACAAAACCGATACGAAAAGTGGTCCAGTAACTCAGTGGTAGAGTATCGCCCTTTTAAGGCGAGAGTCGTTGGTTCGAATCCAACCTGGATCACCAGTTTTGCGACCCCTTCGTCTATCGGTTAGGACTCAAGATTTTCATTCTTGCAAGAGGGGTTCGACTCCCCTAGGGGTCGCCATTTTTTTGGCTGACAAAGTCGAAACAAAATTGATAGAGTGTCCCGTTCGTCTAGTGGCCTAGGACTCCTGATTCTCAGTCAGGCAACAGGGGTTCGATTCCCCTACGGGATGCCAGTTTCACATTAAAAGCAATCATCTTGCCCGCACCAGTCTGAATCCCACAAAAGAAAATCCCCTGGAAGGCGTTCCCCTGTTTCTGTAGGTGACTTCCAGGCTGCTGTTGTCCCCGTTTTCCACATTCCCGCCGCGAATGGCTTTGACCGAGCCGAAGGTGGGTCCCGCGGGATTGACGAAGGGCATGGTTTTGGGGTAATTGGCGTCAAACCAGTCCCAGCACCATTCACTGACGTTGCCGGTCAGGTCATACAGGCCAAGGGAGTTGGCGGACTTGGTTTTGACAGGGTGCATCCGGCCCTGGGCGTTGTTTTTGTACCAGGCAACCTGATGCGCGGTATTGGAGCCGCTGTATTTGAAAGCTTTATCCGCCCGGGCTGCATATTCCCATTCCGCTTCCGTGGGCAGGCGATAGCCATCTGCCCTGAAATTGCAGGAGACATTAATGCCGGAGATCTTGTAGGCAGGTGTCAGTCCTTCCGCTTCACTCCTGAGGTTGCAGTACTGGACAGCTTCATACCAGGTGATGTTGTCCACCGGATAATTGTCTCCCTCCTGACTGACATTGGCAGGAGACATATAGCGGTTCCATTCGGCTTGGGTAACCTCTGTATTGGAAATGTAAAAACTGCTGAGCGACGCATCCGCCTTGGCATCAGCTTTGAGAGTGCCATAGGCAAAGGTGCTGGCCTTTATATAGACAAAACCGGCTGGCATGACGGGTTTGGGCGTCGTCTGAGTAGTGGTTTGGCTTTGCTCTGTTTCCTGCCGGTAGGGAGTTCTGGCACTGAGCGGATCGGTGGCGGGGATCTCCACTCTGGGAGTTACTGCCTGCTGAGCTGGGAAGCGCGTTTCTGGATCATCCGGTGAACGCAGTCTGGCAGCGGAAGGATTTGACCTGATCCGCCTGTAGCTGTCATCCGGCTGCGAGGTTTCAATTGCCATGGTATCCCTGATCTCAGTCAGAAAGCCGGTGAATTTAAACGATGTCTCGTCTTGTCCGAAGATTGTTTCCAGCAGGTTGGTGCTCATCAGAAGTGCGATAAACACGATGGTGACGATGATTGCGATCCAGAACCAGACATCCAGCTTGCGGCTTGGCATAGCCATTTGATCCTCATCGGTCAAAGGACGGATTTCAGGTTGATCTCCAATGTGCAGGTCCTGCGGACGAATGGGCTTGAGTTTCTGCAGGGCTTTGAGCAGTTGCTCGAAGGAATCGTAACGCTGGGCGGGATTCTTCTGCAGACAGCGTTCCAG
>CAZWJK010000071.1:0-5116 GCA_964634035.1 uncultured Candidatus Cloacimonadota bacterium | reverse complement strand
GATGATTGATCTGCTTGATCTTGGACATTCTGACGATCGAGCCAAACAGCTTGTCCACATTGTCGAAATAGGCCTGATGGTAAAGCTTGAGAGACCTTTTGGCGCCGCAGTTTTCGTCAGTGACCAGATAACTGATGCCGTCGTCATCCCTGCCGATGATACTCTCAATTTTGTAATGTTCCTGAAAAAGGTCACCGGGGTTGAGCAGAGTAAAGGTTTTGTCCGGTTTATGTTTTTTAGCCGGAGCAGGCGCAACGGGGATGGATTCCTCAGGAGGCGGAACTGGCTCTGGCTTTGCCACAGGCACTGCTTTCTGACCGCACTGCGGACAGAACCTGGCCTCTTCACTGATCTTGTAACCGCAGTTACAACAAAACGGCATAGTCTCTCCTGAGCCTTATCTCTCTGTATAAAAAAGCAGAGAGTCTGCACCCTCTGCCTCTTGGTTCAATTCTTTTTCCTGACTGCCAGCCAGACATCCTTGCCATTTATGTCATACTGCCTGAGGTCCGGAGTCTGCTCTGTCAGGCGTTCAAGTTCATCCGTAAGTGTCTCACTCTTAATATAACCGGAATGCTCCTGCAGGGCAAGGGCAATGTCCTCATCGCCAAACCACTGCACCTGTATCCTGTCCATGATCTCGAAGTTTTGTTCCTTGCGGGTGTATTGGATCTTGTTGATCAGTTCTCGGGCATAACCTTCCGTCACCAGTTCAGGCGTCAAAGTCACATCCAGCGCCACAAACAGCTTGCGGTTGGATTGGAAGACATAACCTTCCCTGGGTTTGATGTTGACCTGCAGATCGTCAGGCGTGAGTTTCAGCTTTTTGCCTTCCACTTCTATCTCAAAGAAACCCTGGCTGCTGAAGGCATGCAGAGCTTCAGCACCGTTGACTTTGGGCAGCAGCGCACTGAGTGCTTTGATGTATTTACCGTATTTGGGTCCCATGACCTTGAAATCGGGCTTGAGTTCATACTGGACAAAGCCGTCGGTCTCAGACACATACCTGATCTCGTGGATGTTGATCTCCTCTTTGATGAGCTCAAACATCCGCTCTGTGACTGGCTTTACACGTTCCGGCACATAGATGGCTTTGAGCGGCTGGCGCACCTTGATCTGACAATCATTACGGGCTGCCCTGCCCAGGGACACGATGTCGATCACAGTCTGCATTTCCTCTTCCAGAACGGGATCGATGTATTTCTCATCAGCCACCGGATACTCGGTCAGATGCACGCTTTCCTTTCCTGTCAGGTTCTGATAGATCACATCCGAAAGATAAGGCGCAAAAGGAGCCATCAGCTTGGTGACTTCCACCAGCACCTGATACAGCGTCAGATAGGCGTCCTTCTTGTCGGCAGTCAGTTTCATCGACCAGAAACGCCGTCTGGAACGCCTGACAAACCAGTTGGAGAGCTCGTCTATGACAAAATCCTGCAGGGCTCTGACGCTTTTGGTAAAATCAAACTGTTCGTTCCATTCATTGACTTTTTTAGTCAGAGTGTGCAGTCTGGAGATGATCCAGCGGTCGATCTCGGCAAATTTCTGCCAGGTGACGGGATAGGCGGAAACATCAAAGTTATCTATGTTGGCATAGGTGCTGAAGAAGGAATACACATTCTTCAGCGTGCCGATGTATTTATTGACCACTTCCTTGACTTCGTCCTCGTTGAAACGGGTCGGCAGCCAGGGCGGACTGACTTCCAAAAGATACCAGCGGATGGCGTCTGCGCCGTAGGTTGCCATCAGCTCCAAAGGCTCGACTGAGTTGCCTTTGCTCTTGCTCATCTTCTGGCCAGTCTTGTCCAGGATCATGTCATTGACCAGGCACTTTTTATAGCTTGTTTGACCGGTGAGCAGAGTGGAAATAGTCAGCATCGAATAGAACCAGCCGCGGGTCTGATCCAGTCCTTCTGCAATGAAATCGGCAGGGAAGAGGCCGTTGGTCAGCAGATCCGGCTGTTCGAAAGGATAATGCCATTGGGCAAAAGGCATGGAACCGCTGTCAAACCAGCAGTCGATGACTTCGCTGGTGCGGTGCATGGATCCGCCGCACTGGCCGCAGGTCAGGACCACGTCATCCACATATGGTTTGTGCAGTTCGATGTCCTGCGGAACGGCATCACCGCTGGCCAGCTTGCCTTTTTCAATGAGTTCGGCTATGGAACCGATGGAGGCCTGGTGTTCGCAATGATCGCAAACCCAGATATTGAGCGGCGTGCCCCAGAACCTGTCCCGGGAAAGCGCCCAGTCCACATTGTTTTCCAGCCATTCGCCGAAACGCTTTTCTCCCACGTAGGGCGGATACCAGTCTATCTGCTTGTTCTGCTCGATCAGCTGTTGTTTGAACTGCGTGGTTCTGATGTACCAGCTTTCCCTGGCATAATAGATCAGCGGGCTGGTGCAGCGCCAGCAGTGGGGATAGCTGTGTTTCACCTGTTCGCGTTTATAGAGGATCTCACGCTCTTTCAGATCCCTGATGATGTCCTTATCGGCGGCTTTGACAAACTGTCCCGCCCAGGTTTTGACCACATCCGTGAACTTGCCTTCGCCGTCCACGGGCTGCACAAAGGGCAGGTCATATTTCATTGCCAGGTTGAAGTCATCCTGTCCGAAGGCGGGTGCGGTATGCACGATGCCGGTGCCGTCCTCCATCGTGACATAATCCGCCAGGCCCACATACCAGGCTTTCTTTTCCGGCTCGACAAAGTGGAACAGCGGATCATACTGCTTATGTTCCAGAACCTTGCCGGCGAATTCGTCAACTATCTCATACTCCCCTTCCAGCACGTTAAGGCGCGCCTTGGCAAGGATGTAATAACTGTCTTTATGCTTTACCTTGACATATGTTTCGGTCGGATGCACCGCCAGGGCGACGTTGGAGATCAGCGTCCAGGGCGTGGTCGTCCAGACCAGGTAGTAAAGATTTTCTTGTTCCGAAGCTTTGAACCTGACATAGACGGAGGGGTCTTCCACATCCTTGTAACCCTGCGCCACTTCATGTGACGACAAAGGAGTTCCGCAGCTCGGGCAGTAGGGGACAATCTTGTAACCCTGATAAATCAGTCCCCGGTCATGGAAGTTCTTCAGGATCCACCAGACGGACTCTATGTAGTTATTCTCCAAGGTGATATACGGATGGTCCAAGTCGATCCAGTAGCCCATCACTTCAGTCATTTCGCGCCACTGTTTCTCATAGGTGAAGACGGATTCTTTGCACTTCTTGTTAAAAGCTTCCACACCGTATTCTTCGATGCCTTTCTTGTCTTCCAGGTCTAATAGTTTTTCCACTTCGATCTCGACCGGCAGGCCGTGTGTGTCCCATCCGGCTTTGCGCTTCACCTGAAAGCCCTGCATGGTCTTCAGGCGGCAGACGGAATCTTTCAGAAGCCGCGCTATGACATGATGGATCCCGGGTATTCCATTGGCGGTCGGAGGCCCTTCATAAAAGACGTATTTCGGCTTTCCTTCCCGGAAGTCCTCACTTTTCCTGATGATGCCGTGCTGCTTCCAATATTCTCTCAACCGGGCTTCCAGATGAGCCGGGCTTTCTTTCAAATCCAAAGGTTTATACATTTTCTTTCCTGATATTAATTACACACAGAGACTCAGAGAACAAAGCAGAGCCATAGAGTTTTTTCTTTTTTTAAGCATCATTGTGATCAAGTTATCGTCGTTTCAGACATCATGCTAATATCCCTTTTCTCACTTTTCTCTCTGTGTCTCTGTGTGAAGATTTCTTTCAATTTTGAGACTAAACTTTTTTCAGTCCGGTGCGTTTCTGACCCGGCACAAAAGTCTGTTTCATCGGGTTGGGATGCGGTTTTTTCAGGTCGTGGGGCATTGCTTTCTGTTCCTCTTTTTCTTCCTCGACCGGTTTTTCCTCAAACAATTCCGCAAAGTGTTCCTTCAGGTCCTTATGGCCGCTGACATATGCCTTCCAGTCTTCCATGGCGGCATCCATTTCCACGCACTTGGTGCAGAGGATCAGCAGGTTCTGATCGTTGACGCCGATCCAGCCGCGGTCGTAGCAATGGTCGCAGCTTTTCTTTTTGCGGTGTTTGAGGGCAATTTTCTTTGCCGCTTCCAGATGTTTTTCGTCCAGTGTAAACATAACATCTTCTCCTTTTTTGACTGCTGAACAGGTGGTTAGCAATCCGTTTATGTAGAATTTGTCATTAATTCAGACCCTTAAAATCTGAAAAGCATTTTTTTCAGTTTAGCGGGTTAAAATCATTTCTGACAGTCAGTTTCTACTTTTTCTTGGGTTTTCCCTTGGGACCTGTCTTAATGGCAATTTCCGCCTGTTTTTCCACCTTTTCCGCTTTGGGTTTGGCCTGCGGTTTGGGTTGGGGTTTGGGCTGGGGTTTAGGTTGTTCCTTGGGTTCCTCTTTGTAGGAAACGGGAGCCAGGCTCACTTTTCTCATCTCGACCTTGATCACGGGTTCCAGCTTGTGGGATACCACATACAAGGTCTTTTCCCGCGCCAGGGCAAGCTTGTCCTCGACCGACAGCGCGTTGATCTCTTTCATGTCCGCGACCCGTTCGACCAGACCTGTCTTCTGGTCCACGATCTGCACAAAGGTTTGTTTCTCAGCCATGAAGATAACCTCCATTTTATATTTATCAGGGAATCTTTCCACGATCCTGGTGACGAAATTGATGTATTCAGCAGAGCACATCCTGTAATACAAACGGAAGGCACGGCACCGCTCGATGCGCGGACAGATAGCGCAAAGCTGAGGTGTGATGACTTTGTTCCGTTTGATCTCACAATGGAAGATTTTCATATTTTTCTGCTGAACCGCCAATTTACGTCATTTTTATATGCCAAGTATTTGCAGAAAAGCCTTTTGTCAATGGAAATAAACCACGAAAAGCACGAAACACGCGAAAGGAGTTTTTTTTACCACGGAAAACGCGGAAAAAGCGGAAAACACAGTAAGCGAAGAATTAATCTCAGAATCCGAAGGTTGTAGCGTAGATATTTATCTGCTGTGAACCGGTATGTTTATGCCGGTTCCATTGTTGCGCAGCTTTCCAAAGCTGTGTCTGTGTAAGAGTTATACTTATCTTATGCTATGCGCATCATTTTGCACTATCTGTCTGATTGATC
>CAZWJK010000070.1:4336-10865 GCA_964634035.1 uncultured Candidatus Cloacimonadota bacterium | reverse complement strand
TGCTCTGTCAGGCCAAGATAATTCATGTAGATCTCCTGATTGTGTTCGCCGACCTCAGGCACTTTGGCACGCTGTTTTTCTTCCGGCAGACTGGTCATTTTGATGGGATTGCCTGCGATCTTGACCTTGCCGGCAACGGCATCCTCAACCTCCACGATCATGTTGCGCGCCAGCACCTGCGGATCGTGCATCACGCGCTCAACATCGTTGATGGGGGCGCAGGGTATCCTGACCTGCTCAAACAGATCCAGCCACTGCTGTGCTGTCCTGGTAATAAAAGTCTGCTCCAGGAGAGCGTTCAGCTCTTCCACGTGTTCAGTTCTCAGTTTATTTGACGTAAACCGGTTGTCGGCAAGCAGGTCAGTTCTGTCTAAAGCTGTGCAGAATGTCTGCCAAAGGTTGTCATTGCCCACCGCCACCACAAAATAGTCATCACTTGCTTGATAAGCCTGGAAGGGTGCAATGGTCGGATGCCTGTTCCCCAAAGGCTCGGGACTTCTTCCCTCTGCCTGATATCGGACCAGGGCGTTTTCCAAAATTGCCACCTGACTGTCCAGCATGGCAACGTCGATCTTCTGTCCCAATCCTGTTTTCTCTCTTTGATAGAGCGCTGCGTTGATCCCAATGGCGGTAAACAGGGAAGCTGTGATATCTCCCAAAGATATGCCAACCCTGGTGGGAGCGCTGCCCGGCCAGCCAGTTATGCTCATCATACCGCCCATCGCCTGCGCCAGAATGTCATAGGCAGGTTTTTGGGAATAAGGTCCGCTGTGCCCGAATCCGCTGGACGCTGCATAGATCAGTCTGGGATTGATCTCTTTCAGCGCTTCATACCCCAGGCCCAGCTTCTCCATCGTGCCGGGACGGTAGTTCTCCACAATCACATCGACCTTCCTGACCAGTTCTTTCAGCATGTCCTTGCCTTTGCCGGTTTTCAGGTTCAGGGATATGCTTTTTTTGCCGCGATTGATACTCAGGAAATACAGGCTGCGATTCTCAATGAAAGGGCCAAAGGCACGCGAATCATCACCCGTGCCGGGAATTTCCACCTTGATGATCTCCGCTCCCAGATCGCTCAGGATCATGGTGCAGAAAGGGCCTGCCAGGACACGGGTCAGGTCAAGAACTACTATTCCGTCCAGAGGTTTTGACATAATACTTACCTATTTATGTTGTTCATTCTGAGTTAATCAGGGTTTGAGACAGATGAAGGGCGTGTAGCTTTGTCCCTCTTCCACATAGGATTCTTCCTGGATGGAAAAGCCTGTTTTAAGTAGCAGTTCCCTCCAAACCTGCAAAGGGAAAAGGCCAAATCGGTGCACTTCTGTCTCTATCCTGAGTTCGCCATGAGTTCTGATTAAGTAGACAAAAACACCTTCCGACTGCTCGGCTGCCACATCCCTGCAGTAATTGGTTGTGACATAGACAACTTCCGTATCGGGATAACGCTCCGATGGAATGGAATGAAAGATTTGGGTTTCGTTCTGCTTGAATGACTCAGTGGTTGCATCCGGCGTTACAACCATCATACCGCCCGTTTCCAGATGGTTGAAGGCCTGAATGAAGACCTGTTCAAGATCCCTGCGCGTGAGCATATAGGTGACCGCATCATCGATAAAGACGAAGTCAAACTTCCTGCCCAGGTCAAAGGAACGCATATCCGCCTGCGTGAAGTCGCACTCTGGATTCAGTTCCTTTGCCAGTTTCAGCATATCAGCGCTGATGTCCAGTCCGGTGCATTGATAGTGCTTTTTCAGCGTATTGAGGTTTTTTCCACCTCCACAACCCAGGTTGAGCAGAGATTTTAGTTCTTTATGTTCAACTTTATTGACCTTTTCAATAATGAAATTGCAGTACTTTTCATATTCAGAACCAGCATGGCTGTCACCCCACATCGGCCACAGCCAGGACAGGTCGCTATACAGGCGAAGTTGATTCTGCTGCTTCACTTTTTACGCTTTTTACTGTTGTTGATCAGCGCCAACGCCACTTTCTCAGCCGTGATGGGCATGCTTTTGATCCTGATCCCAAGCGCGTCCTCCACTGCATTGGCAATCATGGGCGCTGCCGGCAACATGGTATGTTCTCCAATCCCGCGTGCTCCAAAAGGGCCATCCGGTTGTGGCACTTCCACAATGATGGGCACGATCTCGTCCGGCACGTCCATGGCAGTGGGGATCTTGTAATCAGTGAAATTGGGATTAAGCAGTTTGCCCTTTTCATCATAGCGCATGTCTTCATACAGCACGGTTGCCAGGCCCTGCAGAAGGCCTCCAGTGATCTGTCCGTTGATCAGGTCCGGATTGATCGCCTGCCCCGCATCAATAGCTTCCACCGCTTTCAGGACATGCATCTTGCCTGTTTCCTTGTCAATTTCTAAAGTCAATGCGCCGGCACCTACTGTATAATGCACATTGGGATGCCCGCCCTGACTGGTTTCCGGGTCACTATTGGCAGAGGAAAATTCCGGCAGGAACATGCCTCTGGCATTGATGGGACCGCCTTTGAAAGTGCCGTCTTCAGTCATTATGCCGTTGACGACAAAGTCCTTAAGCGGCAGATGAAAATTCTGTCTGGTCGTGCACTTGACCGCTTCATCCTCGAGATAGAGCTGGTCTTTGGATATGGTGAAAACCCTTTCCACCAAAGACAAAATCTGCTCCCGCGCATCCAGAGCCGCGCGTTTGACCGCATTGCCGCTGCCCCAGGTGATGTGTGAAGCCACGGTCTGCCATTCATAAGGGTTTCTGTCCGTATCAGGCGTTTCCACCCTGATCTTGGAGGGCGGAACACTCAAAACTTCAGCAGCGATCTGCGCCATCACGGTCTGGTAGCCCTGTCCGATGTCCATACCTGAAATGATGAGGTTGATGCTGCCGTCTTCATTGAACTTGAGAAAAGCCGAGGAAGAGGCATTAGGGGGCATGGCAGGTGCTTTCCAGAAGATGGCAAAGCCTTTGCCAATAGCTTTGCGTGGGTCTTTCGATTTGATGGATTTGCCCCACTCGATTTCCTGCGCCACTTTCTCGATGCATTCAATCAGGCCGCTGGGATTCATTTCAGCACCGTAAGCTGTGCTGTCACCTTCCAAGATGGCATTCTTGAGACGGAATTTGACTTCATCCATGCTCAGTTTCTTGGCGATCCGGGTCATATGTGATTCCAGCCCAAACAGCATTTCGGAATAGCCAAACCCCCGATACGCACCGCCTGGCGGCAGATTAGTGTAAACACAGACCGAGTCTATGGAAACATTGGGAATGCGATAAGGCCCGATGGCAGACAGCCCAACTGCATTAACCACATTGGCCCCATACTCTACGTAAGCTCCCACATCCCAATAGATCTTATGATCCAGCGCAGTGATCGTGCCGTCCTTTTTAACGCCGACCTTCAGTTTGGCAACCACGCCCAGACGCTGATAGGTATTGACGAACTCCTGTTCCCGTGTCCAGCGCAGCTTTACGGCATAGCCCGGAAGCTTTGTGGCAAGGGCTGCAGGCAGTATTTCCATGGTCACGCCAGCCTTCCCGCCAAAGCCACCACCCACATGCGGAGCAATGACTCTGATGTTTTTATGAGTCAGTCCCATCGGTGCCAAAGCTTCGGCAAACAGATGTCTCTGCGTATGCGGACTTTGAGATGAACTCCAGACTGTCAGACGACCGGACAGATCATATTTACCGATGGCAACATGCGTCTCGATTGCGCAATGCGCATATCTGGGCACGTGATACTCATCCTCAAAGACCAGATCCGCTTCCCTGAAACCCTTTTCCAGATCGCCTTTGCGGGTCTTCCTCCAGTGTGCAATATTGGTCCCCGCTTTCGGGAAGAACCACGGCACATGCGGATACTCTCCCAGCTCCGGATGCAGCAGCACACTATCCTTTTTGAGCGCATCCATCTGATTCGTCACAGCCGGCAGGGGCTCGTAGTCCACTTTGACCAACTGTGCGCCTTTCTTGGCAGCCTGAGGAGTGCGTCCAATTACCGCCGCCACCTGCTCTCCCACAAAGCGCACTTTGTCCTGCGCAAAGATATAACGGTCTTTCATATAGAGACCGAATTTATAAGGAAAATCCTTTCCCGTAAAGACTTTATAAACTCCTTCCACCTGTTCTGCAGCTTTGGTATCTATCTTTTTTATGATGGCATGCGCCTGGGTGCTGGATACGATCTCCGCATACAGCAGATTGGCCCCGAAATCTATGTCATCGCCATAAATTGCTGCTCCGGAGACCTTTTCACGCCCATCTATGCGAATCTCTTTTTTACCGATGTACTTATATTTGTTCATTTTTTTCTCCGCTTCGTCACATCGAGGATGGCATCAAAGATAGGCGTATAGCCGGTGCAGCGGCATAGGTTGCCTGACAGCGCTTCCTTGATCTCTTCCAGGTTCGGATGCGGATTCTTTTCCAGCAGTTCAGTGGCAGAGATGATTACCCCAGGAGCGCAGTAGCCGCACTGGAAGGAATTAAACTCAATGAAAGCCTCCTGCAGCTGCGTAAGCTTTGGCTGCGAAATACCTTCCAGAGTGCGCACTTCCTGACCCTCCACTTCGATGGCAAAGACCAGACAACTGCGTACGCTTTTTCCATTCAGTAAAACTGCACAAGCACCGCAATCTCCTCTGTCACAACCGCACTTGGGACTTTTCATTCCGAGTTTGTCACGCAGAACATCCAGCAGGATTTCGTTGGGTTCAACTTCAACAGTTCTGATTTCATCGTTCAGAGTAAACTTGATCTTAGCCACTTCAACCTCCTAAAATCCTTGATGTGTCGACTTTTTTGCTCTTCAGCCGGTCATTACAGACTTCCAATCCGCGTTGCAGCATAATTCTGCAGATATGATTACGGTATTCTCTGGAAGAGCGAATGTCGGTGATAGGTGTGATTTCGCTCAAGACCAGATCCATGGCCTTGCTTATTAGTGCAGGTGTTAGCGCTTTCCCATCCAGAAGTTTTTCTGTCTTTTTTGCCCTGATGGGAATTGGTCCAACTGCACACCAGGCGATCCTGTATTCATGTTTTGCTGTGACTAAAAGCCCTAAACCCGCTTGTGCCAGGTCTTCTCCGCCATAGCGACCGAGTTTGATATAGCAGCCAGCATGCTTGTCAGAAGGCTTGCCCAAACTCACTCCCAGCACGATCTCATCAGCTTTACGGACTGTCTTTCGCGGTGCAGTCCACCACTTATCGATCGCCACCTGCCTTGTGCCTTTGGCATTCCGCAAATGAACCTTTGCCTCATAACACAGCAGTGCCGGTGCAGAATCCATGGACGGGATGGCGGAGCAGATATTTCCCACTAATGTGGCGCGGTTGCGGATGCCGACCGAAGCCACGCTGCGAGCGGATTCCCACAGCAGTTGCCAGTTATTTTTGATTTTCTGATTTTCCAGAATATCGCTGAAAGTCACATTTGCCCCGATGTAAACATGGTCCTTAGTAACCTCAAATTTGCTTAGTTCAGGTACGCGCTTGATATCGATCACCGATTCCGGATACTCCAAACCCTCTTTGATATATACTGCCAGATCGGTTCCGCCCGCCAGCAGTCTGGATTTTTCGCCCTGCTTTGCCAGAAGCTGCAAGGTTTCTTTCAGACTTGTTGGCTTATGGTACTGGAATTCATGCACAACTGCCATTTCGGCTCCTTAAGATAAAATATCTCTTTGTCCAATAAAATAATACTCCTGATGAGCTTTGGCAAATCAGGGCGTCAGAGCGATGATGCGGCACATGGAGGATTCCAATTCGATGCCGCGCAGTGGGAAGAGCCCTATCCAGCAGCGTTGGTTGCTGAGCTTGTCGATTTCCCCGCCCAGGTTTTCGGCATGCACCAGCTTTTTGGGGAAGAGTTTGAGATGCATGACCTGATAGTATTCCTCGGTGGGGAAATATTCGTCCCAACTCTTACCATATGTGGCTTTAAGCTTGTTCTCCGCCTCGATGAAGAGCTTGGGATGCCAATTGCGGATAATGGTATTCATGGGATGGTCCGCACTGCCGCAATCCACGCCTATCCACTTGATCTGCATCTCCAGAGCCCATTTATGGAAATCAGGATCAGGTCCCGGATGCTTGACAAAGTATCTTACTTCGTCGCTTTCCGGCTGGTCCCAGGCATATTTATGATAACCGGTGTTGATGATGAGAATGTCGCCTTTGCGGATGTCGGCTTTCTTCATCAACAGGTCAGGTGAGTAAAGATCATAGTCGCCGACTGCATCGGAAATGTCCACCACTACGCCCTGTCCCACCCATTCGTGCATGGGAACGTCTCCGATGGTGCGGCCGCTGGCGTGGAAATGGATCTCGCCGTCAATATGGGTGCCAACATGGTTGCTGGTTGTAATGATCTGTCCGTTTGCTCCCTGTCCCATGTGCGCGCCGGCCAGACGTTTGAAATACTGCACCTGCAAAGGCACATAACTCGGCCAGGGCGGTGTGTGAATGCTCAGCCGCTGGGTCAGGTCGTACATTTTGACCTTGTCCATGAAACTTAAAAATTCTTGTAT
>CAZWJK010000070.1:0-4236 GCA_964634035.1 uncultured Candidatus Cloacimonadota bacterium | reverse complement strand
AGGCAGGAATCTTAAAGAAAGAATCCATCTTTTTCAGATAAATCCTCCCACTCGGGATTCATTTCATTTATGGCCCTGATCTTCCAGTCCCTTTTCCATTTCTTAATCTGTTTTTCTCTGGTAATGGCATTATAAACAGAGTCAAAGACCTCCAGATACACTAATTTATGCACAAAGTACTTTTCCGTAAAACCTTCAACAGCATGTTCTTTATGTGCTTTCATACGCATTGGCAGATTTCCGGTCATACCAACATATAAGACACCGTTTCTTTTACTGGCAAGGATATACACGTAATATCTTTTCATCTAAGATTCCTGCCTTCGCAGGAATGACAAACTAAGATAGTGTTATATTGCACCTTACTCGTCACAACCTTATAGAAAGACCAATTAAGGCTTTGATAAAAGGCTCCAGAGGCGCGGAAACAACTCCGGCACCGACCTGCCCCACTCCCGGATTTTTATGTGCTACACCCGTATCAATAAAGGGAGTAAGGTTATTTTCAATCACTTTAATGACGTCTATGCCAAGCGGAGTGCCGCGAAAATCCAATCCCGGAATCTGGTAATTTCTGCTTTCTCCATGCGTGATTTCATACATCAGCCGTGTATATTTCTGCGCGTCGGCAACGTTACCACCCACGAATTGCACGATGGCAGGCGCTGCCGCTATGGCAAATCCACCCAAACCTGCAGTTTCAGTGATGGCGCTGTCACCAATATCGGGATTGGCATCTTCTTTACTATATCCCGGAAAGTACAGCGCATCAGGCACTAGAGCAGGGCCGGTGAACCACTCTTCCTCCGTTCCGCTTAATCTTATACCGAAATCCGTGCCGTTGCGAGCCATGGTGATGGCAATGTTGCTGTAGGGAACATTGGCTGCAGCATCCAAAACCGCTTTGGACGCAGGCATGGAAAGGTTCAGGAAGAAGTGGTCGTTACCATTGATAAACTCCAGCACCTTAGCGGCGTCTTCCATGTTTGTGGCAGTGCGCATAATCGCCGGAGCAAGTTGTCTGAACAGCAGAGAAGTACCTGCGCGGTTGCGGTTATGCACTTCGTCACCCATATGCAGTGCCTGCGCTATCAGGCTCTTCAAATCTATCTTTCCCAGACTGCGTATGGCTTTGTCCAGGATGGGATACATCACTGTTTCCATCCATTTAAGCCGTTCTATCACTTCAGGAGAAAAGGCGCCATAACGCAGAACCTTGCCCAGACCTTCGTTTTGAGTGCAATAAGCATAATTGCCGAAAGCTTCATTATGAATTATAAAGACCGGCATGGATGGTGAAATAATCCCTGCCATCGGCCCGACTGCACTATGCTCGTGACAGGGCGCATACTTGATAGTTCCTGATTTGGCAAGCTTTTCTGCCTGTTCCGGATTATCAGCTCTGCCTTCATAAATCAAAGCACCGATGACAGCTCCACGCATGGGACCGCACATTCTGTCCCAGGTGATGGGAGGCCCGGCATGCAGTATCAGGTCATCGTGCATACCAGGTATTACTTTACGCGCGATGTCCAAACCCAGCAGCACGGGACTGCCCTTCTGGATAATATCCAGAACCTTGTCATTGGCCGCTTTAATCTTATCACTATGCAGTGAAAGCTTTTCCAGAACGGCTGCATCAGTTACAGCGGGAGGTTGCCAGTCCACCTGAACGACCTCGATATCCTGCTTCTGCAGATCGTCTTTAAAGGCTTCCAGGCCGAGGTTGATTATCTTCAAAGGCTGTTTGGAAAAATCTTTTAACGGCATCACGAACTCCTGACCGACTGTATGATCCGCACCGCCAGAGCGCAGGCCTCGGCATTGGTAGTGGTAACTATGGCTCCGCTCTGCTGCAGGGTTTTGATGACTTCCTGCCGGTTCTGCGGATCGCTGTCAGTGCCAATGACACTGCAGATGATAACAATATCTGTAGTCTTGTGAATTTGGTTAAGCATGGGAGCAAGCTCCAGATGCGGACTCAGGTGCGCCCCATAACCCAGGACCACATCAAGGAGAAGCACTGCCACACTCTCATCCCGGCTTTCCTCATCCAGCTTTTTTAATCTCAAAGAATAGTCTATCATGGGATGCGGCCTGCCTACTGTAAACTCATCCGCTCCGAGGTCAATGATAGTGTCCTCAATGCTCTGCCAGACATCCTGCAACTGATATTCAAGCTGGAGCGGAGCATTACTGTGAGCGTAATTACCCAATCTCTGGTGATAGATGTTTTGAGCTTCGTAACAGAGCGTTCCACCGCTGAACAGACCACGCAGATATTTCCTGCCTGCTGTTTTTGGCAAAGTCACCAAAGAGCGGTTGGGAAAAAGCGAATCATTATTTATACTAGTTGATGCAAAATCCTGCTCCTGTTTAGCATGCAGTAATTGACAGGCTTTGAAAGCAGTCTCAGCCAGGGTATCAGTCGCAAATACATTATCCAGTTCAGGCTTATCAAAGGGTTTGAGGAAATTGACCACCACCGGTTTTTGCGTGGTTTTGATCAAGTCCCAGAGTTTTGTTATCACTTCTGAATCAGGAACTTTGCTGATCAGGACGATAACTTCTGTGTCGGGATCAGCGATCAGGTACTGCAGGCAAAACTGCAGCATCAGTCCACCGATAGCTTTTTTCCCGTCTCTGCCACCTGTTCCAAAGGCCTGTGAAATGCCTTCTCCGGTGTTATGAATGATGCTTGTCACTTCCTGCAGACCAGTTCCTGCAGCGGAAACAAGACCGATTTTTCCTCTGCGCACAGCATTGGCAAAAGCCAAAGGAACGCCGTTGATGATAGCGGTACCGCAATCCGGACCCATCATCAGCAGATTCCTGGAAACGGCATATTCTTTCAGTTGCTTTTCTGTTGTAATTGGAACGTTATCAGAGAACAGCATCACGTGCAAACCTTGATCCAGAGCTTTCTTAGCTTCCGCACCGGCATATTTTCCCGCCACTGAAATGAGGGCCAGATTGGCATCGGGAACAGCTTTGACAGCACCTGTAATGCTGCGGGGTTGATACTCCGTTTTCTCGCTCCGGGCGGCACCGGGCAAACCCTTTTCCAGCCAGAGTTTGACCGTCTCGGTCTGCTCCCTGCAAAGCTCTTCCGTTTCAGCTTTCACGGCAATGCAGATAGCGGTTTCCGGCGCAGTTTCAAACTCAGGCAGCAGCATTCCCGTAGCTTTCAGGATCGCCTTGTTTTCCGCCGTCGCCATGATCGCAACAGCGTCCTGCACCCCTTTCTGCTTGCGGATCTCCCTAGAGACCAGCATCAGTTTTACAGAGTCAAAATACTTGCCCTGCACCAGAGTTCCGACTGTCGGCATCATCCATCCTTACAAAAGTATTTCATAAGCCGTTACAAACCCTGCCAGAGTATCCGCCCCCGAGGTCTCCCCCTGCGCCAAAACCTGCTCCAAAGCGGATTGCAGATGTCTGCCCGATCCGCATATTGCAGTGAGCAGATCCTTCCACTTTGCATCATACCATCCGTGGTATGCCTGCAGCAGAAAAGTATTGACCAGAGGGTTTTTCCCCAATGAATTATGGTAAATATCAGACCTGATTTTTGACAACTCTTTTTTTTCTGCTTGTGAACGAAGCTGCAAACCCATCAAAAGTCCTACATTAAAGTCATCTCCAGAAGGCGTGAGGCCATATCCCCTACCCTTAAAACCCAGCGCAGCCTGCTCAAACTCATGGCTCATAAGCTGCCGATACGCGTATCTGAACTGACTTCCCAGTTCCTTGTCAAAAGCACTTTCAGAACTGCTTTTTTGCTCATCAGACAAGAGAAAAAGCAGCGATTCGTCCTTCTTTGTTGCAACCAGTGTTCTTTTGATCTGTAGAATATTTTCTTGGATCTTCTCAGGATCTATGCCGTCCATCTTCAATTCGGATTTGTATATCTGCTCATCTGAGTATGAATACTGCATTGCATCATTGATTATTATTTTTTGCTGAGTCAGCTCAATGACATCGCTCGCTTCAGTATCCAAACCTTCCATTACAATTCTGAACGGACCTGCTCCAATTTCCGGACTGACTATGGAAACGATCTGCGCCCCTTTAACAAAATTGATAACTTTCTCAAATCTGGAATGAACACTTTCATGCCGGCCTTGTTCAAATCTGTCTCCAATTGAGATTATCTTCATTTCATTACTCATTATTTCGTCTCTTTGTTCATAATTTTACCTTGCTTCATCCATCCTTTTTCCTTTTTTGCACTAC
>CAZWJK010000069.1:511-10889 GCA_964634035.1 uncultured Candidatus Cloacimonadota bacterium | reverse complement strand
GCGGGACTATACGTCAATTACTGTTATTGTATCCCTTGCTTCTTTGCGGCTTTGCACCTTTGCGGCTTTGCGTTAAAATCCCTTCACTGGTTTTATATGCCAATCAATAATAGATGACTTTGGAGGTAATTTTGTTCTTGCCGCGGGACTTGGAATCATACATGGCGGAATCGGCTTCCGAGATGAGCTTTTCCAGGTGCACGGCGGAATAGGGTGTCTCAAACACGCAGGAGGCAATGCCAATGCTGATGGTGAGATGGATCTCCGCGCGCTCGAACCTGAAGGTGTAATCCATCATTTCCCTTCTGAGCTTGTCCAGGGCCTGTTCCGTCTGGATATGGTCGGAATTGAACATCACGATCAGGAATTCCTCGCCGCCATAGCGGATGACGAAGTCGCTCTTGCGGAAAAAGCTGCGCAGGATATTCGACATTTCGGCAAGGATATAGTCTCCGGCCAGGTGGCCATAGTTGTCATTGATGGGTTTAAAATCGTCGATGTCAATGATCACTACGCTGAGGGGTGATTGCTGGCGCACGGCGAGCTGGAGCAGTTCATTGATGTTGTTGTAGAGGAAGCGGCGGTTGTGCAAACCGGTCAGCGTGTCCCGGAGGGAAAGTTCCTCCACCTGGTGATAAAGCTCGTTGATCTTTTCATAATTGGACTGCAGGGTCTCGACGTAGGCGTTGCTCTGGATGTTGATCAGGCTGATCAGTTCTTTAGTGATCTGCTCAATGTTTTTCTGGAGTTCCAGATACTCTGCGGCGGGGAAATTTTTGAGGAAAAACTGATTGATCCTGCCGATCCAGTTCCAGTATTTATGAATGTAGTAATTGGAATGCTGAAAATCAGTCACGGATTCCATGAACCCGGAAGCCAGGGAAGATTTGATGCTGCCGGAAAAGTAATAGATGTTCTGCAACTGACCGACCTTGAAAAGAGTCGAAGGCATGGACTGGAGCCGGCTGAGGTAGTTCAGTTTTTCACCCGTGGTAACAGATTTGTCAGGCAAGCTGAAAAGCTCATACAGCAAAAGTGAAGTATTCTGTTCGTCGGATGCTTCCACCGATTCCAGCAGCAGGGTCAGGATCTCCTTGCGGAGGGAATTGGGCCGGAGCCAGTTGATGGACAGCACCCATTGGATGATGAAATATTCGGTGGTGCAGCGGTCCATGTATTTCCAGGCCCTGAGGACCAGCTCGAGCCAGTTGAACTGAGTTTCAAGTTCCTGCCCGGCCAGGCATTCCGCCTTGGTCTTGAGCATTTTTACCAGCAACATATGCAAAGAAGGCGGAGAAGTGTCATTCAGAACTTTGGTCAGTTCAGAAAGATAGGTGCAGGATTTTCCGGAGCTCAGCTCAATGAGCAGAAACACCATTTCCAGCAGGAAGAGATACTTCTTTGGAGCCAGGGGTTTGGTCTCTTCCGGTTTGATGGTGGCCAGCACCTTTTCGTAGATCTCGTTGTTCTCGTCGCAGGGCACATTCATCAGATAAGCAATGAGGTCAGTTTTGTGACAGCGCTTGTCCTGTTTGAGCAGTTTCAGACGGGATGCCAGCTCTGTCAGGAAACTGAAGACCCAGAGCCCGATCGCCTGTTTGTGATTGTTGTTGGCGGAGGCAAAGTCAGTTAGTTGCTGTTTGAAAGATTCAAAGATGCGTTCGGTTTTTTTACCTGCAGGCTGCAGACAGAAATCCTTCACCAGCTCTTTCAGGACTTGCTTTTCCTTGTCGGTAAAAGTAAACGACTTAGCTGTCTGAGCCATTGGTTACCTTGACTTTTTCAGCTGTTCCGTCGTCAGTTGTTTTGATGAAGCGGAAGACCTTTTCATCGCTTTTCTGGTAACCGAGTTTCTCACGCGCTATCTTTTCGATCACCTCAGGATTGGTCTTGAGTTCCTGATTTTCCTTGCGCAATCTTTCGTTTTCCGTTTGCAGCAGATTGACTTTCTGTTCCAGTTTGGCGACTTCGATCTTCTTCATAATGACGCGCACAAAGCTGTTGCGTCCCACCAGCAAAGTCAGCGCCACAAAAATGATGACGACCGACCAGGCAATGATACGCATGGGTTTCTTGCGTTCCAGGGGATTGGTTTTAACTTTCATAAAGCTATTCCTTGGCAGCCCAGTTGACAATGATGATCTGTTCTTTGGCAAGCAGGCCGGGTGTGATCTCCAGTTTGTTGGAATCATGGTGAACAACCTGTTGTGCAGGTTTGGTGAAAGCATCCAGGCTGCCCAGACCGAACTTGAGCTTATCTGTTTTATAGTGCATAGGCAGGATGATCTTTGGTTTGACTGTCCTGATCAGGGACCAGGCATCGCTCAGATCCAGGGTGTAGATCTCACCCACCGGGATCATCAGAAGGTCGGGACGGTCAATCTTTGCCAGCACTTCCTGAGACGGAATGTGTCCCAGATCGCCGCAATGCACCAGGGTCAGATTTTCAATCTCCAGCTTGATGAGATGATTTCTGCCTCTTTTAGCGCCGGCATTGTAGTCGTGAAAAACAGGGATCATCTCCACCCGGAAATCCTTGGTCTGATGCAGTCCGGAGGTGCGTATGACTTCGGGATTGCCTTTCACCAGGGAGACATTGTTGTGGTCGTGATGCTCGTGACTGATGATAACATAGTCTGCAATGAGGTTTGGGGGCATCGGATAGCCGATATCGTCAAAGGGATCCAGCACCACAGAAAAACCGTTTGCTGCGATCTTCCACATGGAATGGCCAAAGTATTCGAGTTGCATCAGACTTCTCCCCTTATTTCAAAAACAGTTTTGCCACCAATGACTTGTGCACCTCTATCGCCCGATAGGGACACATCTCATGACAACACATGCAGCGGATGCATTTGTCAGTTTTGATGAAAGGAACTCCATCCCCGCCGACCTCTATGGTCTGAACCGGACAGCTTTTGACACAGATCAGGCAGGCCTGGCATTTATCCGTGATGCGCGGATAAAAGTCAAATACTTTTTTCAAGACGGTTCTGACACCGTTCGGCACCTGCAGCATGAAACTGGAACTGAGCCAGACCGCTTTGCGGTTGACATTGGACAGTCTGTAATCCTGAAAGCTGAGCGGATACTCGATCTGGGAAGGAATGATCCCTTCCGCGTGCAAAGCGTCTTTGACATACCTGACCTGCTTGAGCGGAAAACCCATGAATGACGCCGCCAGATAATCCAAAGCCGCTGCAGAGGTCGATCCGAACAGCAGGCCAAACTCCTTCGGCGTGCCTGCCGAAGGCCCTGCTCCGTCCATGCCGACAATGCCATCCATGATGTGATAGGCAACCCTGTGCCTGACGATCATATATAGCGCCGTCAGCATCTTGCCGAAACTGACCGCATCCGGATATTGCTTGTGATATTCAGTTTTGATCAAACCGGGAACCAGGCCATACAGATTCTTGACCGCACCAGTGTATGCCATCAGGCCGTGCGTCTTGTATTTGCTCACATTGATGATGGCGTCCGCTGACCAGACCACTTTGGAGAGCTTGAGCTCCACTCCGTCCAAAGCTAATTCCTGGATGCCGAAAGAGGCAAAATTAACCAGCTTGATTTTATATTTATCTGCCAGTTCCTGCATTCCGGTAACCTGCCAGATGTCTCTGATGTTGGCAGTTCCGCCGGCGCTGTCACCAAGCCAGACTTCCTTGCCTTCCTCCAGAAGATATTGAATGACGGCTTCTACGACCACGGGATGTGTGGTGACCGCCTGTTCAGGAGGAAAAGCACCCAGCAGGTTGGGTTTGACCAGAACGGTCCTGGCATTCTGCAAACGCGATGGATTGGCAGAAGACAGAAATTCAGCCACAGCTTCCTTGATCAAAGAAAGCTGATATGATTCGATGTTACGGACAGCTACTTTGGTTTTCATTTGTCAAAGATGAGGAATTTTCTGCCTTTCAGCGTTTCCAGATCAAAGCCCAGAGCCATGGCAAACTGGGTGGTGGGCACCTTGCCCAAAACGTCCTGCATCAGCCCCAAAGTGAGCCGGCCGCCTTTGAAGTTATAAGTAAAGCCGGCTGTCAGATAAAGCTGGCTAGTGTCGCCGATGTAACCGCCGCGAGGAACATTCTGCCACCAGCGCAGTTGCTCCGGATTGGTCGTTTCCAGTACAGGAAGCCGGTATGCGCCTTTGTAAACAGCGGGAACGCTGGTCAGACCGGCTCTGTAGATGACATCGCGGATTCTTTTCTCATACCCGAGCCGAAGCGTCAGCCTGTCATCAAAAGCGGACGACATTTCACTGAACTGCTCCCATTCCGCCTCCGCCAGAAATCTGTTGTTGGTGTATTGATAGCTGGCTCCGCCACTGATTTTCAGGGGCAGGGTCACATCATAGTTCAAATATTTGACATCCATTTCTGTCTTAACGGGTAGTGTGACGGCCAGCCCCAGGTTCAGGTCATTCCATTGATACAGGATGCCGGGTTGGATCCTGAGCACATAAAAAGTCTTGTCGATGCGGTCAAAGGTCTGAAACACAATGATATCATTAAACGAGTGAAACTGATTGTGCAGGTTGAGCCCAAGTCTGAAGTTTCTGATGGGATAAGCCAGCGTCCCTGTGATCTGGTGCAGATGGTAACTGGGATAACGTGTTACAACATCCGCTCCCTGCATCAAATCAACTGAGAAATTATCATAATACAGGGACTTTGGAACGTTGTAGCTGATCGCGCCCAACAGCTTTTCATACAGCTTTCCGCTGAATCCGAACATGCCGAACGGGATGGGTGAACTGAACAGCATGCTGTCAGGCTGATTGATCTCGTCGATCGGCGGTTTGATGGTAACTTCCATATAAACATAGGACTTGGCGGCACTGAGTGTGGCAGGATTGTTGACTGCGTTTTCCACTCTGCCGGGGTAAGCCATGACCGTGAAACCTCTGCCCATGGCTTCCGCATTCAGATGATTCTCGCTGAAGTGATCATAGAAGGGCAGCATATACTGCGGTGCCGGAAAGTTCAAACTGTCCTGCTGGGCATGGATGCTGAAGGCAATTAGTGTCAGCATAAGCAGTAGCAGCAGTTTATGAGTGTTCTTGAACATGATCAAACCCTTTTTTATCGGTTATGAGATGATGATGGTCTGGCTGCGCTCCTTGCCTACGGAGACAAGCTCGATCGGCACGGAGAGCAGGTCCTGGATGGCTTCCAGATATTCTTTTGCCGCTTTGGGCAAAGCTCTGTATTTCTTGCAGATGGTGATGTCCTTGTCCCACCCTTTCAGGGTCAGGTATTCCGGTTTTGCCTTTTCCAGAGAGAAGGGATCAGATGGAAAGTCTTCCGTCCTGCTGCCCTCGATCCAGTAGGCGGTGCAGATCTTGAGTTCCTCAAAACCGCTGAGTACGTCCAGCAGAGTGACTGCCAGCCGGTCCACGCCGTTGATCTCGGAAGTGTATTTTGCCGCCACAGCATCAAACCAGCCGCAGCGTCTGGGTCTGCCTGTAGTAGCGCCGAATTCATTGCCCTGGATGCGGATCTGGTCACCGGTCTTATCCTTCAATTCCGTCGGGAAGGGGCCTTCGCCCACCCTGGTGCAGTAAGCTTTGTAAACACCGATCACCTTGTCCACCATTTTGAGCGGAATGCCTGCTCCGGTGCTGATCCCTCCCGCTATCGTATTGGACGATGTGACATAGGGATAGGTGCCGAAAGTGATGTCCAGCAGCGTTCCCTGTGCGCCTTCAAACAGGATCTGCTCGCCCTGCTGATAGCTTCTGCGGATGTAGGTATCGGTCTGGGCAATATATGCAGCCAGCTTTTTGCCTGCCGCCATCAGCTTTTTGACCAGGGCGGTAAGCTCCCTCTCTGTCAGCTTGAGATCATGATATTTATACAGATTTGCCAGGCGGTTCTGCAGATAATCTTTATAGAAGAGGTCGTTCAGTCTGATGCCTGCCCTGGCTCTGTCATCTGAATAGGCGGGCCCGATCCCGCGCCGGGTGGTCCCTATCTTATTCTTTCCGGATTTATCTTCATTGGCTGCGTCCAGTTCCTTGTGCAGAGGCAGAACCACCGTTACACGCGGATCGATCAGCAGTCTGCCGTCAAAGCTGATGCCTTTGCTTTGCAGATCATCTATTTCTTTGAGCAGGTCAAACACATCGATCACCACTCCGCTGGCAATGACACAAACGGTTTCAGGATAAAGGATTCCGGATGGGATGCTGTGAAACACATATTTCCTTTCATTCAGGTGAATGGTGTGTCCGGCGTTGCTTCCTCCCTGGAAGCGCACCACCATGTCTGCGCACTCGCCCAGAACGTCCACGATCTTGGCTTTGGCTTCGTCACCCCACATGCAGCCGAGCACTGCGATTGAACTCATCGTTTTCTCCTTGACATAACTAAAAACTCATGCAAAAAAGCTTTCCGTGTTTGTCAACAGAAAAAGGAGAACAGGAATATGCACTCAGTGAGTTTTGGCAGCGATAATCATTCCGGCGCCCATCCTCTGATTCTTAAAGCGATAGAACAGGCCAACAGCGGATTCTGGCACGGTTACGGCGAAGAAGAGTACACGGAAAACATTCAGAATAAAGTGGCAGAGCTGTTTGGAAAGGACGCCAAATGCCTGTTCCTGATGACGGGAACCGGTGCCAACGTGCTTGCCCTGCAGAGTTTGCTCAAGTCCTATGAAGCGGTCTTTTGCGCCGAAACAGCTCACATCAACATGCATGAAGCAGGTGCCGTGCAGAAATTCACCCAGGCGCGCCTGATCGTGATCAAGACTGCGGATGGCAAACTGACCCCAGAACTGATCGCACCTCACATATCTTTAATGGCGGATCAGCATATGTCCCAGCCACGCATCGTCTCCATTTCCCAGTCCACCGAATACGGAACTGTCTATTCCTTACAAGAAATAAAAGCCCTGGCAGATTTTGCCCATGCGCATAATATGTATCTGCATATGGACGGAGCACGTCTCGCCAATGCCGCCGTCAGCTTGAACTGTTCCCTGCAGCAGATGACTGCTGACTGCGGAGTGGATGTATTGAGCTTGGGAGCCACCAAGAACGGCTGCCTGTTTGGCGAAGCCCTGATCTTTATCAATCAGGATCAGGCAGCGGCGGATGCCGTCTACTACAGGAAACAGTCAACTCAGCTCATCTCCAAGATGCGCTATGTCACGGCCCAGATGGAAGCCTATATTGAAAATGATTTGTGGAAACAGAACGCCGCCAATGCCAACCGGATGGCGCAGTTATTGGCAGAAAAGCTTTCAACCCTGCCGCAGGTTACTATTACACAACCCGTGCCTGCCAATGCCGTCTTTGCCATCCTGCCGGCTGAGATCATCCCCGAACTGCAGAATAAATACCACTTCTATCTCTGGAACGAGCACCGCAACGAAGTGCGCCTTATGTGCTCCTGGAACACCACGGAAGCCATGATAAACGCCTTTGTATTAGACATCAGTCAACTTCCATAGCTGTTTTTTCTGCTTGTAGATTTTATGTCATTCCTGCGACCGGGCCCCCGAACGACGCAGTCGGTTGGGTTGGAAAAGCAGGAATCTTCCCTGGTCGTAACGACAAGCGCCCCCGCTTGTCGTGATACAGACGAGGCGTCTGTATCTACTAAGTCATTTCTGCGAAAGCAGGAATCCCAAGATAATCAACCCCGCAGGGGTGATATAACATAGGCTGGGGTGTAAACCCCAGTTAGAATCAATCCCTATTTATAACCTCGGAGAGGTGACACAACTAACCATCACTTCAGTTTCAGGATTTTCCTGACTTTAAGAGGTGATGATGAATTCACCCGGATGAAATAGACGCCGGCTGCGCAGTCTCTGTTTGTGTTGTCTTTGCCGTCCCAGACCAGCTCCACTTTACCATCTTTAACTTCAGCAGATGTGATTTCCCGCACCACTTGTCCCTTGACATTGAAGATCGTGGTTTTGGCAGGACCGGGCTGTTTTAACTCAAAAGCTATTTTTACCTGCCCTGTAAAGGGATTGGGACTGACCCTGATGTCTGCCGCCACAGGGGTATGATTGTCATCGCTGATGGGTGTAAGGCCTGACAGGTCATAGACGGCTACACCCAGTTTGCCGTTGCCGGTAAAGAGTTTGTCATCCTTGACGAACATTGTCAAAGCCGGATACGAAGTGCGTATTTTCCTGACCAGACAGGGCTGGTCCGGATCGATCAGATCAAAAACCGCTATGCAGTTGGAACTGCTGTAGGAGACCAGCAGATAGCGGTCCAGATAGGAGGTCAGGCAGGCGGCATTGGAATACAGAAGCGACCATAAACTGTAATTCAACTGCACCGGGCCGTCATCCTGATCCAAACTGTAGGTGCAGATGCCTTTGCCGAGAGTATATATATGGCCATCCCTGGCAAAGAGTTTCTGATAACGGCTGATCTGCAATACACAGACGCTGTCTGCTGCGGAAGTCCAGCCCAGCAGATAAGGATAGGCATAGTAATTCGGATACCAATAGCCGACAGCGTAGTCCCCGTCCTGATAAGCTGTGATATCCACGATCCTCATGAAGGCAGACTGGTTACCCTGGGTCAGATAATAGCTTATATTGGCTTCCGGGACAGGCACCGCATTCTCGTTCAGCCTGTACTTGGTGACATTGTCCCAGGCACCGCTGTAGATGACATCTCCGTCCGGTTTATAGACTGCACCCGCAATCCCTGTTACCTGGCTGATAAGCTGAGGCTGCGCCGGAACGGAGCAATCATAGGTCTTGATGGTTCTGTCGGAATAATAGCTGGTGTGTGCATACAGATAATGGTTCCTGACGGAAAGGCCTCTGAGCCCAGTCAGGTCGTTCATTACGGAAAACTGTTCCAGGCTGTGGTCGTCATTGATCCTGAGCAGGGCCAGGGCCTGGCCAAAGTTGTAATAGATGTATCCGGGTCCACTATCCAGAAAGGCCATATTACTGAAATCAGCCGTGTTATTGAAATGGCTGATCAGATTTGACTGCGGTGCTGGATCCGAGACATCAAGGTAATAGAATCCGTTTCCCCAGCCGGTAAAGCGGCAGGAGAGCAGTTTATCCGACACCTGAAACACCTGGCAGCCGGCCGTTTCGAAACTGGTATGATAATAGGAATTCAGGATCTGCAGCTGGTTCTGGCTGTTGATGGTCCAGGCGCTGACGAAATTATTCCCTGTGGTGGAATACAGATATTCCCCGTCTGTGACTACCGAACTGAACTGTGCTGAGGAAGCGGAACCATAGATCTGGGTGGTGCTGCCCGCACTGGAGCAGTCATAGATCAGAAGCTGGCCGCTGCTGGTGTGGATCACCAGATTAGTGCCCATCATGCCCACATACTTATCGGTTTCCAAAAGGTCAACCGAGTTGGTCTCCGAAAAGCTGAGGGTTTGAGGATCGAAATCTCCCGTCTTGATGTATCTGGTCAGGTACTGCCCGCAGCTGATGATCAGCTTTCCGCCGCTGTTATACATATTCCAGATCGTGGGGTAATAGTAAAAAATGCCCTCATAATGGATGTTGGAGAGGTCGCCGAAGTCATAGAACCGGATGCTGCCGTCCAGCATGCCAAGCAGCAGCAGGTTATCATACACGCAGAAGCAGTAACAGTTATAGATGTAAAGATTGTAGAGCATAACCGGCCGATGAATATTGGTGATGTCATAGATGTAAATATTGGGAGCCACCGAATAGAACAGCAGATTATGGACTACGGTGGGCTGGGCATAGGTCAGGTCTGAATACATTGTGGACTGGTGAAATGTGTAGCCCTTGCAGGGATTTTCCGGATCAGTGATATCATAGATCGTCATGTAATTCCAGCCGGTCATGATGCTGGGGTCATCAGTGTAGGCGACCACGCTTCTGGTCCGGGAGGAGGAAACATGATCCGCCCTGCCTTCATTGACGAAACCGGCAGCCGTGATGATGCCAAAACAAACTTGAATGCTCAGTAATAATGTTAGGAAAAAGACAGCCTTCATAAGATCTCCCACCTTTAATTTATACCCTGATTACTATTCGTGCCGAAAGATTTCCAATGTCAAGAGAAATCTGCAGAATTCTTGTTTAACTCGCTTTTCACTGAGAATTCATCTCTGTCCCGACAGGTTCGTAACGACAAGCGCCCCCGCTTGTTGCGATACAGACGAGACGTCTGTATTTACTGCTTTGTCATACTTTTAACCTTGTCTTTGTCATTCCTGCGAAAGCAGGAATCTTCCCTGACCGTAACGACATGCGCCCCCGCTTGTATTGTACAGGCGAGACGCCTGTACCTACTATGTAATTCCTGCGAAAGCAGGAATCTTCCCTGGTCGTAACGACAAGCGACCCCGCTTGTATTGTACAGGCGAGACGCCTGTACCTACTATGTAATTCCTGCGAA
>CAZWJK010000069.1:0-411 GCA_964634035.1 uncultured Candidatus Cloacimonadota bacterium | reverse complement strand
AGCAGGAATCCAAATACAATAAAACCCCGCAGGGGTGATATAACATAGCCTGGGGTGTAAACCCCAGTAAGAATTCAACCTTCCTCATAACCTCGGAGAGGTGACAGATCATAGGCTGGGGTGTAAACCCCAGTCAATGTTCAAAAGAAAAGATCAACCCCGTCAGGGGTGACACAAACCAGACCAGCAGAACGTGCCACCCGCAAGGGGTTAAATCCTTGTGTAAATTTGATCTAGGCTAACACCTCAGGCTATGTTATATCACCCTTTCAGGGTTTGTTCTGAAAAACATCTGATCACCGGAGCTAAAACCAAGCTATGCTCCATCGTTTCCCAAAAGATTATTGCATTACAACTAAAAAGAGTCACTGAAAACTGCAAATTGGCTCACGAGTTCTGCAAATAGGGGAA
>CAZWJK010000068.1:1831-10900 GCA_964634035.1 uncultured Candidatus Cloacimonadota bacterium | reverse complement strand
AAAACGAATGATCTGGTGGACAGGATATTGCTGCCGGGCTGGCAGAAAGACATTGCATCCCAGCTTTCAGAATATGACATCTTGCTGCAGTATTCAGATTACGAGGGCCTGCCGATCAGCATCATCGAAGCGATGTATGCGGGACTGCCGATCATCGGATCTGATATTCCTCCCATTGCCGAACTGGTGGACATTACCTGCGGCTGGCTGATCAAGCCTCATCAATTGGACCTTCTGACCTCCGAACTGCATAAAATCATTGACGCCAGGGATTGTTACCAGGAAAAGGGAGAGACAGGCAGAAAAAAAATCAGGGAGCTGTGTTCTTATGAAAACTTCCTTTCAGGTTACCTGTCTCTCTACAGGCGTGAGCAGGCATGAATAGTCAATTGCTCTGGCAGTTCATAGCTGTCCTGGCGACAGCGTATTTGGGAACCAGATTTCTCACACCGCTGAATATCAGATTTTCCAGAAAAGCTGAGATCCTCGCCAAGCCCAACGAGCGCAGCATTCACACAGAGCCTATTCCCACCGCTGGAGGACTGAGTTTTGGACTGGTTATCATCCTGCTGCAGTTCGTACTGGGTCTGCTTTACCTGAACAGCGAATTCGGCATCAGTCTGATCAAACTGGGCGGGATCAGTCTGCTGGTGTTGGCTTTGGGATTGTTTGACGATAAATACAAATGCCGGGTGCGTTATAAGCTGGGCGGGCAGATCCTGATCGCGCTGCTGATGTTTTATGCCGGTTACAGGGTCTCCTATCTGACCAATCCCTGGGGTGCGCATTTCACTCTGACCTGGCTGTCTCTGCCCATCACCATACTCTGGTTTCTGCTGACCATGAATGCCATCAACCTGATCGACGGATTGGATGGCCTGGCTGCCGGCATCGCCTGCATCGTCAGTGTCGTACTGGCAGTGGTTGGCCTACTTTCCGGAAATCCTTTGGTTATGATCCTGACTGCCATCCTGCTGGGCACCAACCTGGCCTTTCTCAAATACAACTTCTATCCGGCCAAGATCTTCATGGGTGATACCGGCAGTCTGCTGATTGGTCTCAATATCGCCGCTGTCTCAACCGCAGGAAATACCACGTTCAAAGGCATCACAACCATGACCATGATGGTGCCTCTCATTGCTATGGCCATCCCCTTGCTTGACACGGCTCTGGCAGTGTTCAGAAGAGTGGGCAAAGGCAGCAGCATTTTCAGGGCGGACAAAGCTCATCTGCATCATTACCTGATGAAACTGGGCCTGTCCCAGAAAACGATCGCATTGCTCACTTATTTCATCACGGCTCTGTTCGGGCTGGCCGCCATAGGCTTTTCCCTGAGTTCCAAAAAGGTGCTGTTTTCGCTGGTGGTGCTGTTGATGGCCACCCTGGTCATCCTGGCTTATTATCTGATTCACAGAGGACAAAAGAATGATCTTTAAAAGTAACTTTGACCATGGTAAAACCTTGCATGCATTGACTAAGTATATATTAATGCTGGTTATGACAGGGCTCTTCATCCTGCCGGCAGTAACTCTACCCGCAAAGATGTGGGAAACCTTTACCAATACCAATCACGTGACTGATGCAGTGATGACACAGGACAAAATCTACACAGCCACCTGGGGTGGAGTGGTCGAGTACCGGCTGCTGAATCCCACAGTCTCTGCTGAGGCTGAATATGTCAGGACAATCACCAGCGTGGACGGCCTGGTCTCCAATGATGTGCGGACCCTTGCTTATGAAGAAAGCACCGGAGACCTTTGGGCAGGAACTTTCAACAACGGTATTTCCATCATCAAGACATCCGGAATGCAGACTTTGGATGCCACGTCGGGACTGCCTTCCAACAAGATCCGCAGGATAATCGTTGACCAGAGCTACATCTATGTGGCCACCGACCTCGGCATCAGTCAGTTCTACTATTTGCCCGAAGTGTTCTTCCCCCTGCTGCTGCATCAGTACAACATTGCCAATACCCAGGGCGGGCTGGTCAGCAACGATGTCCGGGACATCACTGTCTCAGACAGCGGATATCTCTATTGCGCCACGGCCTCCGGCGTCAGTTTTGTGCACAAGGATTCTCTGGATATAGATACAGCCTGGCATCAATGGGTTGCCGGCAACAGTCCCCTGCCCAATGCGCCCATCCTGTCCATCAGCGCCGGAACAGATTTCATCGCCATGAACAGCCTGACCTCCGTGCACAGGATAGGTTCAGATCCGTTTGCCTCTGACTGGCAGACCTGGACCCGGGCCAATGGCCTGCAGGACAGTGTTTTCACTGTAAAGTTCATCTATCAGGAATATCACGTTTTTCCGGGACAACCGCCCATAACAGGTGAATACCTGTTTTGTTCCTACGGTGTCTGGAATGAAGACAATATGACCCTGACCCGAAAAATCCCTAATGGCTGGGGCAGTGCAGGACCCACCGGAGACATTTTCACCGGAATCGGGAGTTATGATTGGCCGCCCACCTGCATTTATCGCTTCTGTGATTTGGGAGATAATATCACCGCCATAGCTACCTGGGGCAGTGGAGTATCCTTCTGGGATAATAGTACCCAATATGACTTTCTTCCGCTTTTTAACAACTGCATCGGCTTTCAGACCATCAGCGAGATCAAGACCGATGCCAACCACAACATCTGGCTGGGCGGGGGTTGGCTGGGCCCCTCCATGACCAAAAAAGGCACCCGGGGCGTGAGCAAATGGTCAAATGGAACATGGAACACCTATACCACCAAAAACAGCCCTTTGACCAGTGATAATATCTCCAGTCTGGCTGTTGACTGGAACAATAAAAAGTGGTTTGGCTCCTGGGACGCTTCCGGACTGCCCTACAACTGGCAGTCCGGCGCCGTTGCCTATGGCGACACTGATGAAGCCTGGCAGTGGTACACGCGAGACGGCATCCGCGCCTGGAATGACTCAACCGGCTGGTCTGCTGCCGATCCCACCACACCCAAGATATACAATAATACCATAGCTGAGATCTATGTTGATCAAGCCGGCAACATCTTTGTCAGCAGCAGCGGCGCCGGCATGACGGTGCTGGACAAGGATTACAACTTTCTGGGCTATGCCCATCTGCCGGCTTCCTTCAGCCAGTTCCAACTGACCATCTCCATCCATCACAGCGGCAGCCGCTATTTCTTCGGAACCCGCAATGACCGTGGCCTCATCATCTGGGATAGTGACACTTTACCCATCAGCACGGAAAATCACTGGATCGTTCCGCCGGTGTCAGAGCTCAACAGCTGCGTGGTGCACGGCGTGGTGACCATCGTCAACGCCTTTCAGGAAGAGGAAAACTGGATCGCCACCAGCCTGGGGCTGTTTATGTGGGACGGCACCAACTGGTACAAATACGATACAGACATCAAGCGCCGCCGCTACAGCAACGGCCTCTGGGTCAATGATACGCTCTACTACGTGGATGAAGAGCGCCTCTTCGGCAGCGTCAGAACCACTCCCACCTCCATCTATCTCGACCCCTTCGGGCGCATCTGGATCGGCAGCCTGGAAAACGGCTTCACCATGTATGATCCCGTCTCTGAACACTTCACCAATTACTTCATGGCAAATTCGCCTTTGCTCTCCAATTACATAACCTGCTTCGGTTATGATCCCATCCGGGGCAAGCTGCTGATCGGCACTCCCGACGGTCTGAACACGCTGGACATCGGCATCGAGATCAAGACGGAAGAAAAGCTGCGCACAGTCAAAGCCTTTCCCAATCCCTTCTTTCCCGATCGGGACGGCATTGTCCGCATCGTCAATCTGCCTTCCCAGTCCATGCCCAAAGGCAGCAATGTCTGCAAGATCTATAACTCCGCCGGCGAACTGGTGATCGAGCTCAAGGAAAACTACTTCGCTAGATTTGATTGGAACGGGCGTAACAAAAACAACAAGAAATGCAGTTCCGGCATCTATTTCTTTGTGGTCACGGATGCCAACGGCAAGACTGAAAGAGGAAAGATCGCCCTGATCCGGGGTAACTGATGCCTGCTCCCGTCAGCTTTACGCTGCAGCTTCAATGCCAGACAGTCCTGACTGCCCTTTCTCTGAAGGAACTTGTAATCCTTTTATCCGGAAAAGAATGCCCTGTCATTGCCGACAGAAAAGTCGTCTCTCTTTATCCTGACTTGTTTGTCTCAGACTCAGAGCGTCTGTTAATGCTGCCTGCTGGTGAACACTATAAGAACAATTCAGCAGTCAGCAGAATCCACAGGTTCCTGCTGCAATGCAGAACAGCCAGAAATACGGAAGTCATTGTTCTGGGCGGCGGAACAGTCACTGATACGGCAGCTTATGCGGTTTCCACGTTTAAAAGAGGATGCCGGCTGACTTTGGTCCCCACTACTCTGCTCGGTATGGTGGATGCTGCCGTGGGCGGCAAAACTGCCATCAACTCAAATGGCATCAGGAATCTGATCGGCACTTTTTATCCGGCGGACAGGATAATCATAATCCCTGATTTTCTCCGCACCTTGTCTCATAAGGAACTGCTGAACGGTCTGGTGGAAATGCTGAAATTGCGCTGTATCAAAAGGGATTTGCCTGATCCGGTCAGTATTCTGACTGACCGCAATGATCAGGACTTGATCCTGAGCTATGCCTCTTCAAAACTGGAGATCTGTGCCCGTGATCCTCTGGACAGGAAAGAACGCAGACTGCTGAACCTGGGGCACACCTTCGCCCATGTGCTGGAAAGCATTCCGGGTAATGGATTCAGCCATGGCGAAGCCGTCGCCTGGGGAGTTGCTGTTGCTGCCAGGCTCAGTTGTAAACTTGGCTTGATCGATAGCAATGCTTTGGAGCAAATCATTGAACCATTCCAAAAATGCGGATTTGAACTCACCTTGTCGCCACTGATCCGCGAGACTTTCCTGGCTGCTTTTCCCCGGCTTGCCGTCCAGGATAAAAAAGCAGTTCATCAGGATCTGACCCTGATCCTGTTTACCGCTCCCCATCAAGTGAAAGCGGTAGACAGCATTGCTTTAGATACCGTCCTGCCAATGCTGCAAATCTGACTAAATTGGAGTAGTACTCCAAATTGGTCGGATTTTCCCTTTCATTTGATGCTTAAAACAATGGTTAATTAGCTTGTTCTTAGATATTCAGCAATAACTGATAGAATAGATTGATTCCTGTCTGAATGCATCTGTCATCCGGTAGAAACTTGTCAGAATGCAGGTCGCCTGCTTCTTCTCCCGCTCCCAGCCAGAACAGCAGTCCCGGATATAGAGTGGTGAAAAAGCCAAAGTCCTCGCCGGTCATGAAGACCCCGCTTTCCTGATAGTTCAGGTCCAGTTCTCGGCAGGTCGTTTCCAGCCGCTTGATCAGCAAAGAGTCATTCACCACCGGGTCATAGGTGCAGAGCAATCTGAACTCGAATCCCAGTTGATGTTTTGCTGCAGTTTTGGCAGCCTGGGCATTGATCTCGGCATTGACTCTGTTTCTCACCTCTTTGCTCAGAGTGCGGTGTGTCCCCTGCAGCAGGCATCTGTCCGGAATGATGTTGCGGATGTTGCCGCTCTGCATCAATCCGATGTTAAAGATCACTGTCTCGGTTGACTGCAGGTTTTTTATGTACTCATCCATCTTCTGGAAGAACTCCAATCCGCCTTTCAGAGCGTTTTTCCCGTCCTGCGGAAAAGCTGCGTGAGCCGGTTTACCAATGAATTCCACATCGAATTCCTGCGGGATGGCAAAGAAGATGCCGGCTTTGGCGGACACAGTTCCCAAAGGTAGTTTACCGCTCACATGCAGGGCGAATACACAGCTAACCTGATAGGATTGGATCAGGCCTTCTGCCAGCACTGATTCAGCTCCGCCCAGGCCTTCTTCGGCAGGCTGGAACAGGAACAGCAGGTTTTTCCTGGTGCCTGATTCCACAACTTTGAAGATCAGGCCCAACAGCACTGTCATATGGATATCATGCCCGCAGGCATGCATCATCCCCCGATGCCGTGATGCAAAGTCACACCCGGTTTTTTCCTCTATGGGCAGGGCATCCATATCAGCCCTGAACAGCAGATAATCACCCTTTCCGTGTGCATACTCGACCAGGATTCCGTTGCTGTTGGCAAATCTGTGTATGATAATGTCAGGCAGTTTCTGCAGATAACTCAGCAGCAGTTCTCTGGTCTTGACTTCCTGAAAAGCCAGTTCGGGAATTTGGTGCAGTTCTTTTCTTACTTTGGTTAAATCCATCTTTTTCATCTTATGCATTCAACTCTATGTGTTTCAGCATGATGCGCACCGCATTGGTGGCAGCGCCCAGGCGCACGTTATTGCCCACATTCCAGAAGGATAGGGAGTTTTTGTCCGTTCCATAACGCAAACGGCAGACATGGCTGTAGTCGGATTTATTGATGCTGAGAGGAGTGACGAAGGTATTCTCATGGTACTTAACGGATGGAGCCTTGTTCAGCAGTTCCGCAGCTTCATCGAGATCGACCTCCCGCTCAAACTCTGCATACACGGCCTCCGAATGGCCATACAATACCGGCACCCGTACAGTTGTGGCACTCACTTTGAGTTTTGGCAGATCAAGAATTTTGACGGTCTCGAACTGCATCTTTTCCTCTTCCTGTGAGTAGCCGCTGTCCTGAAACGCACCAATCTGCGGGATCACATTCAGGTCTATGCGTTCCGGATAGATGCCGTTGTCATCGATGCCCTGCCTTTGTTTTTCCAAAGTCAGAACACCTTTATGCCCGCTGCCTGAGACGGACTGATAGGTTGCAACCACCACTTTAATCAGACCATATTTCTGATGCAGGGGGGCCAGTGCCAGCACCATCTGGATGGTGGAGCAATTGGGATTGGCGATGATGCCTCTGTAGCCCTTCAGGGATTGTGAATTGATTTCCGGCACAACGAGCGGGATACTCTCTTCCCTTCTCCAGGCGGATGAATTGTCTATGATGATGTTTCCGGCTTGAGCGGCAAGGGGTGAAAAATATTTTGACACTGCGCCGCCTGCCGACATCAGGATGTAATCATATACGGCCTTCAGGGAGTCTTCCTCCAGCTTCTGGACCTTGATGGCTTCATCATTAAAATAGAGTATGGTGCCCGCTGATCTTTCCGAAGCATACAGATCCAGCTTGGCTGCGATCCCGGTTTCTTCCAGGCAGGTTATCATCATCCGCCCCACTTCTCCCGTGGCGCCGACTATGGCTATTCTCATTTTCCTAGTTCCTTGTTCAGTGTCAGTCATTTCTATACTATGCCACCGCCAGGCACGCTTTTGTCAATGCAAAACTTGACAGGAATCCCGCAAATCAGTTTTTAGCCCTTATCAGGCTGCCCCAGTAGCTCAGAGGATAGAGCAACGGTTTCCTAAACCGCAGGTCGGATGTTCGAGTCATCTCTGGGGCACCATTTTTTTGTGATGGGAACAATATGCAAGATCAGGCAAACAGAGCTTCCATTTTAAAATCCGGACAGATCTGCGGATTCTTTGACCGCGGAGCTTTCCGGCTGGGACTGATCACCTCTGTGCAGGACTATTCCTGCCGGGTGCAATGCCTGCCTGATGACCTTTTGCTGCCCGCCAACCGCTTTGTTCTGCTTTCTGAAGATGTCTTCCCGATCGAAAATCCTGCTGCTGTTTTGGCTGATTTTCAGCAGCAGATCGATGCTTGCCGAAGCAGGATCGATCTTAGTGAACTGCGCCAAAATCTTCTGCAGAAAGGCACTCCCGTTACGCTGAAAGAAGCCTTGCAGCTTTCCGGTTTTCCCGCATCTGATACCTGCCGTTTTGCCCTCTTTCTGCTGCTGAGGGAAAACCCTGCTCAATTTAAGTACAAACATGGTCTCTGCCGCGCTATGACAGAAACAGAGGAGTTGGATTATATCAAAGCAGAGGAACTCAAAGCCCTGCATAAAAGAGATCTGGAGCTTTGTCCGCTCCTGGCCAGAAAAAGCCTGCCTGTCCTCTTTTCCGATGCTTTGCTTACTCTGGCGGATGCTATTCCTGATTATGAACACGTGCCCGGCCGTTTGGACCTGACTGAACTGGACTGCTGGACCATCGATGCGGCCAGTTCCCGTGATCTGGATGATGCCATTTCACTTTCAGCTTTGGATGAGGGTTGGGAACTGGGCATCCACATCTCCGATGTGAGTTCTTTTATCCCTGTGGGAAATGATTTGGACAAAGAAGCGCTGAGGCGTTCCACTTCTGCCTATCTGCCGAATCTGGATGTGCATATGCTGCCGGAATGCCTTTCCTGCGGTAAAGCCAGCCTGCTGGCAGGAGAAGTCAGGCCCGTTCTTTCTGTCATCTGCAAGATCAGTCCGGCTTGGGATATCGTTTCCTATCTGATCTTGCCCACAGCCATCAAAGTCAGCCGCAATCTCAGTTACGACGAAGTGGACGGCTTTTTATCAGAACCAAACCCGCCTTTCAATCCCGCCATGCAAAGGGTGGTCAGTATCCTCAAAGCTATTACAGATAAGCATCTGCAGCAAAGGATAGAAAGAGGTGCCAGAGTCTGGGATGAGCTTGAGAAGTCGCCCTCACGCCGCATCGTGGCAGAACTGATGGTGGTCTACAACCGCATTCTGGCAGACCTGGTGGCAGAGCAGAAAGCGCCCCTGTTCTTCAGATATCCGGTATCTGATGCGGTAATTACATGTGAAGGCAATGACAGGATGTTTATTCCGCCTTCCACTTTGGGCACCGAACCCCGTCCCCATGCCACCATGGGCCTCAAAGTCTATGCCCAGATGACCTCGCCCCTGCGCCGCTACTCCGACCTCGTCAACCAGCGCCAGGCCATTGCCGTAATTTGTCATGATGAACTGCCCTACAGCAAAGATGATCTTGAAAATATGCTGAATCATTTGATCCAGACCCGCCAGCTCATCAGGCAATTGACCCAGCAGGCGGAAAGATCGGAACGCTGAATTTATTCGGCAGGTCCACCGTTTTCAAACGGTTTTACTTTCACAAAATCCATATCAAAAACCAGATAAATCTGGTGAACCGGCCGGCTGAAGCCAGCGTTCCAGCCGCAAAGGAACGCTGAATTTATTCGGCAGGTCCACCGTTTT
>CAZWJK010000068.1:0-1731 GCA_964634035.1 uncultured Candidatus Cloacimonadota bacterium | reverse complement strand
ATAAAATCCAGCTATTAAAAACCAGATAAATCTGGTGATCCGGCCGGCTGAAGCCAGCGTTCCAGCCGCAAAGGAACGCTGAATTTATTCGGCAGGTCCACCGTTTTCAAACGGTTTTACCTTCAAACAGCTAAGCATGCTATCTTGACCGACCTGCTGCTGCTCCCCCGTCTTGAGGTTCTTTAGCGTCACAGTCCCGGCCTTGACTTCGTCTTCGCCGATGATGACGGCATAGCGTGCCCCGCTGTTATCTGCCGCTTTGAGTTGTGCTTTGAAGGATTCCTTTTCCGGGTCGAAACATATGCTCAGGCCCTGATTGCGCCAGGCTGCCAGCAGCCTGATGCCAAGCTGCCTGGCCGGCTCTCCCATCAGCACCAGATAGGCATCGGGATATGACACTTCCGTCAGTTCGATTCCTTCCTGCTCCAGGGACAGCAGCAGGCGTTCAAAACCGCCCGCAATGCCCACTGCCGGGATCGGTTTGCCGCCGATCTGTTCGATCAGGCCGTTGTATCTGCCTCCACCCCCGATCGCATTCTGCGCGCCCAGAGACGGATTCAGGAATTCAAAGGCGGTATTGGTATAATAATCCAGACCGCGTACGATGCGCGGATTGATGGTGAACCCGATCTCCATCAGTTGCAGATAGCTCTGCACCTGCTCAAAATGCTCCCTGCAGGCCTGATCCAGATAGTCCAGCTGCACCGGTGCCTTTGCCGCTATCGCCTTGCACTGGGCCACCTTGCAGTCCAGCAGACGCCTCGGCTTGGCCTGCAGCCGGGTCTGGCAGTCCGGGCATAGCTCTTCCCGGAAAGGTTCGAAATACTTCACCAGTGCCTGGTCATAGTCCTTGCTGCACTGGGGGCAGCCCACGCTGTTGATCTCCAGCTCTATCTTTTTGAGTCCGAGTTTATTCAGAAAAGCCGCCTGCAGGGCAATGATCTCCGCATCATAATAGGGATGGTCACTGCCAATGCATTCCATCCCATACTGATAGAACTGACGGTATCTGCCGGCCTGGGGACGGTCATAGCGGAACATCGGGCCCAGGTAGTAGAGCCGCGTGATGCGTGACTGCATATCCAGACGGTTTTCCACATAACTGCGCACCACCGGTGCCGTGCCTTCCGGACGCAGGGCAAAATTGCGCCCCTTTTTATCCTGAAACCGGTACATCTCTTTCTGCACCACGTCTGAGCTCTCGCCTGAACTGCGCTCAAACAGTTCCGCCTGCTCGAACACGGGTGTGGTGATCTCTTCATAGCCAAAGGACTGCGCCACTGACCGGAAGATCTGTTTAACCTTCTGCCAGCGCCTGCTCTCAGGCGGCAGGATGTCATAGGTGCCGCGCGGAATCTGATATTGCATATTCTTACCTCAACAGGACATCTCAGCAATGTTGCCCTTTTAGTCAAGAATTAGGTTTTTTTTCACACCACAAAGTCACAAAGGGTGACGGGGTGACGGGGTGACAGGCGCGATGGAATTACGAATTACGAATTATGAATTACGAATTGAGTCCCGGAGGGACGGGGTGACAGGCGCGATGGAATTACGAATTACGAATTATGAATTACGAATTGAGTCCCGGAGGGACGGGGTGACAGGCGCGATGGAATTACGAATTATGAATTATGAATTACGAATTGAGTCCCGGAGGGACGGGGTGACAGGCGCGATGGAATTACGAATTACGAATTATGAATTACGAATTGAGTCCCGGAGGGACGG
>CAZWJK010000067.1:0-11049 GCA_964634035.1 uncultured Candidatus Cloacimonadota bacterium | reverse complement strand
AGTTTACAAGCTCTTCTATGAAAGCAAATTAAACACAACACAAGCCCTGCAGGCAATAAGCGAACTGGGGGAACTGACTCCCGAGCAGAAGACTTTCGTTGACTTTGTCAAAAGCTGCGACAGGGGGCTTTCCACTTAGGCAAGTGCCCTGCTTTCTTAGTGTTTATTGGATTCATTTTCCTGTCCCTGCTCATAGAGCGTAAACTATTGATAAGCAGTATATTGCGCCGAGATAACCGCTTCCATGCCTTTATATGAGGGTGAAATAGGGATCATATACCGCTTATCGTTTAAGGGCGATGCAAGGGTCGATTGATATTATCTGTTGCTGGAAAGAAGCTGTGATTGGCAGCTTCTCAATCTGCGCATTGCTTTATCTTTGATTTGTCTGACTTTTTCGGCGGACAGACTGAGTTCTGAGGCAATTTCCTGTAAAGATTTATGATGCTCAAAGCTGAGTCTGAGCACCTGTTGTTCCATAGCGGGCATGGAGGAAGGCAGATCCAGTTTTTGTGAACTGTCAGAGTTATCCTGTTGAGGTGATTCCAGTTTAATGATTCATTGAATTCAGAGTTTTTTCCAATGTTTTTTGATTCCAGATCGAGAGCCTTTAGTATATATTTTTTGATCCAGAATGAAGCATAGGTGGCAAAGCCGGAATTCTGCTCTCTGTCAAATCTATTGAAAGCTTCCAGCAGTCCCAGATAGCCTTCCTGTTCAAGGTCCTCGCGGCTCAGCCCGTAACGGCTGTATTTGGTAGCGAAGTAAGAGACCAAAGACTTATACTCTGAAACCATTCGTTCAGGAGAGAGAGCCAAACCATCAGCTTTCATTGCTTATCTGATAAAAGCGGAAAGAGCATGATGAAACAAGTGCCTTTTCCCGGTTCGCTTTGTACCTGAATGGAGCCATGATGCAGCATCACAGCGTGCTTGACAATGGCAAGCCCCAATCCTGTTCCGCTCTGAGCACGGTTGCGGGAAGGATCTGCCACATAGAAACGCTCAAAGATCCTGTCCAGATGTTCCGATTCAATTCCACGCCCCGTGTCACAAACTTCTATCCTGATGAAACTGTCTTCCTGAGCTAATTTGATCGTGATGCCGCCCTGTTCGGTATAGCGCAAAGCGTTATCGATCAGATTGATGAAAATCTGTTCCAGCTTGAAGGGATCGGCTGTCAGCTTGGGCAGATAGTCAGCATACTCCAGGTTCAGATACAGCTTGCGCTCTTCCAGAGTATGGTGATAGAGGGCTTTGATATTGGAGAAGAAGGTGAGCAGGTTCAGCGGCTGCAGATTCAGTTCAGGCATGCGTTCCAGGCTTGCCAGGGTCTGCAGATCACTGACCAGGCTGATCAGGCGCTCTGTGTGATTGCGGATGATAGTCAGATAACGCTGACTGTCCGGATCAGGATTCTCGGAAAGAGCTTCAGAAAAACCTTTGATGGCGGTCAGAGGGGTTCTCAGCTCATGCGCCAGGTTGATCATGAAGTCTTTTTTCATCTGTTCGGTTTGCTTCAGGATGCCGATATCCTGCAGGATAAAGACATGCGTATCTGTTTTGGGATTGAATATGCCCTTGCAAAGATAAACCGTGTTTCCGAGCTCAATTTCTTTTACTTCCGCTGATTCGTTCAGAATGGCAGATTTGATGTAATCCAACAAAGCCGGCTCGAGAATGACTTCCCAATAGTGCTTTACGTTGTCTTTCCGGAATGATGTGAACAGAGCATCAAACCCACGGCTGGTCCACAGCAGGATGCCTTCCTTATTCTGGATCCAGAGGGCTTCGCTAAGGTTACCGAGGATGAATTTCAAGTCTTCCCGGTCTGCAGTAAAATCCTTGAATAGTAGTGATATGTTTTCGATCAGATCATTGATGGCAAGCCCCAGCGGCTCGATTTCCCAGTCCATTTTAGCTTTGTACCTGCCGCTGAAATCACCCCGGCTGGCTTTGGTCAGGATCGAAGTCATATCCAGAATGGATCTGTCGATCCGCCTGATGATCATTAATGTGAACAAAAAAGCCAGCACCAGTGGTACAAAAGAGAGATACACATATCCTGAAAGCGTGACGAGAATAACGCTCAGACAGACGATCAGAAAGTAGATGATGAGGGTCAGAAAGAGGTTGTTGTTAATCATCTGATTCTACATTTCCCGGTTGATCATTTTCTTCCAGAGGTTCGAACTTATAGCCGACTCCCCTGACGTTTCGTATGTAGTTTCCAAAGACACCAAGCTTTTCTCTTAAATGCCTGACATGGACATCGACAGTGCGGTCAATTACTATTTTATCGTTGCCCCAGAGGAAATCCAGGATCTGCTGACGGTTATAAACCCAGCCGGGACGCTTGGTCAGCAACTGCAGAAGCTTGAACTCAGTCAAGGTGAGATCTGCCTTCTGATCGTTGATATAGACTTCAAACTTGTTGAAATCGATGGTCAGGCCATCCTCAATTCTGAGCACTTTATTGAAGGTTTCCCACTGAGCACGTCTCAGGACTGCTTTGATGCGTGCCACCAGTTCCTGTGGTGAAAAAGGTTTGGTCACATAGTCATCAGCGCCCTGATCCAGACCCTGAAGCTTGTCCTCCATACCGGCTTTGGCAGTCAGCATAACGATCGGCAGTTTGCGGTATTTGTTTTCACTGCGCAACGCCTTGCACAACTCCATGCCGTCAGTGTCGGGAAGCATCAGATCCAGCACCAGCAGATCCGGGATCCGATTGGACAAAGCTCTTATCATCGGTTCTGCGCTTTCAAACATTTCCGTCAGAAAGCCTGCCCTGGTCAGGTTCAGGTGAACCAGTTCCAGGATATCAGGTTCGTCATCAACGATATAAACAAGGTAACTCATATAAAGCACAGTATTAATCTATCTGCTTATCTGACAAGAAAAAAAGACGGATTTTCAGTTAAATATTCTTAACAATCAGGCCGATGCTTTTACTGGCGCATGTTCTCTGCACGCCAAGATAGCGAAGTAGTGAATTAACACAATCTTAACAATGGATTTATCAAATCTTAACAATCAGGCCGTATATATAAAGCGGAAATAAACTCCAAAGGAGAACAAAATGGCATTAAAAATCAATGCTAAATGGTTATTGGCAATAATACTCATAACGCCTGTGCTGATCAGCGGCCTGCCCACCAAGGTCAGCGGGGAGATGTGGGGTCGGTGGACCAATGAATCCGCCAAGTACAAAGATGCAAACAACGAGTATGTTTTCAAAACATCCAAAAACTACTTCTCGCTAGAAAGAGGTTACTTCGGACTGGAAACCACTTTCAGTGAAAACACCAAAGCGCGCTTTACAGTTGATATGTTTTCCACTGATGCAACTCATCAGTATCCGACAGATCTTGCAGTTCCGATCGATACCCTGAAAAATGCAAGTATTGATGGAGCGGGCCTGAAGCTTAAGTATGCCTATGTTGATTTTGCCAGGCTGTTTCCCGTTCCTGAGCTGAACTTAACGGTCGGTCTGCAGAAAGTGTATTTCGGAACGATCTATGACTGGAACTACAGCCTGATAGGCAAGGCACCCACTGATGAATACAAAGTGGCCAATTCTGCCGATTATGGAATTACTTTGAATGGTTACATTCCAGGCGGATATGGCGAATACGCAGTGGGAGCATACAATGGCGAAGGATACAAAAAAGTGGCTTCGTCTCTTTCCGACAACACCAGTTTTGCTTACCTTGCCAATCTTCGGTTAACGCCTGTTCCCGGAGTTACGGTAGGCGGCTCATACATGACCAATTCCGTTAGAAGAGACAAAAAACTGAGTGGCGATGCACCGGAAAGCAAATACGAAGAGCAGGCATTACTGGATGCGGTTCTGCGCCTGAATTACAGTATTGTTGATCTGTGGGGTGAATACATCTCCAAAGACATGAAGTTTCCCAATGCCACAGGAAAAGATTACACTGCCACCGGCTTCATGATCATGCCGATAGTATCTTTGAAACCTTATCTGAACAAGGATTTTCAACTGCTGTTCAGATATGATGTCTGGGATGAAACAGATAATCCCAGCTCCACCTCTTTCTATAAACTGAATGCTACTACCATAGGTGCCAATTACAACTTCCTGCATGACGCTTCCAACGTTCCAGCCATGCAGCTTCAGCTCAATTACACCATGAAAAAATACAATGAAGACGATTCTGCACCTGCGTATGCGGATGGCGTGAAAGACAGCAATCAGTTAATGCTTCAGCTCAAGTGGCGCTTTTCCAGCACCATTTCCAACTAAATAACAGGAGTTAAGAATGAAAAGAATAAGTATTATCATCGCACTCAGCATCATACTGATAGCCGTCAGTCCCTTGCTGGCAGCAAAAAAGAAACAAATCACGATAACCGGCTCCACCACTGTTCTACCCATAGCGCAGGCAGCGGCGGAAGCCTTCATGGATAAGAATGATGTCAATATCTCCGTCCGCGGCGGCGGATCAGGCGTCGGAGTGGCAGCTCTCATCAACAAAACTGCCACAATCGCCAATTCCTCCCGTCCCATGAAAGCCAAAGAGATCACCCAGGCCAAATCAGCAGGCGTGAATCCTGTTTCCTATGCCATTGCCAATGACGGGATCACGATAGTGGTTCATAAAAACAACAGCGTAAAAGACCTTTCCATCAAACAGATCAGAGATATCTACACCGGCAAGGTGACCAACTGGAATCAGGTTGGCGGTCCCAATCTGCCCATAGTGATCATCTCACGCGATGTGGCATCCGGCACCTTTGAAGTCTTTAACGAAAAAGTTCTCTCCGGTGCCAAAGTGATCGATTCCGCCATGATGCTGGCCTCCAACAATGCAGTCGCCACCACCGTCGGCGATACTCCTGGCGCAATCGGTTACATCGGACTGGGCTATGTCACAGACAAGACCAGGATCGTTTCCGTGGAAGGAGTGACCCCTTCTGAAAAAACTATTAAAAGCGGAGAATACAAGATCTCCCGCAAACTCTATATGTTTACCAATGGCAAAGCTACCGGCGATGCTGCCAGATTCCTGAACTTCATCTTTTCAGCGGAAGGCCAGAAGATCGTTGAAGAGCAGGGATTCATCTCTGTTAAATAGTGCCGGGCATCATTACACTCATCCGATTCTCCCAACAAGGCGGGAAGGCACTCCACCTCCCGCCTGAGATTTTACTGACACAAGGTCGTATGGAATGAAAACTTTCAAGGAAAGAATGTTCAAACTGCTTACCTACATAGCGGCGTTGTTTGTGATAGTGTTCCTGTTTGGCATCATATACAGCATTTTCCAGGAAGGATTGCCCATCTTCAAAGTTGTGAAGATCCAGGAATTTCTCTTTGGCACGGCCTGGTATCCGACCATGGAAACACCTGAATTCGGGATCTGGGCTTTGATCGTCGGATCTTTGTATGTAACTTTGGGAGCATTGCTGCTGGCAGTTCCTCTGGGCCTGGGCACTGCAATTTACATCTCGGAAGTGGCAAGCCCCGGCATGAGGGAACTGGCAAAGCCGGTCGTGGAGCTGCTGGCTGCCATTCCTTCGGTGATCTATGGTCTGTTTGGCATGGCGTTCCTGGCTCCGGCGGTGAGGCAATGGTTTGGCCTGCAGACAGGGCTGAACGTTTTTACATCAGCCATTGTCCTGGGCATCATGGTAGTTCCCATCATAGCCAGCATGTCGGAAGACGCGCTCAGCACAGTTCCCAAGTCCCTGAGGGAATCTTCTCTGGCTTTGGGAGCGAACCAATGGGAAACCATCTGCAAGGTGGTGGTTCCGGCAGCGGGAAGAGGCATCATCGGAAGCGTTCTTTTAGGTTTTGGCAGAGCGATCGGTGAGACCATGGTTGTCCTGATGGTGGCGGGAGGTTCTGCCAAAATACCAAACAGCATTTTTGCCCCTGCCCGTCCGATGACTTCTGCCATTGCGGCGGAAATGGGCGAGACCGTGGTCCGTGACCCGCATTACCAGTCTCTGTTTGCCATCGCTATTGTGCTGTTTCTGATCACTTTTGGAACCAATCTGTTCACTGAACTGGTCTTTCTGAGAAGGAGCTTCAAGTGAACAGGAGAAACATTCAGCAATGGATGGGCATGTTTCTGCTGCGCGCCTGTCTAATGGTCACGGCATTGTTTTTGATAGTGTTCATCTACAGGATCTTTTCCAAAGGCCTGAGTGTGATCAACTGGTCTTTCATCACTCAGCCGCCCCGCAACTCAATGACGGAGGGAGGTATCTATCCTGCTCTGGTAGGCACTTTCTGGCTGACCGTTCTGTCCATCGGGATGGCTTTTCCTTTGGGCATCATGACTGCGATCTGGCTGACCGCTTATGGTAAACCGCTGTGGCTGGTGCGCATTATCAGGATCTGCATAAATACTTTGGCAGGAGTCCCTTCCATCATCTACGGCCTGTTTGGAATGGCGGTCTTTGTCAATCTATTAAAGTATGATGTTTCTCTGCTGGCAGGTTCGCTGACCCTGGCGGTTCTGGCTTTGCCGATGATCGTCAATGCCTCCGAAGAAGCCCTGAATTCCGTTCCGCAGGACTTTCGCGATGCATCGTTGGCCTTGGGCGCAACTCAGCGCCAGACCATCATGCGTGTCCTGATCCCGACCGCTTTGCCCAATATCTTGACCGGCGGGATCATCAGCATCGGCAGAGTGGCGGGAGAGACCGCTCCCATCATGTTCACGGCGGCAACCTTCTATTCCAAGCAATTGCCGAAAGGCGTTCTGGATGAAGTGATGGCATTGCCCTATCATATTTACGCTTTAATGACGGAAGGGACCAAGGCACAGTTCCAGGTCCCGATCGCCTATGGAACCGCAGTAGTCCTTATGATCCTGGTTTTGAGCATAAGCGCTGCCGCTGTTTACATTAGATTTCGTATCAGGAAGAAAAGAAAATGGTAAATGATCAGATCCAGACCTTTAATCTCAATCTCTGGTTCGGCAGCAATCATGTCCTGCATGATGTCAGTCTGAAAGTGGCGGAGAAAAAGATAACCGCCATGATAGGCCCCAGCGGCTGCGGCAAATCCACTTTGCTGAGGACCTTCAACCGCATGAACGACCTGATTGCGGAAACCCGCATCACAGGCAAGGTTTTCCTGGATGGGGAAGACATCTACCGCCCCAAATCCGATGTCACCAATCTCAGGACCAGGGTGGGCATGGTGTTTCAAAAGCCCAATCCCTTCCCCAAATCGATCTATAACAATGTCGCCTTCGGTTTGGCGGTGCAGGGAAAATTCTGCAAAGCCATGATCGAAGAGCGGGTGGAACGGAGTCTGAAAGCTGCCTGGCTTTGGGACGAGGTAAAAGACCGGCTGCATGAATCCGCCTTGTCTTTGTCCGGCGGGCAGCAGCAGAGATTGTGCATAGCCAGGGCTTTGGCAAACAATCCGGAAGTCCTGCTCCTGGACGAGCCCACTTCCGCCCTGGATCCGCAGTCCACTGCCAAAATAGAAGAGCTGTGCCTGGAGCTTAAAAATCAGGTGACCATTCTCATCGTCACGCACAACATTGCCCAGGCGGGACGCATCTCAGACCACATTGCCTTTATGTATCTGGGCGAACTGGTTGAGTTTGGCGACACCAATAAAGTATTCACCGTCCCTCAGGATAAAAGAACCGAGGCCTATCTGACAGGCGTTTTCGGATAAGGAGAAGATATGCTCACCCAAAAGATCACGGATCTGAAAAAGAAAATATTGGAAATGGCAGCCCTGGTGGAAAAAATGGTCGTCTATTCCTTTTCGGGAATGGAGGGCGGCAACAACAAGTTCAATGAAGTCATGGACTTTGAGCAGAGAGTGAATCAGCTTGAACTGGAAATAGAGGACGAGTGCATTGTCCTGATGGCTCTGCATCATCCGGAAGCCAAGGATCTGCGCGTGATCCTGATGATCTATAAGATCAATAACGACCTCGAGCGCCTGGGCGATCAGGCTGTCAACATTGCGGAAAGCGTTGTCGCAGTGGCGGGAAACCCTCACATCTCCGATCTCCACGAACTTGCCAGCATGCTGGATGTAACCCTCAAAATGCTGCGGGAAAGCATCATCGCCTACACCAACGAGGATGTGGAAAACGCCCGCCTGGTCTGCCGCCAGGATGAGATCGTGGATAGCTATCACCGACGCATTACCAATCAACTGGTTATCCTGATGAGGGAAAACCCCCTGCTCATCGAGTATTATCTGCACCTGCACAGGATCTCCAAGAACCTGGAACGTATCGCCGATCTCAGCACCAACATCGGAGAGAACACCGTTTACCTGGTGCAGGGAAGAGTCATCAAACACCATTCGGAAAGTTAGTTTTCTTTATAACAGGAAATACAACTGTCAGCGGAATAGAAACAATACAACTTCCATTTGATCCACGCGGGGTCCACGCAGGGTCCACCCGGGCTCAGCCCGCGAGGAGGCTGCGTGGATTAAATAGTAGATATGCGCTTATCCCAAAGCCACGTCAAGGGTCATCATTACGGCAAAGCCAAGCATCACGCCAATCGTTGACAGATGGCTATAGTGTCCTTTTTGGGATTCGGGAATGACCTCTTCGGAAACGACATAGATCATGGCGCCGGCAGCAAAGGCAAGGGCATAGGGGAGAATCGGCTGCGCCACCAGGACCAAAACCGCTCCCAGCACTCCGGCAACGGGTTCGATCATGCCGCTGAACTGGCCCCAGAAGAAACTTTTCCCGGCGGAAAGCCCTTCCCTTCTAAGCGGAATGGAGACAGCCGCCCCTTCCGGAAAGTTCTGGATCCCGATGCCGATCGCCAAAGCTATGGCACCTGCCAGGGAAGCGGATGGAAGTCCATAGGCCACAGCTCCGAAACCGACTCCGACCGACAGCCCTTCTGGGAAGTTGTGAAGCGTTACCGCCAGAAAGAGCAGAGTGCTTTTTCCCCAGGGAGTTTTGATGCCTTCCCGCTCCGACAGACCATAGCCAATGTGCAGATGCGGCAGGACCAGGTCAACGATCCTCAGGAAAGCGCCGCCCAGCAGAAAACCGATCAGGGCGGGATATACTTTTCCGCCTGACATGGCGATCGCGGGACTGAGCAAAGACCAGAAACTGGCAGCGATCATCACTCCGGCGGCAAAACCGAGCATCAGGTTCATGACATGCTCTTTTACCGATTTGAAGAAAAAGACCATGGCAGCGCCCAATGAGGTCATCAGCCAGGTAAAAAGCGTGGCAAGCAGCGCCTGCAGGATGTAACTGGATTGCAGATACTCCATCAGCATGGCGGCTGCCTTTTCAGTTTTTCCAGAACCCTCATCACATCCTCAAACCGGACCGGCTTGCTGACATAGTCATCCATGCCGGCGGCAAAGCACTTTTCCTTGTCGCCCTGCATGACGTGAGCGGTCATTGCCACGATGAGCGGCTGAGTTTTTACGGATTTGGAAAAGCGGATGTTGCGGGTGACCTCAAAGCCGTCCATTTCAGGCATGGAGACATCCATAAAGACGAAGTCGTGCCGGTTGTTCTTGATGATATTGAGGGCGTCCGGGCCGTTGGAAACAGAGTCTGCCTTGTAACCGAGCCGGTGCAGGATGTTGAGCATCAGTTTCTGGTTGATGACGTTGTCGTCCACCACGAGGATGTTGTGCGGATGCTCTGTGGCAAAGCTTTTGCGCAGTTGAAGGCTATCCGTTCGTTTTGATTTGTCTATGATCTGATTGAAGACCTGATGCATGGTGGTGGCGAGCAGACTGAATTTTATGGGCTTCGTGATGAAATAATTCAGTGGATTGTAATACTCTGCGTCATCGAGGTTTTTCAGCCCGATGGTGCGCAGCAGGACCAGGGGAATGTTCTGATAGGGAGCGTGTTTTCTGATCCCGGCGATGTATTCATTGATGTTCTGCGTGACGTCAATTATGTCAGTGATCCCGGTGGTGAAGTTCGGATAGGAGGAAAGGTTTTGCACAAAGGTATCCGGGTCTTCTATAACGTGCGTATTCACGGAAATGGACCTCAGAAAATCACAAATGATCTGCCTGAACAACTGATTGGAAATGGCGACGAAGACAAGGTTGCTGGCGGGAATGTTGAGTTCGATTTCGCTGGGCGGGGGAGTGGGTTTATCGGTCAGGAAACAGGTTTTGATGGTGAAATAGAAAGTGGTGCCGACCTCGGGTTCGCTTTCCACCCAGATCTCGCCTCCCATCTGAGTGACCAGTTTTTGGGAAATTGCCAGTCCAAGCCCGCTGCCGCCGTATTTTCTGGAAGTGCTGGAATCCGCCTGGGAAAAGGGTTGGAAGATGTTTTCAAGCTGCTGCTTCGACATTCCGATACCAGTATCCTGGATGCTGAAACGGATGGTCAGATCATCAGGAGAGGGGTCTTCCAGATCGATCCTGATATTGATGTATCCGGATTTTGTGAACTTGATGGCATTGCCGACCAGGTTGAGCAGGATCTGCCTCAGGCGCAGACTGTCACCCATGACTTCCCAACGGATCTTCGGTGTAATGTTATACAGCAGGTCAAGGTGCTTTTCCGCCGCTCTGACAGCCAGGAGGTCCAGCACATCTTCAATGCAGGTGAGGAAGTTGTAGGGCTGATTTTCCAGCTCGATCTTGTTGCTTTCGATCTTGGAGAAATCGAGGATGTCGCTGATCAGGTCAAGCAGGGCTTCGCTGTTCATGCGGATGGTTTTGACATAGTCCAGCTGTTCGGTGTCGAGTTTGGTCTGCTGCAGGAGGTTGGACATGCCGATCACGCCGTTCAGAGGGGTGCGGATCTCGTGGCTCATGGTGGCGAGGAAATCGGATTTTGCCTTGTTGGCTTTGTCGGCATTTTCTTTGGCTTCCCTGAGGGCAAAGAGTGTCCTGTCCCTGGCAATGACACCGCCCACAGCCGCTCCCAAAGGCATTAGAGTTATCTCGTCGCTCTTGTCCCATTCCCTGTCGATCTGACAATCCACAAAGCACAGCACACCCCAGAATTCGTTTTCCACAAACAGCGGAATCAGCATGATCGCCTTGAAGGAAAGCGTGCGCAGCAATTCCTGCTCATCAGGG
>CAZWJK010000066.1:4830-11403 GCA_964634035.1 uncultured Candidatus Cloacimonadota bacterium | reverse complement strand
AAACCGTAATCCTATTCCCCCTCCAGCCACAGTTCCACCGCTTCGGCAAAGCCGTCGCTGTTATGATCGGCGACCACTTTGTGCCTGCTTTTGATGGCGGAAGGAGCATTCGCAGTCACATAGGCATGCCGTGTCAGGTCAAGCATTTCCCTGTCATTATAATCATTGCCAACCACCATCAGCTTACTCCACTCCAGGCCAAGCAGGTCAAGTAAATACTGGACCGCGCTGCCCTTGGAGACTTCAGGTGAAAAGACCTCCAGCCAGAGCGAGTGATGGTCAAAAGGCGACGTGGTCCTGACCACCTTTAGCGGATCCAGCAGGTTTATCAGTCTTGGGTACAGATATTCATCCTTCTCATCCGCGATCACCAGAAACTGCGTTCCTTCTTGCCAGGGCAGTTCCGATTTGCCGTCCCAAATAAATCCATACTCTCTGTAAACTCCCATCCGGCGGTTAAAATCTGGCAGCCCTTTCGCCTGCACAGCTATGAAACGGTGGTTTTCCGGAATGGGCGCATGGAACATAAAGTCCTCATTCAGTTTCAGCAGCTTTTTGAAGGTGCTCAGCACAAGAGGCGGACTGATGAGTTCGGACATGATGATCTGCTGCGTCTGCCAATTCATTATGCCCGCACCGGTGGTAAAGATCACATAGTCAAAGGGAGTTTTGGCATCGATCACTTTGCGGAGAGAATAAAGCGACCTGCCCGTGGCGGCAACGCGGCAGACATTCTGCTCTCCCAGGGTTAGCAAAGCTTGTAGATTGGCTTTGGAGATGTTATGATCCAGATCGAGCAGAGTCCCGTCCAGATCGGTCACACAGAGGTGACTAAACTTATGCCTGATCATTTGTTCCATCATCGCAACCAACCGATTCAGGCTCTGGGCAACAGCTTCAAGGCCAGTTCCAGACAGATGCCCTGCCGGACAGGAGTTTGCAGATCAAGTGTCAGTTGCATGGCGCGGCTGACGAAACTGACCGTTTTATTTACAGCCTGGAAAAGATCCATTCCCTTCAGCAGCAAGGCCAGCAGAACGCATGCAAAGATATCCCCCGAGCCGGGATATTTGACTGGCAGCAACTGGCAGAAAGATTTGTGAAAGCTGTTCGTACTCTTATCATAACAGATCACGGAGGTGCGGTCCGTCTTGTTTCTGACGGGAATGCTGGTGATTATTACGTGGCGCGGACCCTTTTCAGCCAGGCGTTTACACCACTGCTTAGCCAGCCAGGCAGGAATCCTTTCTTCATATTTTTCACCCAGCAGAAAAGCAGCTTCCGTCAGATTGGGAGTGATGATATCGGCGTGAGTTACCAGTTTTCTCATAGACGCAATTATGCTTTCTTGGAAGCAGGAATAAAGCTCGCCGTCATCTGCCATAACGGGATCGACCAGGATCAGGGTGTGGTCTTTCCTGAATTTTCCGATAGCCTCGAGCACGGTCTTCGCCTGCTGCGGACAGCATAGAAATCCACTGTAGATGGCATCGAACCGGAGCTGTAGCTGTGACCATTGCTGTAAAAATCCGCTCATTTTCTTGGTCATTTCCACCAGTTGGAAGCCTTCCTGCTCCGTATTGGAAGACAGGACCGCCGTCGGCAGAGCTGTCACACCGATGCCGTAGCTGTTCAGAATCGGCACTATCGCCATCAGCGAAGTATGACTGTGCCCGGACAGGTCATGGATAGCGAGAACCCTCTTCAGTTCTGGCTGCTTTTTTGTGTTGAAATCCTGGTTTTTCATCGCTCGTAATATCCTGTAGGCAAGGACATTGAAATGAGCCAAACTGTCAAGTAAAAGGGAATTGGCAAACTCGCGCCGGAAATCAGTTTCCCGCTTACTGGGTATGGGTGGTATGACGATCCCACACTCGGCTCCCTCGCGGCAAGGATGTGATCAGACTGAACGAAAAAAGCTTGACATCAGATAGATAGTTAATTTTAAAAGGAATAAGTATCGAAAATGTAATGCTTTTTGATTAATTGAGAATCAGCACAAGCACAGATAAGGTGTTTACTGAACTCAGAAGGAGTCAGCATGGACATTCAGTTTTTCAGGCAGTGCAAGCTGTTCCAGAACCTTCCGGATGACGAACTCAATTCCATCCTGGAAGGCCTGGAGACCATCTCCATCCCCTGCGGAAAAGGAGTCATTGCAGAGCATACAAAAGGTGACAACATGTATGTCATCATCAAGGGCAAGGTAGAGATCAACAAAGAGATATCCAAGAGTGATGAAAATATGCTTGCCCAGCTTAAGGTAATGGAGCCGGGAGACTTCTTTGGCGAGATGTCCTTGATCGACAATGAACAGCGTAGCGCCGGAGCAGTGGCTTTGGAGGATGTGGAGCTTCTGGTCATACCGAGGGACAGGTTTCTGCGCATCGCCTATTCCAATCCCAGGGTCCTGTTTAACCTGATCAGTGCGCTTTCCTGGCGGCTGCGGGATTCCAATGTCAAGTTTGCCGAAGTGATGGAAAAACTGATCGCCCAGAACCGCCTGATGGCAGTCGGAATGGCGGCCAGCAAGATCATCCATGACATCAAAACACCTTTATCCATAACGGTTCTGACAGCGGAGATCATCAAAAAGCTGTATCCGGAAAGCACTGAATTTGCCGACAGCATTGTGCATCAGACCAATCTGATCGACCAGATGGTGCGCGAAATACTGGACTTCGCCAAAGGCAACACCACTCCCATCAATCCCAAGATGGTGGACCTGAACGTCCTCCTGCAGGACATCAAAGACACCTTTGGCCAGACTCTGGTCAACCGGGATATTGATTTCATCGTGGAAAACAGGGTCACGGAAGAAGTCTGGATGGATGATTCCAAGATCCGCAGAGTGCTGATCAACCTGCTCAAAAACAGCTCGGAAGCAATGACCAAGAAAGGATTTATCCGCATCGACGCCATGCTGGATGAGGATCATCTGGTGCTGGTCGTCAGCGATAACGGCCCCGGACTCAGCGATCACATGAAAACAAACCTGTTCAGCCCGTTCCTGTCTGAAGGCAAAACCCACGGCACAGGACTGGGGCTTGCCATCACCCAAAAGCTGGTACATGAGCATCGGGGCACACTTGAATACAAACCGAACGAGCCGCATGGAGTGATCTTCATCATCAGGCTGCCGCAAAAGGATACAAAATAAATACTTGTCAAAAAACCTGCCTGAAATTTGTTTGGCTCAAAAGAATAACCGAGGACGGTGAAACACAATGAGAATATGCGATGTATGCGGAAAAGCACCAATGGTTGGCAACCATCGTTCACATGCCATGAATGCGTCCAAGCGCCGTTTTTACCCTAATTTGCACGAAATCAAAGGTGAATATAAAGGCAAAGTTGATACTTACAAGATCTGCAGTTCATGTCTGAAAGCCAATAAAGTGAAGAAAATGGTCTGATAGCAGAAATTTGATTTCCAGGATTTATAAACCGCAATTCCGATTGCGGTTTTTTTATTGCTTGTTAAAGACCAGTCCCGCTACGACATCCCTTATGTCATCAAGAGCGAAGCCCTTTCTGTATAAGGCGGTCAGGCATTTTTCATAACATTCTCTTTTATCCAGATGGCGATAACGCAGATAGGTCTTTTCCGCCTGAGTGCGGATGATGGATCTCTGCAATTGAGGAGAGGTCAGTTCTTCCAGGATCGGTTCCCATAGAGAAGTCGGAAGCCGCTTTTCGACCAGCTTGCTCTTGATCTGCATGGGGCTCTTTTCACGCTCCAGCAGCGATTCTATCAGCAGCCTGCAATACCTGGCATCATCGATAAAGCTCTTTTTCAAAGCTTCTTCAATACACTGGGCTATAATGGATTGATGAAAGTGATGCCTGCTGAGGTATTCTTTGCTTTCACTGGTGGAGCGCTCCTGCTTGGCGAGCCAATCCAGAAGCTTGTTCCAGGCGGCCCTGAGCAGTTCATCCTGCAGAAATCTGGCTTCCGATTCCGTGATCTCAGTGCTGCCGATGCGGTAATGAAAAAGCGTCCGGAGAGCCTTTTCAGACAGGCTTCCCCAGACGCTGTTATCGATTTTTATCAGGCAGAAACGGTCTTTATCAGACTTCTTCCAGATTGTCAGAGTCATTGTCTTCCGGCGCCGCAGCGATGCTTTCTGGCTTGATCAGCGACTTCACCTGCTCCGAGACCTGATCGATAAGCTGAGGATTCTCTTTCAGGTATTGCTTGGTCTTGTCCGCTCCCTGCCCCAGGCGCGTCTCACCATAGGAGAACCAGGAGCCGCTTTTCTTGATGACGTCGTGCTGGATCGCCATGTCCAGCAGTATGTCCAGATGTGAAATGCCTTCGCCGAAGATGATGGGGAATTCAACTGTCTTAAAGGGCGGGGCGAACTTATTCTTCACGATCTTGACCCTGGTGCGCGAACCGACCACCTGATTTTCACCGCCGGCATCTTTGATGGCGCCTGCATTGCGGATCTCGATGCGGACTGAGGAGTAGAATTTCAGGGCAACGCCGCCGGTCGTGGTTTCCGGATTGACATAAGGCGGAGCGCCGATCTTCATTCTGGTCTGGTTGATGAAAACCACTGCCGTATTGGATTTGGCGACAATGGCAGTCAGCTTTCTGAGCGCTTGCGACATCAGCCGTGCCTGCAGGCCGACATGGCTGTCTCCCATATTGCCTTCGATCTCCTGCCTGGGTACCAAAGCTGCCACGGAATCCACCACGATCAGATCAACCGCGCTGCTGCGGACCAAAGTTTCCACGACCTCCAGGGCCTGCTCTCCGCCATCGGGCTGGGACAGAAGAAGGTTCTCGATATCGACACCCAGATTCTTTGCATAATAGACATCCAGAGCGTGTTCGGCATCGATGTAGGCGACGGTGCCTTCCATCTTCTGCGCCTGTGCCACGACGTGCAGAGCCAGAGTGGTCTTGCCGGATGCTTCAGCTCCGTAGATCTCAGTGATCCTGCCTTTGGGAATGCCGCCTATGCCCAAGGCCAGATCAAGGTTGATGGCTCCGGTGGGGATCACCTCCACCGCCGCTTTGGGATTGTCCCCCAACCGCATCAGAGTGCCGATGCCGAATTTCTTCTCGAGTTGGGTCATCGCTGTTTTGAGTGCTGTGCCTTTTGTTTTTTCCAGCATTTATACCTCCAGGTGTTTATTTTATCATGTTAAACTGCTGAATCGCCGTATAGACCGGTCCGTCTGGCTTCAGCAGACTTTGGTAGAAAGTCACTGTATCATAGACTGCAGACTCGCTGGTCAGTTCGGACCGCATTATTTCCTCTTCCAGCCAGGCGGGCTGCTGAGACTTGATCCTGCCCACCGTGATGTGCAGTTTCAGGGCTTTGGCATCAGGCTCGTAACCGCAATCCCGGACAGCTCTGTTCAGGTCCTTGGCAAGCTGGAAGATGGCTTTGTCCTCAGTGTCCAGCTTGACCCAGATCAGTCTTGGTTCCCGCGCCGGAAAAAGCTCGAAGCCAAGACATTTCAGCCGGAATCCTGAGCTTTTGATCACCACATCAAACAGGGCTTTGCTCAGTTCAGGAACATCCCCCTGTTCCGTGTCACCAATGAAAAGCAGCGTCAGGTGCAGGTTTTCCGGCTTCACCCAGTTGATACCGTTTCTGTGAGCACGGCTCCACAGGTTCAGATACTGCAGGATATCCTGTTTATGGATATCGGGCAGTTCCAGCGCCACAAAGGTTCTTAATTTCATTGGTATAACAGTGTCTCTTTATCTTTTATAGCCGATGTCCAGCAGGAATTTCTTGCGGTGCGAGATGTCGGTATCCAGTTCTATGCCTTTGGGACTGCTGCCGTCAATGATGCCCAAAACTCCTTTGCCGAGTTCGGTTTTGGCGAGTATGACCTCCACCGGATTGGCGGTCGCGCAGAAGACTGTGACCACTTCTCTGCAGTCCTTGATGGCGGGCAGAACATTGATGGGAAAAGCGTCGCGCAGCACGATCAGAAAGGTATGCCCGGCTCCGATGCGCAGCAGGTTTTCCACAGCGATCTCGATCAGCTCGGTATCTGTGCCGTCCTTGCGCACCAGGCACGGCCCCGAAGCTTCATTGAAAGCAAGCCCCGCCTTGATGCCGGGAACGCTGTTCACTATTGCCTCATACAGGTCTTCCACCGTCTTGATGAAGTGTGACTGTCCAAAGATGATATTGCAGTCGGACGGGAATTTAATGGGTTCTGACAACAGTTCCATAATGACCTCTCACGCGTTCTTAATGTCCAGTATTCACAGTTTTGTCTAATTGCCAATTATAATCAGGACTTAATTTTGTAAACACTTTTTTCGCACCTGTTTTTTGCGTTCTCGCTTCCGCTTTGCCCTCAGCCTGAACAGACCTCACGGCAGCGTCATCAACAAAGAAAAGACTTGACGAGATTGCCAAGCTGAAATTGATTAAATAAAAAGTGATTACATACTCAGGAGATTGATATGTGTTTGAATGAACGGGGTTTCTCGGTTTATACGATAATCATTATTGTCCTGTTGCTGGCTTTGGTCTTCATATTGGCTTTGCCCAGCTTCTTCAACCTTGACAAGACCAAGAACGAAGAGGACTGCAT
>CAZWJK010000066.1:0-4730 GCA_964634035.1 uncultured Candidatus Cloacimonadota bacterium | reverse complement strand
TGGCTTTGCCCAGCTTCTTCAACCTTGACAAGACCAAGAACGAAGAGGACTGCATCAACAACATGAAGCTGATCTGGGTCGCTTCCACAGATTACATGAAGGACAACCTGACCAGTTTCAACGGCGATCTCAAGTTGCTGACATCCAACTACAAAAAAGCGCCTGAAACGACAGAAAGCAGTTCCTTTTCCAAACGCCGCGAGACCTATCTCAGCAAGGCATTCGAATGCCCGGAGAACCGCGGTTCCAAAGAGCAATACATCGTCTTCAGCAAATTCCTGCTGGAAGACATTGCCGGCACTCAGAAGCTGAACTATGGCACCATCGTCGTCTGCCCGAACCTGATCCGCTATCCCAGACACTTCCTGCCCAAGAGCTTCTATGAAAACATGGAACCCACCGAACTGCAGAACTATTTCATTGACGACCTCGATTTCATTGAAGCCGCAGCCGGCTTTGACGGCAACTACAAACTGCAGCTGGTCAAGCAATACATCGAGATCTGGAGAACCGATCCTACCGCTCTGGAACGCATCCGCGAGGACAATGCCGCCCTGCGCAACCAGTTGATCCCGCCCGAAGAGCCAGAGTTCGAATAAACCAAAGTGCCAGAAAGGATTCAGCACCAATGGAGCCCCCTTCCGTTGGTGCTTTTTTAGTGAATATGAACTACACCGAATTTCTCGAATACATATTTAAGCGCTATTCCGGCAATGTCAAACTCGGTCTGGAAAGGATTGTAGGCGTTTTGCACGATATGGGCAATCCCCAGGACAGGTTAAGCGGCATCCATATCGGCGGAACCAATGGCAAAGGCAGTGCCTGCGCCGCTTCGGAAGCCCTCGCCCTGCAGCACGGTCTGCACACCGGACTCAACACCTCGCCCCACCTGATCGATTACTGCGAGCGCTTCCGCATCAATGGCGCCAACCTCCATTTTGAGCAGATCCTGGAGCTTTTTCACCGCTACGAGGACATCTTCAGCAAGTGGGACGCCTCCTTCTTCGAGATCACGACCGCGCTCGCCTTTCAGCTTTTTGCCGACCGCAGGATAGATTACACCATCATGGAAGTCGGTCTGGGCGGCCGTTTGGACGCCACCAATCTCTTTCTGCCCAAGGTTTCCGTGATCACGACTATCGGCCTGGACCATGTCAAAACCCTGGGCGACAGTCTGGAAAAAATAGCTTTCGAGAAAGCCGGCATCATCAAGGCCGGAGTGCCCGTTGTGCTTGGCAGGATCGATCCCTCGCCCTGCCAGGTCATTCTGGACCGGGCGGCTGAACTGAACGCGCCTGTCTATGTGATGGACCGCGACTTTCAGGTGAAGGACATTGTCAATTCCCCTCAGGGAGTGATGTTCAGCTATGAGTTTGAAGATTTCCGGCTGGACGGGCTCAGATCCAACTTGCTGGGACGCCACCAGGCCGCCAATCTTTCCGTGGCTCTGACCGCCTGGCTGCTTTATTGCAAAGAAGCAGCCCTCATCCCTGACCCTGACAAGGTCCGCACCGCCCTGCAGAACATCCACTGGATGGGCAGAATGCAGCTTTTGAGCACCACTCCCACCGTGATCGTGGACGGAGCCCACAACCTGCACGGGATGGAGTCCCTGGCCCACAACCTGAGAGAACTTTTTCCAGCCAGAAAGCTGCGCTTTGCCGTTTCCATCCTGGCTGACAAGGATTATGAGCAGATGCTGAAAACGCTCTGTCCGCTGGCGGAGACCTTCTATATCAGCAAGAACGAGTCGGAGCGCGCCGCTGAGATCGAAGTCCAGGCGGATGTGGTCAAAGCTTGCGGCATTAAGTTCAAAACCACGCCCACGGTCAGAGAGGCCTATCAGCTTGCCCTGCAGGATTCCGGACCGGAGGATGTCATTATCGGCGCAGGTTCGCTTTACACTGTGGCGGAGGTCATTCAGGCGGCGGGTCCGCAATAAATTGATTGACAAAAGGCTCGGCTGAACTGACTTTAGTCTCAGATAAAGAATGAGGTTATTATGGAAAAAGCGCCGTCCGGAAAACTTGATATCTCCACGATCCTGATCAATCTTTTGGCCCTGGCCTTTTTGTGTTATGTCTCCTGGCTGCTCAAAGCCAAAGGCGCAATGCTCCGTGTTGTGGCGGTTTATTCGCTGATGATGCCCCGCATCATATCCATTTTCAGGGCTTTCCGCCGCACCTCAAAGATCACTGACCTGGAGCAATGGGTCTTTATCGGCATGGCCCTCGTTCTCTGGATCATCCAATCCATCCTGACAGGCAAGCTGCACCGCGTTTTCTTCTGATTTTACTGATAACAGTACAAGCGTTTTCTATTTGATTTGATCGCAGTTAAGGGCAGGCGGGCAGAAGCTCTTCAGTCCGCTGTGATCTGTTTGTAGACCTCTCTGTTGGTCTCGATAATGGTTTCCAAATCCGGCTCTTCCGCAAACTCCGCATCAGCAAACGCCGCTTCCACCACCTCTGTGATCTGTTGGAAAGTTATCCTGCCGTCCAGGAACAGCCGCAAAGCCGCTTCATTGGCGGAATTCACCACGGTCGGCATGATCCCGCCCCGCCGGCCCGCTTCGCAGCCGATGTAAAACAGCGGATACCTGTCAGGCTCGATTACCCCGAAGGTCAGAGGCGGCAGTTCCGTCAGCTTTGTCTTTACCAGAGCGGATTTAACGCGCTTGGGATAGCTCAGAGCATAGAGGATGGGCAGCTTCATGTCTGGTGTGCTGAGTTGTGCCAGAAATGAGCCGTCCACAAATTCCACCAGGGAATGGATGACCGACTGCGGATGCAGCACCGCTTTGATCTGAGACCAGTCCAGGTCAAAGAGCCAGTGTGCTTCCATCACCTCCAGGGCTTTGTTGAACATTGTTGCCGAATCCAGCGTAACCTTTGCGCCCATGTCCCAATTCGGATGCCGGAGCGCTTGCTCGACCGTGATCTTGTCAAAATCCTTGAGCGGCAGATCCCTGAATGCGCCTCCCGATGCCGTGATGTGCACGTTGGCAAGTTCAGAGTGAGGATGCGCCCCGATCGCCTGAAAGATGGCGCTGTGCTCGCTGTCCACCGGGAGCAGTTGTGAACCGTGTCTGGCCTGCAGTTCTTTCACCAGGTGCCCCGCCATCACCAGCGATTCCTTATTGGCAAGCGCCAGCGTCTGGCCCGTTTTGAGCACTGCAAGAGTGCTTTTCAGGCCTGCCGAACCGCTGATTGCATTGAGCGCGATGTCATAATCCCCGTCCTCCAGGATCCGGATCAGTTCCGCTTCGCCGTAATACACCTTGCAGCCTGACGGGATATCGGTAAGGGAATTTCTGAACTTTTCATTGGTTAAAACCACGCTCGGAACCTTGAATTCCGCTGCTGTTTTGAACAGGAAAGCGTGATTGCTGTGCCCTGTGAGCAGGACCGGAGTGATGCTGCCGGCTTGTTCGCGGATGACTTCAAGGGTTGATTTGCCGATCGAGCCCGTGGCGCCCAAAAGGGCAAGGCGTTTTTTTACCATCTCCACCCGGCGGAAATGCGCTGTGACAGGCCCAGATCGTCTTGGGAACCGGGTTTTACGGCATATTCAACTGCCAGTTTTTTCAGGTAAATACCCAACCCCGCCGTTATGGAATCGATGTCATAGCCCGCCATCAGCTTGATCTGAGGAATGGGCAGGACAGCTATTCCGGCGTGAAAATCCGCGCTGAAGATGCCTGCATCAACGGTGGCTGCCTCTTTTCTGCTCTCCGTCAAAGTCTCCGCTCCAACCCTGACAACGATTGGAATTGCCCTGGACGAGACCTTCGTCTCGAAGCCAACTTCCACATTGGCAGAGGGATAGACCGCTTCATTGGTGCCGTTTTCCCAGAACACCTGGGTCGTGAAAAAGTCCTTTGCCACCGCTCCCAGCTTCAGTTTGGAGCTTATCTGCCAGAGCACTCCCAGGTCTGCGCCGAAACCGAATCCGTGCTTTTCCGCCAGCGAACGGTAAGCCAGCTTGGGCGTGACGCCGATCTGCAGATTGTCCCGCGTAGCGGTCCCGATGCCGAAATAGGCTATCAGATCGTTGTTATTGACCCGTTTCTGCACGAGGGGCGGATTGGTGGCGGAAGGCGGCAGGCTGTCATTGGGCAGTGCAGTGATCGCAATGTCGTCGATCCCGATATGCGTCAAAACCAGTCCCAGCCGCTGTTCAGAGCCGAAGACCGCGGAAATGTGGTTGAACTGCATCAGCCCTTCAAACTGCTCGGCGTGCATCAGTTCAATGCCTTTGTCGCCTTTCAGGGCAAGCAGGGCAGGATTCCACCAGGCGGCGGAAAGGGCTTCCGCATTGGTATAGCCCGTATTGCCCATGGCGAGGTTGGACACCCCGGGCGCCATCTGGAAAATCTCGCCGGCATACTTGTCCGCCGTCAGAAATGTCCAGGCCCCCGTCAGCAGGAGTGTCAGCAGGGCTGTCTGTATCGTTTTTTTCATCATATCCTTATCCCACGGCTGTCGTGTGGTGCAATTTTCCTTCCCAAACGCCATGATAAAGCGCGCTTCTCCAGGATAATCTAATGCCTGAGGTTAAATATGCAAACCAAGGGGATCTTCTACTCAGGACTCTAATTCCACCCTTTTTTATCTGTCAATCCTTTTTTCTCTCCCTTTTGCAGAAGTGGATCAAATCTATGTCAAAAGTATATCAAAAGTATATCAAATGTGCTTTAGAATACATTTACTATACATTTGATATACATT
>CAZWJK010000065.1:0-11514 GCA_964634035.1 uncultured Candidatus Cloacimonadota bacterium | reverse complement strand
AGACGGGGTCTGTTTAACCGCTACAGCCGGCAGCAGCTACTGATGGCTGCCGTTATTCTGGCTGCCCTTGACGAAGCTCACCAGGTTTTTATTCCCAACCGTCAGGTGTCAGTGATCGATCTGGCAGCCAATATCGGCGGTCTGGCTTTGGCATATTTCATCAGCAGATGGGTCCAGAGGCGCCATGATCGAAATCAGTGACCTTAATCTGAGACTGGGTAGCAAGGATATCCTGAGCGAGATCACGCTGAAGCTTCCCGACGACTGCCGAACCGTCATCATAGGCAAAAGCGGCTGCGGCAAGACTGTTTTGATGAAAACCATCGCAGGCCTCTACAGGGCGCAATCAGGAAGGATTTCCATCGATGATGTGATTACTACGGATACCGACCTCAGCCAGCGCCATCCGGTCTTTGACAAGCTCGCCATGGTCTTTCAGTATGCCGCTCTGCTCGATTCCTTTTCCGTCTTCCAGAACATCGCTTTGCCTTTGTATGAAAAAAGAAAAAAGTCACCCGAAGAGATCAGAAGCGAGGTTACGGAAGTTTTGACATTTCTCGGCCTGGAAGCGACCGCTGATCACTTTCCCGCTGAACTGAGCGGCGGCATGCGCAAACGCATCGGCCTCGCCAGAGCATTGGTCACCCATCCCAAATATTTGATACTTGATGAGCCCACCACAGGGCTTGACCCGCTCACCGCGGAAGAAGTGATGACCTTCCTCAAACTGGTCATCGATAACAGAAATGTGGTTCCCATCACCATCACCCACGATCCCTACTGCATCTCGGAACTGGGGGATTACATCGTGATGATGGACGCCGGCAGAATCCTCTTCAGCGGCTTTAAGCAAGAACTGGAAAAGCTGTCCGGCACTTATATCCACAAATTCTATCAGAGCTTTTTCCTGCCCGTCTGATCAACTTCAATCTCTGAACAGGTCAGAAGCGGGGAAGAGGCATAAAAGAAAAAAGGGACGCAAGCCGAAGCTGCATCCCTTGTATTTCAACAGTAATTGAGCTTATTTCATCAGTACCATTTTACGCGAGATGGTCTGCGCACCGGTGGTCAGTTTGTAGAAATAGACACCGGAAGCGGCGGCTGAACCGTTCTCGTCTTTTCCGTCCCAAATCAGGCTGTGACTGCCTTTTTCCGCTTTTCCATTATATAGTGATTTGACTTTCTGTCCCTTCAGATTGTAGATGACAAGTTCGAGCTTGTCGCTGTCCTTAGCCAGGGAGAAATCGATCCGTGTCTCAGGATTGAAGGGATTGGGATAGTTCTGCCTGAGCAAAACACGCTGAGCAGTTGGCAGGAGATTATCGTCCTGGAGAGAAGTGGTCTGGTTGTTTATCTTCTGGGCATAGATCCCAAAGATCGGTGTTTTGCCGCTGGAACGGCCGTCCGACCAGATGATGATGGCATTGTTTTCGTTGTTCAGGGGAGCGATCTGGGCATACAACTGAGGCATCAGTTCATCGCAGACCAGAATGCCGTCACTGCTTCCAATCAAAGTTCCGTCAGATTCAATGTATCTGATGTGAATGTCAGCGTCTTCATCAGCATAATCTTCCCAGGCGACGACCATTCCGCCATTAGCAAACCGGGCCAGGAAGGGATTGGCCTGGGTGGTGTCGCGTTGCACCACAAAATTTCCCAGAGGACCCCATAAAGGTGATCCGCCCAAAGAATAGCGCTGGATGGCAATATCTTCATTTTCACCGGTGACGCTTTCCTTCCAGGCAAAAGTGATGTCATTTCCGCCTAAGATTGAGACTTCGTCCTGCTCTCTGCCATAGTCCGCCAAGGCAATTCCGCTGGGATCCCAAAGCAATTGCCCATCCAGAGAGACTAATTGTCCGTATAGATTTTTAATGTAATCGTCCCGAAAATCCTGCCAGGTGACAAACAGACCGCCAGTGGTCAAAACTGCTTCCGGTTTGTATTGGATCAGGTCCCAACCGGTGTAGTTGGAGGTCAGGACACCATATTCAGACCAGCCGGCAAAGGTCGTTCCTTCAGGCGTCATCCGCTTGACCCAGACATTTTTGGCACCGGGGTCATCAGGATGGATACTGGTTCTGGTCCAGACAAAATAGGTGTTGATCAGAGCATTCAGTTCGCATTCAAACAGCATGTTGGATGCGGGGATCTCTGAGATCAACACGCCATTGTTGCCCCACATTCTGGTGTTTCCGACAATTTTCTGGCCATAGATGTGGAAGAGATGATAAGGGCCGCCGGGAGCGTTGACCAGGTCAAGATTGGACCAGCCGACATAGATGGCACCGTCATAATATGAGATTTTGGGATCCTTCTGACGCAGGGGTTCACTGTCAGTCATCGCCATTCCCATGTCACCCCAGAGCCGGTTGCCGTTGGCATCAAGCAGTTGGCCAAAGATCTTGGGATTATTGGTGCGGTTCTCTTCCCAGACAATGGCAATTTTGTCATCGGGTAAAACGACAGCGGAAACAGTTTGCTGGTCTTTTCCCGTTAGGGTGGTGACGGGTCTGCCGTTGAATTCAAAATCAACCGTGGAATCTGGATTGATGATCTGATAAAAGATCTGATAGCCGAGATTGGCATACCTGGTGTCCTGCCAGATGATGACAGCATCGTTCTGCCGCGGCAGTAAGATGATCTCCTTGAGAGTGGCGTCGCCGCTCAAACCCCAGAAGACCTGCACGCCGTTTTCAGCAAGCAGGATATTACCGGCGGAATTCAGCACCTGGTAATAGATGCCGACCGAACCGTTGCGCATATCCATCCAATTGATGAACACATTATTACCGGAAGCTTTCAGAAGTGAACTGGACTGCTCATTGGGAGCGGTGCAGATCGCTTTGCCGTTGGCATCCCATAAGGCAACACCGGTGGATGAGAGGTGTTGGGCATAAATGTCGATCTGGGGAGCGTTGCCGTTTCTGGCGTCATCCCAGACCACATAACAGCCGCCGGCACCGTCAGAACTCATGCGGGGCGCGTTTTGAATAAAATCAGCGATCGCCAGAGGCACGCCTTCCGGATTCCAGAGCTTTTGCCCTGTCAGACTAAGCTTTTGGGCATACAGGTCGGCGTTGTCAAAGTCATTTCGCTTGTCTTCCCAGATGATGATGACACCGTTGTCGCTGGTTTGGACAATACGGGGATTTTCCTGTGGGGCAGGTGTGGGAGCGCTGTTATCAGAAAAGACAACAAAAGGCTCAGGCCAGAGAACTTCACCGTTGATGCTTATCCTTTGCGCATAGATGTCCGGATGGGTATTGCGGAAATCCATCCAGGTGAAAACAAAGGAATCGCTGTTGATGGGGGCCATTTTAATCTTGTTCTGTTTGGCAGGATTGGGGCTAAGTGCCAGGGGCTGCGCCCATGCCATCTGGCCGTTGGGCAGAAAACGCTTGATGAAAAGATCTTCCGCTGCTCCCTGGGAACGCACATAACCGACGATCATTCCGCCTGCGCCATCAGGCCACATGGTATTGTATGATTCATCCGCGCCGACGTCGTTGGCAATGGGTATCCCGTTCAATGCCCATACAGGCTGGCCGCTTGAATTGATACGCTGGCCATAGATGTCCTTGCCGGGATTTCTGGAGTCTTCCCAGATTATGTATGCTCCGCCTTCAGTATCAGCTTCCATGTTCAGAGAGATCTGAATTTGGGGATAGACACAGACCGGCATTCCACCAGTCTGCCAAAGCAATTGGCCGGTGGGGCTGACTTTCTGCGCATATACATTACCGTCCAGATCATCATAAAAATCGATCCAGGCGATTATGTAATTGCCGTCGGTTGTCTTGGTGATGACAGGATCTTCCTGTCTGTCAGGCTTGCCGTCAACAAGCAGGGGTTCTCCCCAAACCATGTTACCGTTGGCGTCAACCTTCTGGGCATATAGGTCACGAGCACCGAGTTTGGTGTCCGACCAAACATATATGGCTCCGCCATCCGGGGTATCAGTACCGGTTCTGTACCATTCGATATTCACGCCTTGTCTGATGGGAACGGCATTGGGCCATTCATTTGCGGTGAGACTCAGGCTCAAACTAATCAGCAGCACAAGCAGAATGTATTTTTGCACACAATCCTCCATACTATTATTTTATCGATTAAATAATAATGCAAATTACTTTCCAATGCCAAAATAGATTTTCCCCAAAAGTTTTTTTAACGCTCTATCTGTCTATATCAGAGGATGATGTAATCCTCAAAAAAGAATAATGTCAGATGGTATCATAATTTCAATTGACAAAATGCTAAGCTTCTCAAATATAATAGTTCAATTAGTAATTCGCCTAAACACCGGAAATAGGGTTTAGGGGCATAATATATTAATTTATATAGATTTAGATATAGGCATTGGAAAAGGTTGTGGAATTATGTTTAATAAAATCAAAAAAAGAAACGGACAGTTAGTATCCTTCGATAAAAAAAAGATAACAGTGGCATTGCAAAAAGCCGGCGCTGCCTCCGGCGAGTTTGACCAGGAAATTGCGGAAAAGCTTACCTTGAGAGTGCTCAATCTCGCTTTACAGGTTTTTGACAGCGACATGGTGGAAGTGGAAAAGATACAGGACATCGTTGAGGAAGTCTTGCTTGCCTCTCCCTATAAAAAGACAGCCAAGCAATATATTATTTACAGAGACCAGCATGCCCGCATCCGAGAGTTGGTATCAGCCGCCGATGTCAAACTCATAGACCAGTATCTGGATAAACTCGATTGGCAGGTCAACGAGAATTCCAACATGGCATATTCCCTGCAAGGACTGAACAATTATATATCCTCTGAAGTTAGCAAGACATACTGGCTGAACAAGATATACCCGCCCGAAGTCAGACAGGCGCACGCGAATGGAGACATGCATATCCACGATCTGGGACAGCTTTCAGTTTACTGCGTCGGCTGGGATTTGATGGACGTTTTGATGACCGGGTTCTGCGGAGTTGCCGGCAAGGTGGAAAGCAGTCCTGCCAAACATTTCCGCAGCGCGTTGGGGCAGATCGTCAACTTCTTTTACACACTGCAGGGCGAAGCGGCCGGAGCGCAGGCCTTTTCCAGCTTTGACACCCTTTTGGCTCCCTTTATCAGGCATGACGACCTCTCCTATAAAGAAGTCAAACAAGCCCTGCAGGAGTTCATATTCAATTTAAATGTCCCTACCAGAGTTGGTTTTCAGACTCCGTTCACAAATATCACGATGGACCTGTTGGTCCCCAAGATCTATGCCGATACACCTGCCATCATAGGCGGAGTAGCGCAGGAAAATACATACAGCAATTACCAGAAAGAAATGGACATGATCAACAAAGCTTTTCTGGAAGTGATGATCGAAGGTGACGCCAAAGGCAGGGTCTTTACCTTTCCGATCCCGACCTACAACATAACCAAAGACTTCAACTGGAATAATAAAAACCTGGATTACCTGTGGGAAGTGACAGCCAAATACGGTATTCCATATTTCTCCAATTTTGTAAATTCAGAACTCAACCCTGAAGACGCACGCTCAATGTGCTGCCGTTTGAGGCTCGACACCAGGACGCTGCAGGCGCGCGGGGGAGGGCTGTTCGGAGCTAATCCGCTGACCGGTTCGATCGGAGTTGTCACGCTAAACCTGCCCAGAATCGGTTATATTGCAAAAACGGAGATCGACTTCTTCAAGATCCTGGATAACCAGCTTGAAATTGCCAGAAAGAGTTTGGAGATCAAGCGCAAGGTTTTAGAAAACTACACTGAAAAAGGTCTTTATCCCTATACGAAGTTCTATCTGCAAAAGATCTATGAAAAGAACGGTTCATTCTGGAAGAATCACTTCTCCACCATAGGTATCATCGGTATGAACGAAGCGGTATTGAATTTTATAAATTGCACCATTGCTGAAGCTGATGGACATCTTTTTGCCATCAAGGTCATGGATCACCTGAGAAAGAAACTGGCTGAGTTTCAGGCAGAAACAGGCAACAACTACAATCTGGAAGCCACGCCGGCGGAAGGCACAAGCTACAGGCTTGCTTTGATGGACACAAAAAAGTACCCCGATATCATCGTTGCAAATCCTGACAGCAAGACACCCTTCTATACAAACTCAACTCAACTGCCGGTTAATTTCACCGAAGACGTGTTCGAAGCTTTGGAATTGCAGGATGACCTTCAGACCAAATACACCGGAGGCACGGTTCTGCATATATTTGGCGGTGAGAGAATCGACCGGGGTGAGAGTGTGAAACAGCTTGTAAAAAAGATCTGCGAGAATTATCATCTGCCATATTTCACTTTTTCTCCAACCTTCAGCATCTGCCCTGAACACGGATATCTAACCGGAGAAAAGTACACCTGCCCCTATTGCCAGAAAACAACAGAGGTATATTCCAGGATCGTGGGATACCTAAGACCGGTATCTCAATGGAATGAGGGCAAGAAAGCCGAGTTTCAGATGAGAAAGAACTTCCAGGCCAAAGACAGAACTGAAGACAGCCAACTCATTATAAAGTTGTAGAGCAGATTAATGATCATTGGTGGTTTTCAGAAGTTCTCTTTATTGGAATATCCCGGTAAGATTGGAGCAGTGATATTCACTCAAGGGTGCAATTTCAGATGCCCCTACTGCCATAATCCGGAACTTGTAGATCCTCAGAGATACAGTGTAATAATAACTGAAGAAAGCGTTCTGAACTTTTTGGAACTCAGAAAGGGTAAGCTGGACTGTCTGACCATAACCGGCGGTGAGCCCACCATTCAAACTGACATTATCGAGTTTTCGCTTAAGATAAAATCATTTGGCTACAGCATCAAGATGGATACCAACGGCTCTCAACCTGAAATTGTAAAAGAGCTGATTAAAAACAAAGCAGTCGATTACTGGGCAATGGATATCAAAGCTCCGCTTTCTCTATATTCAACCGTCGCAGGTTGTATTGTCAAAGAACAGAATATCCGGAAAAGCATGGATCTGATCAGAAAATCAGGAGCGGAATGGGAATTCAGGACGACATATTTTAATCAATTGTTGAACTGGAACGATATTCTCGAGATCCAAACCCTGCTGCAGCCCGGGGATCATTATTATTTGCAGCAATGCAATTATGAAAACACACTGGAACCTATTGAAAATCCCCATCAAACCAATCTTGAACTGCTGTTCAAAAAAGATCAGGTAAGAAAGAAAAACGAAAGATCGGGACACTATACTCTATTAAAAGATACGAATAGACTACAACAAATCATCATCAAGATGCGCTAAGAGATTTTTCTGCTATAATAATAATTCCATTACCTTGTTTATTATTTCTGCTAATATCAATTATCATAAGAAGATAGATCAGAGGATATAAACAAATATAGTAGATTGGTAAGACTAACAATAATACTTTATAATAAGATATCATTGATATAGGCAACTTGATGGCAAGTTTCCAACTCAACTTTCCCCACTTGCCATAGGAATACTTAAACTGTATTATGGTAAAGCCTGCAGCAGTCAATTTAAACCTTAGCTCCTGCTCTGAATAGCCGGGTCGAACATGTTCAGCAGTGAATTTGGCTGCTTCATCCTGATCACTTGGTGTGGAAATGATCAGTTTCCCTCCTGAAACAAGACTATCATGAAAGTTTTTCAGGACTTGGAGGTCGTTTTCAATATGCTCAAGAATATCGATGGCAACTATGAGTTCAAATTTGCCTTCGGGTATGAATTCCACCAAGTCAGCACAGATCCAGGCAAACCTTCCAGGATATTTATGGTTAGCATAAGCGGCAAAATCCTGCAGGTAATCTTCTTTTAAGTCTGAAGCCAGGACAGATGAGTTTTTATATCTGGATAAAATGTAATCGCTATATTGGCAGAATCCGGCCCCTGCATCATAGAATCTTAGTACTGAATACGTCTTGCTGTTTTTTTTTATAGCTCTTTTTACATACCATTGCCTTAGAAACAGTAAATCTAGAAGCAGGAAAAACACCTTTCTTAAGCCAGGCAACACCTTGATGGAGCGCATCAAGACATTTTTAACCGAATCATAATGCATGTCATATATCCTTATCGATGAATATTTTATTACACCATTCAACAAAGCCGCATGTAATAATTTTGTATAATTGTTCATAATTTAATTGACGTTCTACTTGTCCACCAAAAAAATGCTTTGGAGATGAAAATTGATGGTTAGCTTGGCTTAATCATTAAAACTTTGATTTGATTCCCCAGTAATAACTGATGTGAAGGTGAGGATGGATTGTTTAGAGATCAGAAGTATCAATCTGCATATACACTCCCAATATTCTGATGGCGTCCTCTCACCCAAATCCATCATTGAACGGGTTATCAGCAGTAATATAGATCTGATCTCCATTACTGATCATGACACAGTAGAAGCTTATAGACACCTTCCTGACAATTATTTGCCGCTGAGAATCATTCCTGGTATTGAGTTCAGTTCAAGTTGGAAAGGGGATGATGTACACATCTTAGGATACGGTGTTGATACTGATAACAGAGAATTGAATGAAATCCTGGTCTGGATGAAAGAAGGTCGTCATAGCAGGGCAGAAAAGATGCTTTACAAACTCTCCAAACTTGGCATCAAGATTCCTGTGGAACAAGTCCTGTCTTTTGCCGGTGAGATGAAGCTGATCGTCAGGCCTCACATAGCAAAAGCCTTGGTAGCGGAAAATCACTGTAAAACCAAGCAGGAAGCATTTGACCTTTACATTGGCAATGATGCCCCAGCTTATGAACCCAAACCAGTTCTTTCTACAATTGATGTGATCAATTTCATTCATAAAGCGGGTGGAATTGCTATTGTGGCCCATCCCGGCAAGCTTAAATCCATTTTTTATCTGGAAGATTTTATCAAAGCCAATATTGATGGAATTGAAGTCTGGCATCCTGACCACAATGAAGGCATGAGAAAAGAACTGGAGGAATTCTGCCTGAAAAACAGTCTGCTCCAAACGGGCGGGACCGATTTTCATGGCGAGGATGATGCGGAAAACATGATCAGAGCAGTACCTTCTACCGATATGATTGTAGGAGATGTAAATACAATCTGGAATAAATTCAAGTGTCAGACATCATAAATCAGGAACCCACAGTCTCAACTAAGACTAAGTTATACCGCTTTCATCCACTTGTGCGCTTTAGTATGATCCTGTTATCTATTATTGCCGGCGGTTATAGTATCTACTTCATTTTTATCCTGATACCAAGATTTCAGGATGTTACAGTGTTCTTTAAAATTGTCTCTGCTGTTGTTTTGTATATCGCTCTTAGAACGCTCTATAAACATCTGACAGCACTCAATTCCGTGATCATCAGAGACGATAGACTCGAATTAAGCTTTTTACTAAGAAAAAGGATAATCATACCCTGGCATCGGCTGGAAGAAATGCAAATCTTCAAGGTCATCACTCATTTTTGGAAATTATCATATCTCGATGAAAATGGACAGCATAAGACTTTCAGGACATCATTGGCTTTTCCGGGGATCATGACTATTCTGCTTAGCATTCAGGACAAAAAGCCTGATTTAAAAATGAATGAACTACTCAGCCAAGTGCTTCAATACAAAAGAATGATACAATAACGTAACTAATAGGTTAACATAGAATTATTATGCTCAATAATCTGTGTGTCGAATACAAGATCGAAGCATTTTTCCAGATTGAATAGAATTTCCTTGCCAATAAATCAAAGCTGTAAAATCCTTGCATTAATAAATATAAACAAACTGGAGGAATTAGAAAATGGAAAGAGTCCATAATTTCAATGCAGGTCCTGCCGTATTGCCGGAAGAAGTGTTGTTGGAAGCTCAGGCTGATTTATTCAATTACAAAGGCATGGGACTCTCCGTGATGGAAATGAGCCATCGCAGCAAGGAATATGAAGCGATCATCAATGCTTCCCATGATGCCATCAAGCGCATTTATGGCCTGAGTGATGATTATGAAGTCCTGTTCATGCAGGGAGGGGCCACACTTCAGTTTCTTACTGTTCCGATGAACTTCTGTCCGGAAAACAAGGAAGCAAACTACATCAATACGGGAGTCTGGGCTACAAAAGCGCTCAAGGAAGCAAAAAAACTTGGTAAAAATGTACATGTTGCTGCCAGTTCAGAAGATAACAAATTCAGCTTTATCCCCAAGGATTGGAAGCTATCCGATAATCCCGCTTATCTGCATATAACCAGCAATAATACGATCTATGGCACTGAATGGCATTTTGATCCGGAAGTACCCAAAGATGTTCCATTGATTTCAGATATGTCTTCCAACTTCATGAGCAAACCCATCGATGTGAACAAATACTCTTTGATCTATGCCGGAGCGCAGAAAAATATAGGGCCAGCTGGAGCAGTAGTAGTAATCATCAAAAAAGATATGCTGGAGAGGATCAATCCAAATGTTCCCACCATCCTTAATTACAAAACTCAGGCAGATGCAGGCAGCATGCATAACACACCTCCTTGCTGGGCAATTTACATCATTGGTTTGGTGATGAAATGGATCGAGAATTATGGCGGTTTGCAGAAAATTCATGAGAATAATTTGGCAAAAGCCAAATACATATATGATGTGATCGATGGCTCTGATGGTTTTTACAAAGGCACTGTTCAGCAGGACTCACGATCATTGATGAACATAACCTTCAGACTGCCCAGCGAAGAACTGGAAGATAAATTCATCAAAGAAGCCAAAGCCAACGGCATGATTGGTCTGAAAGGACACCGTGATGTCGGAGGGTGCCGTGCTTCCACCTATAATGCTTTACCTCTGAAAGCCTGTCATGATCTATCTATCTTCATGCAGGATTTCAAGAAAAACAATGCATAAATGTCTGATATGAAGGCACGGAAGTAAAAAACCGTGCCTTCATTCGAACAATGTAATAGAAGGTAAATATGACAATATTAAGCATCTTTCTCAAGGGCGGACCTCTGATGTTTGTCCTTCTGGCACTTTCATTTTTCTGCCTGGGTCTGATTATCAGCAAATACAGGCAGATCTTTAATATCAACAAACTTCATAAGCTCCTGGCTGCCAACATCAGCAAATCTCAGTCAATCACAGATATTGAAGTTGTTCTGAAAACCAATCCCATCGAGTCTCCTTTGAGCGTTGTTTTGAAAAAGGCGATTGCCCTTTCCAAGGAAGAATATTCTGTGATCAAGGACAGTATAGAGACGACAGCCAATCTGGCTATTTACAAGATGGAAAAGGGATTGGGCTGGCTTTCAACCATTGCTGCGGTAGCTCCTTTGATCGGCTTTCTGGGAACTGTTACCGGCATGGTCAGAGTCTTTATAAACATTGCCATGCATAGCCAACAGGGTATTGACATCACATTACTGGCCAATGGCATCTGGGAAGCCCTGCTTACAACAGTGGGCGGATTAATAGTTGGCATCCTGACGATCATTTTCTACAATGACCTGGTTGCACACACCGAAAACAACACAAAATTGCTGCAAGAGCAGATCGACGAATTCATGCTGAGATTGCAGAAAACAAAGTAAGAC
>CAZWJK010000064.1:4403-11605 GCA_964634035.1 uncultured Candidatus Cloacimonadota bacterium | reverse complement strand
GTACCGTAATGGTCAAGTAATGGATTTAATGAAGAAAAGGGGGAGAGGGATGTGAGGAAAGAGGCGCAAAGATGTGTTAACGCACCATTTTAGAATATATTAAGATAAGATCAAAAGCAGTTGGTTATTCTGCCGTTGGAACCGGGTTAAAGTTGAGGGGAGCTTTGTTTATTGCAGTTGCGGGCCTTTGCCGATCGCCATTTTGCCTATGTAGTAGCGGGCTTTGATCTCTGGGAATTTGGCCTTGAAGGTAGCTATGCCGAAGGTTTTAATGTAGCAGAGGTTATACATCTTCAGATTGTGGGGCAGGATATTGGCTCTGTCGGCGCAGGGATGCAGGTATTGGCAGGGGAATTCATTGCATTCAAAACAGAAGGTTACGTCATGCTTTTGCACGCAGTCATAGGTGGCGCAATCGCCGTCTGTGAAAGCGCATTTGCCTTTGTGTTCACGGCAGCCCGGGCAGGGCAGCGATTCTCTCTTCAGGCCTTTGGCGACAATCTGCTCCAGCAGTTCGGGATTGACCTTGCATAAAAAAGCGGGGCAGGCACCACAGTGGATGCCGCAAGGTGCTATGTCCTTTAGTTCATCTGAAGTCAACATTTTAACCTTCTTAAGTCGTAATACTAATGCATATTTTCAAAATTTGCCGTGCAGTCAAGACTTTTATGCCTTAACGGAGCACGAAGTCCGAATTGCCCTTTATGACTTGTGATGCCTGAATAGATTTAAGATGGCAATTTGAACTCCGGGGAAAAGGATAATTGACAAAAAATAACACAGAATAAAGTATGCAATAGTGAAACACAGAGGTATCAAATGGAAATTGCAATCATAGGCATAATAGCATTAGGGCTGGGCAGCGGGCTTACCTGGCTGCTTACTAAGATGCACTACCTGCGCCGTCAGCAGGTTTTGGAATCCGATCTCAAGCTGCTGGATTCACAAAAAAAGGATGCTGTCCTGAAAGCGGAAAAGCTGGACACGGAAATCAAAAGCAGCTTGATTCAGATCACAGAACTGGAAAAAAAGAATACGGAACTGGAAACGCGGCTGGCGGAACAGACCAATAAACTCAAGGAGCAGATCGAACTGCTGAATTCCGCCAAGGAAGAAATGAAAAAGGATTTTGAACTGCTGGCGCAGAGGATCTTTGAGGACAAGGGCAATGCGTTCAGAGAGCAGAGCAAGGAACAGCTCAACCTGCTGCTCAATCCTTTCAAGGAGCAGATGGCGGATTTTAAGAAAAAGGTCGAAGAAGTCTATATCAAGGAAGGGCAGCAGCGGTTCAGTCTGGCGGAAGAAGTCAAGAAGATGCACTCTGCTTATGAATCACTGAGCCAGGAAGCCAACCGACTGGTCAACGCGCTCAAGGCCGATACTAAGACTCAGGGTGATTGGGGTGAAATAAATCTCAAAAGAATCCTAGATTTTACTGGTTTGAAGGAAGGTCTGCACTACTATTCACAACCGAATTACAAGAACGAGACAGGTGAGAACCTGAGACCTGACATCGTGGTCAACCTGCCTGACAACAGACAGATCATAGTGGATTCCAAAGTTTCGCTGACGGGCTATGAAAGATACTTCAGCGCCGTTGAGGACTCCGACAGGGATAACGGCGTCAAAGAGCATCTGAAAAGCATCCGGCGGCATGTTCTGGAGCTTTCCGAAAAGAAATATGAAGACTTGAAAGGGATCAATACGCTGGATTTCGTGCTGATGTTCATTCCGGTGGAAGCTGCCTACTTTGTTGCCGTTAATCATGATCCGGAACTCTATAAATTCGCTTCCGAAAAGAAAGTACTGCTGGTCTGCCCCTCCACGCTGCTGATCACGATGCAGCTGGTGGGCAGCCTTTGGAGGATCGACGACCAGAAAAAGCATGTCAACGAAATTGCGGAACAGGGTGCCAAACTGTATGAGAAATTCGTCGGTTTTGTGAGCAGCATGGCAGACATCAAAAAGCACCTGGAAAAAAGCCTGGAAGCTTATGACAAAGCTCACAAGCAGATGTCGGAGGGCAAGGGTAACCTGATCTCCCAGGCCAGCAAACTGATCAGGCTGGGGGTCAAGGCCAAAACCAGGCTGCCGGAGCAGGTGCTTTTGGAGGCGGATGAAATAGACGAGATCCCTGAATTGGAAGATCAGCCGGAAGAAGCGGATGAACAATTACCAACTGAGGAAACCGATAACAAATAGCAGTTAAGTTATCATATAGCTGCTTTAATCTCAAATGATAACTGTCTATAACATAAGAGGTTATGCAATAACCGAAAGATTTTAGTTGACTTGATTATGAGAGTTAATATATTTAAATCTCATAACGTTAACACTATAAACTCTAACTAAAAAACAAGGAGAAAAAGATGAGAACATTAAAACTCGGGCTCTTAACAGCAATCCTGCTTACTTTGTGTGTTGGTTCGTTATTTGCCGGCGGTTTTGCTCTATCCGGCATAGGTTCAAAGGCGATCAGTCTGGGCGGAGCTTTCCGCGGACTGGCAGACGACGGTACAGCCATGTATTGGAATCCCGCGGGATTGGGCTTTGCAGAAAGGAGTTACATCACTCTGGCGGGAGCAGGCATCATGCCGACTTCAGAATACCAAAGTGAAGACATCCTGCCCGGAATTTCGGGTGATAACATCACAGCAGAAGAAAAACTCTGGCTGTTCCCCAACCTGTATGCAGTCAAGGGCGGACAGTGCAGAATGAAGTTCGGCCTGGGAGTCTATGTTCCTTATGGCCTGGGGGCGGAATGGGACATTTATGACCTTCCCACCGGTAATTTCTATCTTGTTTCCCCGACGGATACGACCCTGACTGCCATCACCTGGTCAGAGGGATTTCCTGAAAAGGAAATGAAGAGTTCCATCGGTATCGTTGACATCCATCCGACCGTGGCCTTTCGCCTGAGCGACAAATGGTCTCTGGGCGCCGGACTGAGTGTGTATTATGGCATGATCGAAATTAACAAAGTCAAACCTCACGGCACTTTCGGATATAATCTGCCCACCACCATGGAACTGGAAGGAACCGGTCTGGGCTTTGGCGGAAATCTGGGTCTGATGTTCAAGGTCAGTGAACATGCCCAGATGGGTATCTCAGGAAAACTGCCTGCCAAGGTCAAGATGGATGGCGAAGCCAAGATCAAGACCTGGCTGAGCAACTATGTCAACTATATGTCACAGGTGATGGCTCAGAATCCCAATGCTCATCTTTATGCTGTGAATGCAGTGATCGGCGACACCACAGATATCAAAGCCGACCTCAATCTGCCTGGCGACATCGGCTTGGGCGTTTCCATCAAACCCAATCCCAGATGGACCCTCAACGCTGATGTAAGCTATACTTTCTGGAATACACTGAACACCATCGTGATCGAGTTTGACCCGCCTGCCATAATCGGACCCACCACCATGGAAGAATCGGAAATGATCACTCTCTGGAAAGACACTTTCAGATTCAGCTTCGGAACCGAGTACAGATTCCCCAAAGTAGCTTTGCGCGGCGGTTTCTTCTATGACGAATCCCCTGTTCCCTACAACACTCTGACTCCGACCCTGCCTGACATTTCTGATAAATACAGCGGAAACTTCGGACTGGGATTCTATCTTGGCAAATGGATAATCGATGTAAATTATGAACACATTATGTTTGACGAGAGAAAAATCACTCCCCAGACATCAGAGAATATGTTTGGGATTTACAACAGCTCTGTTAATGCATTCAACTTCGGCCTGACCTACCACTTCTAAAAAAACTGAAAGAATGATAAAAGGCACAGGATAAAACCTGTGCCTTTTTTTATGACATGTAATTCCTGCAGAGGCAGGAATCCGATCACGTACTAAATGTGCTTTTTCAGGAAGCGTCCCAGGCGCTCGATGCCTTCTTTATTCTTGGCGAGGGTTTCGTAGGAGAAATTGAGGCGCATGGTGTTCTTGCCGCCGCCGTCACAGAAGAAGGAACTGCCTGCCACATAGGCGACCTTTTCTTCAGTGATCGCCGCTTTCAGCAGTTCAGTGGTATCGATGTGCTCAGGTCCTTTTGCCATCAGGAAAAGTCCACCTTCGGGATGGGTCCAGGTGAAGCTTTCAGGCATGTTGTCCTTGAGCAGTTGCAGCATGTTCTGTTGTTTTTCCTTATACATCACCTTGATCTCTTCGATCTTTTTGTCCAGCAGTCCCTTTTCCATGTAACGGGCTACGATTCTCTGGGTGAAGGCAGGCGTGCAGAGGTCAGTGGCCTGCTTGGCGACCACCATCTTGTCCAGAACATCGGGATGCCCGATTACCCAGCCAATGCGATAGCCGGGACAAAAGATCTTGGAGAAAGTGCCCAGCAGAACCACCTGGCCGGTGCCGTCCAGTTCATAAATGGTTCTCTGTTCTTTACCTTCGTAACGCAGTTCACGATAGGGGCTGTCCTCCAGGATCAGGACATCATATTTATGAGCCAGGGCAATGATCTCCAGCCTGCGTTTTTCGGTCATGGTAACGCCGGCGGGATTCTGAAAATCGGGAATGAGATAGATGAATTTGGGTTTCTTGCCCATGCCCTGCAGTTCTTTCAGCTTTGCTTCCAGGATGTTGGGGTCTTCGCCTTCCTCGTCCATGGGTATGCCGATCAGGTTGGCGCCATAGCTGTTGAAAGCGCTGAGTCCACCCAAATAGGATGGAAGGCCGACGATGACATAATCGCCGCGGTCGATGAGAATCTTGGCGATCAGGTCAAGGCCCTGCTGGGAAGCGGTTGTCACGATCACATTTTCCAGTGAAACTTCCACACCCTGTTTGCGGTAACGGTTGACCAGCATGGTGCGCAGCAGGTTGTCACCTTCGGTGGCGCCATACTGCAAAGCTACATGCGCTTCGTTATCCATAACTTCAGATATAATGGTCTTTAATTCAGACACAGGAAAGGATGCCGGGGAAGGCAACCCTCCGGCAAAGGAAATGATCTCGGGATTGGCGATCAGCTTGAGCAGTTCACGGATGGCGCTGCGCTTCATGGTCTTGATGTTGGTGGCCAGAATTTGATCAAGATCGGTAATCATAATCATCCTCCATGTTATTTTATTTGTGTATTAATATTTATTTCGTGCGTTTGGAAACTTGCCGGTCAGATTTGATGGAACGAGGTTTTCCCGAAGCTCTTGTTGCAGATTGGCGTCCGGGTTTATCTGATGATGCCTGTCTTCTCCTGTCTGGTCTGTCATCATAGCTGCGTCTTTCGCCGGAAGGTTTTTCCCGGGAACCGTATCTGCCCTCCCGGTCAGAGGAAGCACGCGGTTTTCTATCCCCAAAGGGTTTGTCATATTGTTTGGATCTGCCGGTCCGATCAGAATAATCACGCGGTTTTCTGTCTCCGTAAGAGCGTTCGCCACGGGGCTTATCGTCAAAGGAACGTTCCTTATATGCTCTGCGGGGCGGTCTGTCTTCAGAGGTTTCGCTGACAGGTTTGTCCTCATAGACCAGGACTTTCTTGTTTTCCTTGCGCCAGGCCCGGTAGGCTTCCTTGATCTGCAGTTCCCACAAAACCTGCTTGTCCTCATTTTCAAAGGTGATGATATCCAGATGATGGGTGCGGTCATCCTTGCCCTTGAAATTCTTCCTGGGAAACTCCACCACCAGTTGACCGTCGATATTGAGAAGAGTTACTTCATTGAGAAAGACACCCGGTTCAAGTTCTATCACTGCACGCGCTTCCACCATGCCTGTCTGTACGTCTCTGAAATGAATTTTCATCAATTACTCCATATTTTCGAGTAATTATTTGGTTCGGTATCGGTCAAGGTTTTTTTCCGAAAAAAGAGGTTCATAACTTTTTGCTTGAAAGAAAACTGGCATTGAGATATATTGACTATAAACCTAAATTCTCCAACCCGATTGGAAGTAAAGGAGTGCCTTAATGAAGACTATCGAAGGAAAACTGGTATCCAAAGGCTATAAGTTTGCCCTCGTCATCAGCAGGTTCAATGAACTGATCAGCAGCAAGCTGCTGGAAGGGGCGCTGGACTGTCTGCTGCGTCATGAAGTTAAAGATAAGGATATCACTGTGATCTGGGTGCCCGGTGCGTTTGAGATACCTTTGGCTGCGCAGAAAGCTGCTCAGACCGGTAAATTTGACGCTGTGGTCTGCCTGGGAGCCCTGGTCAGGGGAGCCACCCCGCATTTTGAATACATCAGTGCTGAGGTTACCAAAGGAATTTCTCAGGTCAGCCTGCAGACAGGTCTGCCGGTGGTCTATGGAATTCTCACCACCGATACCATAGAGCAGGCCATTGAACGAGCCGGCACCAAAGGCGGCAACAAAGGTTTCAGCGCTGCCTCGGCAGCATTGGAAATGGTAAGTCTGTTCAGGGAGCTGATCTGATGGGTCTGAGGCGCAAAGCCAGAGAACTTGCCATCCAGACGATCTATGCGCTTGACTATTCCGAGTCGGAAAACGAATTCAGGGAGTTTAATCAGCTCAATGCCTATCCTGAGATCCTGAGCCAGATGGCTGAGCATGAGCATATTTCCGAAAATCACGGCTCTCTGCTCTTTGCTGAAGAACTGATCAAGAACACCATCATCCATCTGGAAGCCATTGAAGCCATGCTGCAGAAGCATTCTGACAACTGGAGCATTGAGCGCATCGCACAACTCGACCGCAGCATCCTGAGAGTGGCGATCTATGAGATCATGTTCACCGATACGCCGGTTGCCATCATCATCAATGAAGCCATCGAAATTGCCAAAAAATACAGCAGCGAATCTGCCAACAAGTTCGTCAACGGCATTCTGGACGCCGTTTCCAAGGATGTTAAGTTTACTTCCCAGAATGAATAGAATGGATCGATAAATGCTGAACATCAAACCGGAACGCAATACGAAACTCGCCTGCAGCATCGGCGTCATCGCCTACAACGAAGCAGGCAATATCATCAACCTGCTCAATGCTTTGTCTGAACAGGAACTGACCACGGTCGAGATCGCGGAGATCATTGTCGTCTCCAGCGCCTGCACGGACGGGACGGATGACCTGGTCTGCGAATTTGCCCTCACCCATCCCCAGGTCTCGCTCATCTGTGAAAAGGAGCGCAGCGGCAAATCCTCCGCCATCAATATCTTCCTCAGGGAAGCCAAATCCGACATCCTGATCATTGAAAGCGGTGACACCATCCCGGCTCCCGATACTATCGAAAAACTGGT
>CAZWJK010000064.1:0-4303 GCA_964634035.1 uncultured Candidatus Cloacimonadota bacterium | reverse complement strand
TATGTTCCCGACGCCATTATTTACAACAAAGGCCCGGAAAACTGGCAGGACTTCATCAAACAACGCCGCCGCATCCAGAACGGTCACCTTTGGCTGATGCAGAAGCAGAACTACAAAGTGTCCTCCCAGGAAAGCGGAGTTCTGCTGAAGATCTTTCTGAATGAGGTAACAGACAGGCCGGCTCAGCTTTTCAAGCTGCTATGGGTCGTGCTGGTGGAAGTCTACAGCCGTGTGCTCGGATCCATAGATTATCACATCAAAAAGAAAAATCCCTTTGCCTGGGACATCGCTTCAACCACCAAAAACCTGGATCGATAAGGATATTATGCTGTCACTTTTGCCAAAGATGTTCTTTTACTATGTCATGAAGCATTTGGGATTTCCCAGGCTGCTGCCCATGAATTATACCGTCAGTCTATTATACACCTGCAATTCGCGCTGCAGCACCTGCAACATCTGGAAAAAATCCGCCAAGAATCTGACAGTCGATGAATACAGAAGGATCTTCAAAAAGATCGGCCATGCGCCCTACTGGATCACTTTCAGCGGAGGAGAGCCTTTTCTCAGGCAGGACATAGTCGAAATTGCCAAAGCCATTTACAGGGCTTCCAAACCTCGCATCATCAATATCCCGACCAACGGCCTGCTGGTCAAGACCATAGTCGACAAGACCAAGCAGATCGTCAAAGCCTGTCCCAAAGCCCAGATCATAGTCAATCTGTCCATAGACGGGATCGAGGACCAGCATGACCAGATCCGCAACGTGCCGGGCAATTACAAAAAGGTGATCTCCACTTTTCAGAAACTCAAAGCCCTGCCCTACAAGAACCTATCTGTCGGCATCCACACTGTGATCTCGAAGTTCAATGTGGACACTTTTCCCGCGATTGCCAATCATCTGATGAAGATGCATCCCGATTCCTACATTACTGAAATTGCCGAGGAACGGGTCGAGCTCGACACCATGGGAGCGGATATCACTCCCTCCGTGCTGTCCTACAAATCCGCCATCGACTATCTCATCCACCGCATCAAGAATGACCACTACTCCGGCATGAGCAAGATCACGATGGCGTTCCGGATCGAGTACTACAACCTGGTCAAGAAGATCATGCGCGACAAAAGACAGATCATTCCCTGCTATTCGGGAGTCGCCTCAGCCCAGATCTCTCCAGAGGGCGATATCTGGTCCTGCTGCATCAAGGCGAAGTCATTGGGCAATCTGCGCAAGCAGGGATATGATTTCAAACGTATCTGGTATTCGCCCGCCGCGGAACTGGAACGCCGCTCCATTCACCAAAAGGAATGCTGGTGCCCGCTGGCGAATGCGTCCTACACCAATATGCTGATGGATCTGCCCACCCTGATCAGGGTGTTCTACCGAAGTTTTATCAAATGGTGGTCATAGATGATTACGCTTAAAGACCGTGTGGACAACTTCCCGAACGGGATGTTTGAATTCAATTCCTCGCAGGACGGCAGGTTCGGCTGGTTCCTGATGACCTGGCATCCGGAGGACGATCCGATCCTGGAAGAGATCCAGATCCAGATCAAGATAGACCTGCGCAATTCCGCCCTGGGACAGACTTCCAAGGTGGAGATCGAAAGCTGGCTGAAGGACTTCTTCAGCGAATACCACTGGAAAATGCACGCCGTCTTCCGCAAGACCGGCCTCAGGGAAAAAGGCATTTCTCTCTTTCTGGCTGTGATGTATGACAACGAGCTCTACATCATGGAGTTTGGCAGAATGCTCTGCGGGCTGGTGGAAAAGGATTCCCTCCGTCCCGCCGGCAGGCCGTGGAATAACTTCCACGTCAAATCCCTCGACGAGATGCAGATGCTGGGCCTGTCCGAAAGCGATATCAATGTCAAGCCCAAACGCATCGTTCTGCCCGAAAACCAATACCTGATCGCTCTGCCAAGCGTCTTTGCCGACCAACTGATGCAGATGAATTTTGACTATGCCAGCATCAATACGCTCCTCAAATCCATGTTTGAGGAATCGAACGGCTGCTTTCTCCTGCTGGAAAGCAAAAGCAAACTGGCTGTGGTGAAGCGATCCCGTTTCAAGCCCTTTCAGATCAGCGCTTTCATCATTATCATCCTGACTCTGCTGGCTCTGCTCTACATTCAGTTCGGCAACCGCTGGTTCGAAAGCACCAGCCGCAAACTGAAGATACTCCTGACCAGCAAGAGCAGCCTCACCATCGAGCAGATCCCGCAGACGCTGAACATCCAGTCCGAAACCATCAAACGCCAGTTGCAGAAGATCGAGCGCTTTGCCAATCTGCCTGCCCGCCGGATCAGGCTTACCGAAAGCTGGCAGACCGACCTCAATTTCCTGGTTACTGCCAATCCCGCCTTCGACATCAACAACATCTACATCGCCTCGGAAAACAACCTGCTGGCGTTTGACAAAAACTCCAAAAAACTTGAGTGGAACAAAGGTTTCACTTCCGATATCAAAGGCATCTCCGTGATCAGAGGCAACCTCATAGTCTTTCTGGAAGACCGGCAGATGCTGTGTCTCAGAAACGGTTCCAACGTTACCTGGACCCAATCGTTTGATGATAAATTCCTGGGCAGGCAGACCTTTGCCCCCTTCGAACTTAATAATAATGACGATCCGCGTATCAATGGCAGCATCCTCTTCGTCCCTTCCGAAAAGGGCATCTTCATTCACGACATCAGCACCGGCGAGCAGATCACTTCCATCCTGTTTGAAAAACGCCTGCAGTACCTTTCCGACTATGACGCTTTCAACAACTGCTTTTATGCCGTGGTGGCGGACGGAGTGCACTGCATCGCCTTGGACATCCTGAATTAGTCATGGTAAAGAGCCCCAATCGTCTCTTCCTGCTTCTTCTGATCATCATGCTGAGCCTGACCGCTTTGCCTGCCCGCACTGCTTTTGCCCGTTTGCAGTATGACGGGGGAGGGGATTGGTATAACGACCCCGAAGTCCTGCCCAACCTGGCGAAATATGTCAATGGCACTCTGGGTACGGATTTTCCCGCCGATCAGGAGATCGTCAAAGCAGGAGATCCCAAGCTGTTTGACTATCCCTTTGTTTATCTGACCGGACACGGCAACATCCGCTTTACGGACCGCGAACTGGACTACCTCAGGGAATGGATGCTGCGGGGCGGATTTCTCTATGCCGATGATGATTATGGCATGGATGAATCCTTCCGCAGAGAGGTCAAACGCATCTTTCCGGAACGCGACCTGATCGAGCTGAGCCCCGATTTTCCGCTCTTCAGCAGCTATTTCACCTTTGCCAAACTGCCCAAGATCCACGAGCACGACAAGAAACCGCCCCAGGCCTTCGGGCTGTTTGACGACACCGGGCGGCTGATGCTGCTCTATACATACGAATCCAACATCAGCGACGGCTGGGCTGATCCGGACACGCATAAGGACCCGCCCGAAGTGCGTGACGAAGCCCTGCGCTTCGGCGTCAACATTGTCTATTTTGTTACGAATAAGTAAGTATGAGAATCTGCGCCATCTCCGACCTGCATTACAAATTTGCCGTCTCCAATCCTGAGGACGAAGAGCTCAACGCCAAAGCCCTGGCTTTCCTGAGAACCCTGCCCGGGCACTACGACTGGCTCATCCTCAACGGCGACATCTTTGACCTCTGGTACGACTGGAAATACACCATCATCAAAGCATATTTCCCAGTCCTCAAGATCCTTGCCGACATCCGCGAAAAGGGCTGCCGCATTGTCTATATCAGCGGCAATCACGATTTCTGGTTCGGCGATTTTTTCCCTGACCAACTGCAGGCGGAGATCTATCAGGACGCCTTTGTCCTGGAAACGGACAGGAAAAAGATCTATTTCACCCACGGCGACCTGCACACCACCAATGACGCCAAATACAAGCTCCTGCGCAGGGTCATCCGCTTCCCTTTCACCCGCAAACTCTATGCCATCATCCATCCCGATCTGGCCCTGGCTTTGGGTAAAGCCCTTTCCCGCAGCAGCCGTCTGAGGCGCATCACCCATCAACTGCAGGAAAAGAAAAAGCAGGGCCTGGAACAATATGCCGCCGCCCTCCTCAACGACTATGACTATGTCATCATGGGGCACACCCACGAACCCTGCGCCCTGCCTATGGGCAAAGGCACCTACGCCAATTGCGGCGACTGGCTGACCCACCATTCCTACATCACCATCATCAACGGAAAACTCGAACTCCACACCTTTGCATAAACTGCCTGTTCGTAGTTCCTCATTTACGCGGTTTTATTCTAATAAGACATCCTGATTTACTGCTTTCTTCGATTCGTAATTCT
>CAZWJK010000063.1:9010-11802 GCA_964634035.1 uncultured Candidatus Cloacimonadota bacterium | reverse complement strand
AAGAGGACTTTGAACAATGAGTTATGATTTTACACCAACATTTAGGACTTGACTTTATGGGTTAAGTATCTAGCTCCATAACAATAAGTTATAAAGATAAATGTAATCCAGTTTGGCAAATAATCCAAGATTACAATATTATTCTTTACAAGATTGGCCAAATCTGAGATGATGAAATAACTTCAAAGTATGCTCTAAACTGGGGAGTTGTGTCTGTTGTTTGTCGATTGAAAGACAGTTCTTTACTTTGAAGCGGGAAACTTGATTTTCAAATAAAAAACATAAAGGTTGAGTTATGGAGAAGCGGTGGGATACACCCATTCCCTTGGACAATGGCGCTTTGGAACAGGTAAAGACAATCGCGCAGGAGTTCAAATGTCCCTTGCTGATAGCGGAATTGCTTTACAGAAAGGGCTTTCAGACCAGGGAAGTGATTCAGGAATTTTTCCATCCTGATCTGAATAAACTGCACGACCCCTATTTGTTTGAACAGATGGAAAAAGCGGTGCAGCGCATCCTGAAAGCGATCGCGGACAAGGAAAAGATCACCATTTACGGCGATTACGATGTGGACGGCACAACCGCCACGGCTTTGCTGTACCTGGGTTTGAAACGCATCAACGGGATAGTAGATTTCTATATTCCGCACCGTATGATTGACGGCTATGGCCTCTCCCTGAACAGCCTTGACTATCTGAAGACCTCCGGCGCGAAACTGATCGTGAGCGTGGACTGCGGCGTCAACGCCATTGAAGAGATTACTGCCATCAACGAAATGGGCATGGAGATCATCATCACCGACCATCACAATCCCAAAGATGTCTTGCCGGAGGCCTATGCCATCATCAATCCCAAGCTGGCGGATTCCAGGTATCCCTTTCCGCACCTGGCGGGAGTCGGAGTTGCTTACAAACTGCTGATGGCGATCTATCACAAACTGGGCATCGACACACACGACAACATCATGAAATATATGGACCTGGTGGCGGTGGGAACCGTGGCTGACATCGTTCCCCTGACCGATGAGAACAGGATCTTTGCCAGCATCGGCCTGCAGCACCTGATCGAGAAAAAGAACCTCGGCCTGAATGCCCTGATCCAGATCAGCAACCTGAATCAGAAAAACCTGGATACGACAGATATCGTCTTCGGCATTGCGCCTCGCATCAATGCCGCCGGCAGAATGGGCAGCGCTGCCACGGCCGTCGAACTGCTGATTTCCACAGAAGAAGACCGCAGCATGGAACTGGCGGAAGTGATCGAGCGCCAGAACTCCCTGCGTCAGCAGGAAGACCAGAAAACCTTTATCGAAGCCTGCGATATCATTGAAAAGAAATACAAAAACCTGGCCAGTACACCGTGCATGATCATCAGTTCGGATGACTGGCATCCAGGCGTGATCGGCATTGTGGCCTCCAAACTGGTGGAAAAATATTACCGTCCTGTGATCATGATCTCCTTCAAGGAAGGCTTTGGATGCGGCTCGGGACGCAGCGTGGCTGATTTTGACCTGTTCGGCGCGCTCAAGCAGATCGAACATAACCTGCACAGTTTCGGCGGGCATAAATATGCTGTGGGGCTGACCATTTACCAGGAATACATCGACAGATTCGAAAACGAACTCAGCCGCTACATCGCCGAAAACCTTAAGACAGAACAGGTTAAACCACCTCTCAAGATCGATCATGAACTCGAACTGTTTGACATCACTGACGGCCTGATGGACTGGATGGAACGCTTTGCTCCCTTTGGCCCGGAAAACCAGCATCCGGTGTTCCTGACTAGGCAGGTCTCGGTTGCCGGCTATCCTTACAATGTGGGACGTAACCATTTGAAACTTAAGGTGGTTAAGAATGGTGTCTATCTTGATCTGATCGGTTATAATCTGGGGGATTTTCTGCCTCTGCTCAAGAAAAACACCGTCCTCGACATTGCCTACACCCTTGAATACAACCGCTTTGGCGCTAAAACCACGATCCAGGGCAAGCTGAGGGATCTGAATGTGCAAAACTCTCAGTAAATACAAGGTTTCTACCTTGGCAGGCAGACTTATAATGCTGATGTTGACAAGTCTGCTTTTGCTCTCGTGCGCCGGTTTGGGCACAGGTCAAAAGCTGGTCCCTGTCAGCCTGCAACTGACTGACACAATGCAGCTTCCGTTCAGGATCGAAAAATGCCTGCTGGATCAGCGCAGCAACACCTATTACCTGATGGAAGAGAACCGGCCAAACCTGTATCTGTACCGCAACGGCCAGCAAATCAACAAGTTAGGCGGCCTAGGCACGCAAAAGACCAACTTCCAGAAACTGAGCGACATTGCCCTCGATTCCGACGGTAATCTGCTGGCGCTGGATGTCTTTGCCAAGGTGATCAAGAAGTTCTGTCCCGACGGCAAGTGGATTGCCGATATCGACATTTCAGGTTATGGGCAGCCTTCCCGTTTGTGCACCTTGACGGAAACCGACCTGATCATCTATGATGCTGCTGCTAAGGAACTTAGCAAGTTTTCCACGTTTGATCGCAAGGCCATGTTCAGTTTCGGCAGGTTCCAGGTTGATGACGTGGCCCAGATCACTGCGGTGGGTGACTATATTGCTGTGGTTTCAGAAGATAGGGGCAAGACCTGGTTGTTTAACAGCATGGGTCAATTGCTTAGGGAAGTTCCTGCCCAGGTGGTGGTGGACCGTTTCCAAAACCTGTTTGTCTATCAGGATGGCGCTGTGAAAGCGGAACAGGGCGAACCCATCCTGGCTCTGGGACCGCATAATGTTGAACTGAAGCTGTTTTCTGGC
>CAZWJK010000063.1:4714-8910 GCA_964634035.1 uncultured Candidatus Cloacimonadota bacterium | reverse complement strand
CGAACCCATCCTGGCTCTGGGACCGCATAATGTTGAACTGAAGCTGTTTTCTGGCCTGACCGCGCTGCTGCTGGTCAGCGATTATTCCGTCAAAACCATCCTTCCTGCTTATCAATGATCGGATAAAATAATGATGAAAAAGACGCTGCTGGTTCTGCTGAGCGCTGTGCTGCTGGGGCTTTCCAGACTTCCTCTGTACAGCGGTTGGCTGGGTTTTTTCACCCTGGTGCCGCTGTTTTACTATTTTGACATGGGCAGGCACAACTGGAAGGAGCTGTTCAGGGACGCATTTGTCTATAGCGCAGTGAGTTTCATCCTCTGGATGCACTGGATCGTAGGCGTCACGGCAAGCGGATTTGTCGGCATCATATTATTCTATGCAGTGGCCTATTTCCTTGCCTTTTTGGCAGTTCAGCTTGTCTGGCAGAAGCTGCCCAAGCTCAAATACATCGGATTCATCCTCATTTTTCTGACCCTGGAATACATCCAGAACTTCACGGAATTCCGCTTTGCCTGGATCAACCTTGGCTACGCCCTGACCGATTACACAGTGCTTCTGCAGGCGGCAGACCTGGGCGGAGTGGTTCTGCTTTCGCTGTTTCTGCTGCTGATAAATTTCTTCATCTATAAGCTGCTGCACAAGAAAATGCGTTATCTGCTTTATCTGGTAGTGCTTATGCTGCTCTGGACCGGCTATGGCATCTGGCGGATGCAGACCCTGTCACTGTCTGAAAAAGAAGCGCCGATCACTGTCATGCAGCCAAGTATCCCCCAGGAAGAAAAATGGGAACAGGAACACTTTGACCAGCTTTATGCCAAATATGTTGATCTGACTGCCAAAGCGGCTCAGGATTCAGCTCAGCTCGTCATCTGGCCTGAAGCAGCGATGCCTGCTTATGTTTTGCGCCAGTCGGAATTTCGGATGCTGATCCAGAACCTCTGTGACGAATACAAAATAGACATTTTCACCGGTTTTCCTGATGTGCTGCCTGCGCCTTTGGACTACCCCGGCAGCGCTTATTACTACAATGCCGCGACCCTGTTTCAACCACACAAAGCTTATGCTCCACCTTACTATAAGATCATTCTCGTCCCTGTGGCGGAAAGGACTCCTTTGCTGCATGTGTTTCCGTTTTTGTGGAAGCTGCAGTTCGGGCAGGCGAACTGGGAATATGGAACCGAATACCGCTATTTTGAGAGCGCCGGAACGGTCTTTTCACCCCAGATCTGTTTCGAGATAGCCTTTGCCGAGCTCACTCGCAATATGGCATACCGCAATCTGGGAGAGCATTTCGGACGCAAACCCGCCAAGATCGATTACCTGGTCAACATCACCAACGACGCTTGGTTTGGCAGGTCGGCAGGACCCTGGATACACGGCATGATGACCAAATTCCGCGCCATTGAGAACCGCATCCAGATCTACAGAAGCGCTAACACGGGAATCTCCATGGCGGTCGATCCCCTGGGCAGAGTGATCAAAAAGACCAATCTCTTTGAAGTGACCAATCTTCAGGCCCCGCTTTACATTTGTGACGCGGTTCCGCTCTATTACCACCTTTACTGGTGGCCGCGCCTGATCTGCCTCTTGGCTGCGGCACTGATCATTCTGGCGATCTTTTACCGCAAACCTCCGATCCCTGCGAAAGGAGAAAATCAATGAGCAAGTATTACTACACCATCGGCGAAGTCAGCAACCTGCTTGACCTCAAGCCCTATGTCATCCGTTACTGGGAAACGGAGTTTCCGCAGCTCAAACCACGCAAGGACCACGGCCGCAACCGCCAGTTCACGGAAGAGCACATTGAGCTTCTGCGTAAGATCAAGGACATGCTCTACAACCAGAAATTCACAATTGACGGGGCGCGCCAGAAATTGAAACTGGAAAGAAAGGCTCCCGAACAGATGGAAATTGACCTCTTTGCCGCTCCGCAGCCGACCGAGGCGCACACCCTTTCCAAAGATGATAAAACCATGCTGGTCAAGGAATTGACAGATATAAAAAAACAGCTCAACAGTTTCCTAATAAACCTCAAGAAATCTCTTACGGAGCAATAGATGACCTTTCAAAACATTATCCTGACCTTACAGCAATATTGGGCTAAGCAAGGCTGCAACCTGGTCCAGCCCTATGACATCGAGATGGGCGCCGGAACCTTTCACCCCGGCACTTTCTTTGGTGCACTGGGCAAGAAACCCGTTGCGGTGGCCTATCCGCAGGCCTGCCGCCGTCCCAAGGACGGCCGTTACGGTGAAAACCCCAACCGCCTGCAGCACTATTACCAGTTCCAGGTCATCATCAAACCCTCGCCTGATGACATCCAGAACCTTTACCTGAAAAGCTTGGTTGCCATCGGCATCGAGATCAAAAAGCACGACATCCGCTTTGTGGAAGATGATTGGGAATCGCCTACTTTGGGTGCCTGGGGTCTGGGCTGGGAGGTCTGGCTGGACGGCATGGAGATCAGCCAATTTACCTATTTCCAACAGGTTGGCAGCATCGACTGCCTCCCCGTCAGCGTCGAACTCACCTACGGACTGGAACGCTTGGCCATGTATATCCAGAACACCGACGACTACCGCCAGCTCAGATGGAATGAGACCACGCTTTATCAGGAGCTCTTTTTTGACCGCGAGGTGGAGTATTCCGGCTACAACTTTGAAGCAGCCAACACCGCCATGCTGTTTGACCGCTTCCAGAAAAGCGAAACCGAATGCAACGACCTGATCGCCAGGCAACTGGTTTACCCTGCCTATGACGAACTGCTCAAATGCTCTCACAGCTTCAATCTATTGGATGCCAGGGGCGTGATAAGCGTCACGGAAAGAGCTGCCTATATCGGCCGCATCCGCAATCTGGCTCGTCTCTGCGCCACGGCTTACATCACCAAATACGGAAGCTGACATGCTTAAACTAAATAACTTATATACATCACACTGTCATCGTCCATACAACTTCAATCAGCTTTTACCTATGTTTAACCGGAGTATCATCGCCTCCAAGCGCTTATACCCCGGTTATACAATGCTAACTTATTGTTTATCATGTAAGTGCGATCTAAGGAGGAAACATGAAACAGATTGACTGGCAGGCTGTCGCCACCCAGGTCAGAGAACTCTATCCCAATGTGGTGCAGATAGCTGCATACAGCAGAGACCGCTGGCTGCTGGTCTTTGACACTGAGCCGGACAGCTTTCTGAACACCTTCCATCCCCTGAATAAACTGATCAGTAAAAACCACCTGAGGACACCCCTGATCGTGAACCGGCAGTTCATATCAAGTTCGCTGGACAGTTATCCCTTGGAATTTCTTGATATTCAAAGTGCTTACACCAATCTTTTCGTGACAGAGGACGAGGTGGCAAAGCTGAAATTTGACAAGAATGACGTGCGCCTAGAGGTGGAACGTGAACTGAAAAGCAAATGGCTGCTGACCAGACTTACGGCCCTGCAGCATGATCATCATAGCCGGCGTCTGTTTGAGGTTCTGCAGGAGTCCTATACAGCTCTGTTGCCTGTGTTCAAGGGTTTTTGTTATCTCAGCGGTGTGAGCATACCTGCTGAGAATGACAAGCTTCTGGACAAGCTGGAAGACATTCTGCACACGGATGTCAGGATCTTTCGTGAGATAGCCAGCCAGACCAAAGCGCCGTCCAAAGAGCTGATCAGCAAACAGTTCAATGATTATCTCAGGCTGCTCAGCCAATGCATCGAAGTCATCGACAAGTGGAATAAGGAATGATCAGAAGCCTGGTCGAACTGCTGGATGAAAATGAGCCGGTCCTGGCGCTGGCAATTCACAACGGGCATGAGATGCATCCCGCTCTGCAGGCGACTTGCGGCATTTCCGAAGCAGACCGCCTGAGGGAGGAAGATCCCTACACGGAGCAGTTCACCACCCCCTTCAAAAACAGGATAGTCGTTTATACATCAAGGTTTACGGTCGATCTGAACCGCCGCAGGGAACAGGCGGTGTATCAGAATCCGGAAGACTGCTGGGGCCTGCCTGCACGCACGGAACCGCTTTCCGAAGAGCTTCTGGCAGAGCTTCACGCCGATTATGACAGCTGGTATGGCCTGCTGCATTACACTGTGGAGCGTCTGCTGCAGAAACATCCCTTCCTGCTGGTGCTGGACCTGCATTCCTACAATCACAGAAGGCAGGGTCCTGATGCACCTCCCGACCCGCAGGAAG
>CAZWJK010000063.1:1203-4614 GCA_964634035.1 uncultured Candidatus Cloacimonadota bacterium | reverse complement strand
TGCAGAACGGCGCTGCCATGATCAAGTATGTCATGCCCGCGGGTTACTTTGACCGTGCCACAGACCGTTTCTCCATCTCAGAAACAGACTACAAAACCTATACAGACATGCTGAGCAAAGCTGCCTGGGAAAACGATTTCAAGTACCTCTACGCATTAAAGGAAGCAGACGGAAAATTCTATTTCATCGCCGCCAGCTTAACCAGAAAAGAGCTCAGCGATGAAGCCTACGAGCCCTACTGGATGGAATATTCAGAAGCACCTGCTGCTCTGCAGAAAGCTTTTAAGACCCACAAAGCGGTCTATGCCAAAGTAACGGACCGCTGGGGCACCTTCTATTCGGTCTTTTATCCTGAATATTCAGCAGACGGACAGTATTACATCGTCGGCGCTGATTATGACTTTCACGCCATCAAGTCAACCCTGGACAGCATTCTCTATAGCGCCATCCTGCAAGCGCTCATCCTGCTGGCGCTGCTCTTTCTGATCTATATCACACTCAGCCGGTTGCAGAAACACTACATCCGGCGGCTGCAGTTCAGCAATTCCGTCAATGAAGCGGCGCCCATAGGCGTGATGAGCGTTCAGCCCAATGGCCAGATCGAATATGTGAATCCGGTTTTCGCAGCTCTGGTGGGAGTCTCGGTTGACCGTCTGGAAGGCGAGAACATTCACAGGGAACTGGGATTTTACAAGAATGACGAACTCGTCAACCGCATCCGCATCTGCCTGCAAAGGCAGATCTCCTGGCAGGGAGAATTCCTGAATACTTCCCTGAACGGCAAGGAATACTGGGTCAACGCCATCATCAATTATCAGCAGGTGGAACAGGAAGGCAGGGCAATGCTGAATGTCTTTGCCTCCGATGTTACGGCTCAGATGAAATCGAGGATCGCTTTGGGACAGCATAACAAGGTTTTGAACTATCTGGCGCAGGCGATCCACAGCCTGCTGGCCAATCCCGAGATTGAGATCACGTTGCCGGAAGTGCTTGCCCAGTATGGAAGTAACCTTGGCAAGAGTCAGGTTTCCATTCTGAAATATTCTGCCAATGGTTATGAGATCATTGCGTCGTGGACCGGCTCTGCACATGCAGAAAGCGGAATTCCGCTCAATATGTTCTCTCAGATGCACAAACCTCTGTACACGGATTGGGAAAAGAATCTGCAAAACAGTCAGATTGTGAGCGGTGAATCATATGACTTTCCCATTTCACTGGTGACTCTGACGCGTCTGCAGAATCCCGGCGCACTGCATCTGTGTCCCATCTTCTTTGACGACAAATATTGGGGTTTCATCATTTCACTGCAGACCCAGAGGGAAGAGGTCATAGACGATGAACTGGAACACACCCTGATGCTTTCCATTGCAGACAGCATCGGCAGCGCCTTGAAAAGAAGCGAGATCGATAACGCCCTGCGCAATTCGGCAGATGCCAAAACCGGCTTCCTGAGCTCAATGAGCCATGAGATACGCACTCCGCTCAATGGTGTCATTGGAATGATCAACCTGCTGGAAGACACAGAACTGAGCCCCGAGCAGAGAGACTTTGTCACCGCCATGAAAACTTCCGGCAGACTGCTGCTGAATCTGATCAACAACATTCTGGACATGTCCAGGATCGAAGCAGGAAAGTCACTGCTCCGCAACGATCCGATGTCAGTCAGATCCTGTGTGCAGGCGGCGGTCAAGATCATTAGTTATGAAATAACTGAGAAGAGTCTCTCTCTGGACACCATCTTTGATGAACAGCTTCCCGTTGTGGTCAAGGGTGACGAGACACGCCTGAAACAGGTCCTGGTCAATATTCTGCACAACGCAGTCAAATTTACGGAAAAAGGCGGCGTCACCGTCAAAGTGAACAGGCGCAGCAAAAATCAGCTTCAGTTCAGCATTTCGGACACCGGCATCGGGATGGACCAGGAACAGGTGAGACACATCTTCAAACCTTTCTATCAGGCTGTTCCGGTCTCTCAAAGATTCAAGGGCACGGGACTGGGTCTGGCGATTTCCAAACAACTGATCGAACTAATGAATGGCGAGATCACTGCGCATAGCGAATCCGGAAAGGGCACCACCATAACTTTCACTGTCGAGCTTCCCATTCTGGAGGATGTCCCGGAATATACAGACCAGAAGCAGAAGCCGGGCTTTGCTTTACCGGAGCAGATCAATCCGGAACTGCTGCCCATCAGGATGGTGTTTTTACCCGGTAACGATCTGGACGACAAAGTGATGCAGAATTTCCTCTTCAGCCGCGGGTACAACCACGAAACAGCCGAAAGCTGGGAACAGATGATTGAAAAACTGGCCTCCAGAGAGATCAAAATGGCTGTGGTGAATCTGGCGGAAACCACTCCCAACCGCGAAGTATTGGTGCAGGTGATCAGGAATGCGATTCTCGAAATGCCTGATAAACATTGGCTGATCCTCACCACTAAATCCTCCGGAGAAATTCTGGATCCCGATAAACCCACTGACAGAGTGCTGTGCCTGCCCAAACCGATCGATTTCGAACAAACCCTGATCTATCTGCAAAGCGTGATCAGATCAGGCGCAACCAAACAGCAGGTGACAAAGCCCGGATCTGATCTCGGGAATTATTGATTGGCCTGATTCAGCAACAGCAGCTTGGATGTCTTGGTTTCCTGTTTTGAATCCCCGGCCCTGAGCAGATAGATACCGGCTCCGGAAGGTTTGCCTGCAGCGTTTTTGCCGTCCCAGCGGGCAACTTCACCCGAGCTATTGATCTCTCTGACCTTTTGTCCCTTCAGGTTAAAGATATCCACCGGCACATTGGTTTTGCCTTTATGTTCAATTGTAATCATCGAATTCACCCGGGCAGGATTGGGATAGACTTTCAAAGCGGTTGCGGACGGGGGTTGTATCATATCTTCAGCAGATGTGTTAAAGCCAAACAGGACATTGCTCTCCAGAGTCAGCATCTGATTCATGAAAGCGGGTTGAGCCAGCGTTGCGCTTGACCAGAGGATCAGTCCCAGGGATGGAATATGCTGAATTGCCATCATGTTATTATCCTGCCCGGCAGCACCGGTCAGCACCGTCAATTGCCGTTTTGCACTCACATATGGATTTACTGTCAATGAATCCACAATATTGGCATACCGCGTGCAGCAGACAGGACTGCTCAGCATCAGGAAATGGTTGGTGGCAGCCAGATGCATTCCGGGCAGGCCATCGCCGAACTGAACTGTCCGCATCACTGTTCCCTGGCTGTTATTGGTCTCGATCACACCGGTCAGCGTGATCGGGTCTTCCGATACTGTGTGAATGATCGTTCCGGATAGCGAAAGCCCTGCGCTCACGGCGTCAAACACATCGGTGATGTCATCAAAGCCGTCGTTGTTATAGTCATCACCTTCGATGGCATTGCGGATGCTGAACAGGATGG
>CAZWJK010000063.1:0-1103 GCA_964634035.1 uncultured Candidatus Cloacimonadota bacterium | reverse complement strand
GGAATGCACATTGCCCATGTTCAGGAATGCGCTTTTCCCCGATTCGCTGATGCCGGAAAGGGCTCCGATCAGGCCGGGATAGGTAAAGGAGATCCATTTCTGTTCGTCAGGTTCGGAGGGATGAGACACGATCATCAGCGGATTGGCGATCAGGGATGCGTCCTGATCCCAGTCCAGAAAGCGGCTGATCACCACGTTCCCGTTCAGAAGAGAATCCGCCTGAGTGGAGGTCCCCCAACTGGAAAGTGATGCACATCCGGGAGCGCTGCCTCCGATCGGCTGCAGTGATCCAAAGTAGGAATGCAGATCGACAATGCAATTGAAGGCCAGCAGGTCATCCTTGTTCAGGTTCCTGTTCAGGGCAGGGATATACATATCTGTTCCGGCTGCGATCATCCCGTCTATGATGCCCTGCGCCTCCACCTCATATTTTTGCTCTATGACAAAGCTGTTCTGGTAGAAGCTCACGATGGCATTGTAGATGGTGGGATTGCTCATCGCCAGGATGGTAAAGATGTAATTCTGATAGATCTGCATGATCGGCTGAGAAAGCAGGTAGCCATGCGCAAAACCTCTCTGCTGATGCGTGCCCCAAGTCTGCAGGATCCAATTGTTTCCCATTTGGGTCAGTTCTCCATTGACCTGAGCAAACAGGCCTCCGGCCAGCACCAGCAGGGCAATGATCATGTATATCGCTTTTTTCATTTATCTCTCCATTCAGTTCCTTTGAACTAGGTTTTTCATCCAAACTCAAAGTATCTGCCGTCAGCATTTTCTGACAAGTTAATTTCTTTCCCAAGTTATGCAATATCCATTCCGTCCCCTTACCTGAGACCGGCCGCCGGGTTGGCTCCCCTGCCTACCCGCTGGAGGTCAGCGGGCGGCCGGCAGGATGACAGGGTGTAACAATTAATCGTGCTGATCTCAGGAACAGAGCACGGGTTAAGATAATTTAATCAAAATACTGACTTTTTTCCTTGCCTGATTCATCGTATTCAGATATTTTGTAATTATAATAGATAAGTGTCCCCAAATTAATTGAGCCGTTTTGAGTGGACACGGGGGAAATCGGCTCTGCTAAAGGAATTACTTAGCTAACAAAA
>CAZWJK010000062.1:0-11911 GCA_964634035.1 uncultured Candidatus Cloacimonadota bacterium | reverse complement strand
AAACTATGTGGAGATTGCTATGAGCAAGAACGAAAAAGAACTCAAGAATCATTCCTGCGAATGTGACGACGAGACCTGTGAATGTGACACCATAACCCTGGAACTGGAAGACGGGACAACCGAGGAATTTATGATTCTGGACACCATCGAGCACAAGAAAAAGAACTATATCGCCCTGGCACCCCTGGAAGGCGATGAATATTTCATCTACGGTTTCACTGAAGCCAAGGATCATGTGGAATTCTTTTCCATCGAAGAAGACAGCGAATTTGACAACGTCGCCAAGATCTTTGAAAAGCGCTTTGCCGAAGAGGAAGAGGAAGAAGCCTAAGACATTAAACATAGATCACAGCAATGTTAAGAGAGACCTCAGAACTGAGGTTTCTCTTTTTATTTGGCATCAAATCATCAATCAATGGAACAGAATTCAATTTACATTTAATTCGATATGGCTTGTCAGCTTAAGTCCTGTTTTATGTTTGCAGAAATCAATCAAGGCAGAAATTTTTATTGACGCCAATGATTGCACAGCGTTAAATGTAACAAATATAAATCAGGGAGGACACAATGGCAAAAAAAATGATGGCACTCACCCTCATGGCAGTGGCAATTGGATTTCTGTTTTCAACCATAACGGTCACGGCACCCAACGGAGGAGAGAACTGGATTCCCAGCCGGAATTACAATGTGACCTGGACTTCCTCAGGCGTGACCGGCAATGTCAAAATCGAGCTTTTTCAATTCACGGGAATTCTGACTTTGATAGATACGATCACAAGCTCCGTCAGCGTTTCCGCAGGCAGTTTCAGTTGGACCATACCTCTGTCCACCCCGCCTGCGACCAACTATGTAGTAAAAATTACCAGTCTGACCAATGCCAATGGAAATGACCTGAGCAACAACTTTTTCACGATCACGGCGGCTCCGACCATCACGGTGACCTCGCCCAACGGAGGCGAGAGTTGGTCAATCGGAAGCACTTATCCCATCACCTGGACTTCCACCAACCTGACAGGGATTTTGGGTATCAAGCTGTTAATCGGAACTTCCGGAAACTATTACACGGTGGGCTTTCCTCAGAATGCCACGACAGGCAGTTACGACTGGACCATTCAGAGTCCCGTTCCGCCCGGCACTCAGATGAAAATAGTGATTTACAGCACCCTGACTCCCGCCATCGCAGATACGAGCAACAACTTCTTCACAATCCTTCAGGCACCTGGAATTTACGTAACTTCTCCCAACGGCGGCGAACACTGGTTCCGGGGCAGTACCTACCCCATTCAGTGGAATGCAGTTAACATTACCGGTGCTGCCAAGATCGAACTGTTCAAATATTACAATGTAACCCCGACCGCTACGATAGTGAGCTCAACTGGCGTCACTAACGGAGTCCAGATGTGGAGCATCCCAATGACCATCCCTGAAGACTATGATTACAGGATCAAGATCACCAGTCTCAGCAATCCCTCAATCTATGACTTCAGCAATGACTTCTTTACCATCACGGATTTTGTCGGAAATGACGACCCGCAGGGCTCGCCTGTGGCTACTTCCATACAAAGTGTTTTCCCCAATCCGTTCAGGTCCGATGCCACCATCAGGTATTCCGTCAAAGAAACGGGCCGGGTGGTTTTGAACATTTATGACGCAACGGGCAGGTTGGTAAAACGATTGCTCGATTCGAACCTTGCTTCAGGCTCTTTCTCAACCGTCTGGAACGGAACAGATGATGCGGGCAACCAACTCACTAATGGGGTCTATTATCTGCAAATGAAGACGGACTCGTATCAGACAAGCAGGAAAATCGTTTTAATGAAATGATTAGATTAGTGGAAAAGTGGAATAGTGAAAAAGTGGAAAAGTGAAAAAAGTATCAGTGGAAAAGTGGAACAGTGAAACAGTGGGAAACGGCATCAGTGAAAAAGTGGAAGAGTGGAACAGTGACGAACTATACTGGTTATAGTGAAAAAGTGACGAACTATACTGGTTATAAATGACTAACCCCCGCAGGGGGTGAAATAACATAGCCCGGGGTGTCAACCCCGGGGAAACAACGCAGTTAAAACTAACCCCGGAGGGGTGACATATCCTGATTAAATCTGTCACCCCTCCGGGGTTGATTTTTGTTATCATTTCTATACTGGGGTTTACACCCCAGCCTATGATCTGTCGCTCCTACGGAGCTATTCCACTTTTTCACTCTTCCACTGTTCCACCAAACAAAAAACCGCATAAATGCTGAACTATAACTACTTCGGAGGAATGGCTACATCAGGGAAATGGGGTCAATGTCAATGGCTGTGCTGATGGCGGAGGGCAGCTTAAGCAGTTTTTCAATGCTTTGAACCGCTTGGGACAGGGTTTGGGCGTCTTTGGCCTTGCAGATGAGGTGCCAGCGGTAGAGTTTGTTGATCTTGCTCAAGGGAGCGGGGGAAGGACCAAGCAGGATCAGGTCTTCCGCGTCATACTTGAGTTTGAGCTTTTCCAGGGCAGAGTGGTGGGCGTTCAGGGCAGACTTCAGTTTCTTTTCATCCGTACAGGAAAAGACAAATCTGCCCAACCTGAACCAAGGCGGATAAAACAAGCGCTGTCTGTACTCAAGTTCCTCTGCGGCAAAGCTTTCATAGTCCTGGTCACAGGCATAGCGGATGGCATAATGCTCCGGATTCCAGGTCTGGATGATGACCTTCCCAGGTTGCTCTCCGCGTCCGGAACGTCCAGCCACCTGGGTCAGCAGATTAAAGGTGCGTTCCGCGGCCCGGAAATCGGGCACATTGAGAGAAATGTCTGCCAGAACTACTCCCACCATTGTTACATTGGGAAAATCCAGGCCTTTGGAGATCATCTGTGTGCCCAGCAGAATGTCTATCTCGCGGTTGTGCATCTTGTCATACATGTAGGTATAGGAATCCTTGCGGCGTGAGGAATCAGAATCCAGACGCAGGATCCTGGCAGTGGGGAAATAGATTTTGAGCAACTGCTCTATCTTTTGGGTGCCGGGTGCGCCAAAGGCAAAGGTGAAACTTCCGCAGGCGGGGCACTTGCGCGGAATGGGATGGCTGTATCCGCAGTAGTGGCACATCATCTCATCCATGTCGTGATGGTAGTAGAGACTGATCTCGCAATTGGGGCACTGCTGCAGGATGCCGCAGCTTTTGCATTGAACAAAGGAGGCAAAGCCGCGCCTGTTCTGGAGCAGGATCACCTGCTCCTTTCTGTCCAGAGCATCCTGAATTGCTGCTCTGAGCGGAACTGACAGTAAATCAACATCTTCTTCCTCTCTCAGATCGAGCAACTGGACTTCCGGCAAGCCCTGAGGGGTGGGACGGGCAGTTAAGACATGTTTCTGATATTTGCCCTGTTCAGCATTGAACCAGGATTCCAGTGCAGGAGTAGCGCTTCCCAAAATCACGGCAGCCTTCTCCAGTCTGGCTCTGACGATGGCAAGGTCCCTGCCGTGGTAACGGGGAACGTTTTCCTGCTTGTAGCTGGGCTCGTGTTCCTCATCCACAATGATGAGGCCGACCTTCTGCAAGGGCGCAAAGATGGCGCTGCGCGCACCGATCACGATGCGGCAATTGCCTTTTCTGATCTCCTGCCACTGTTCAAAGCGCTGGCGTTCAGAGAGCTGGCTGTGCAGGATGGCGATCATAGAACCAAAAGCGGAATGAAAGCGGTCCACCATTTGTGGCGTAAGAGAGATCTCGGGAATGAGCATGATGATGTTGTGCCCAAGCTGCAGATAGAACTTGATGACTTCGATGTAAACTTCGGTCTTGCCGCTGCCGGTGATGCCGTAGATCAGATGAACCGAGGGCGTTTCATACTGACCGGTAATCGATTTGATGATAGCTGATTGCTCTGTCGTTAAAGTCAAATCTTTGGGAGTCCTGTGTTCAGGAAAGACGACAGCGCGCTGCTCTGTCTGACGGGGGAAGATTTTGATCAGGCCTTTGTTTACCAAAGCTTTGATGATGGAGTAGGTGATGTCGTCAGTGACCGCGCTGAGGGGAAATTCACGACCTATGGACTGAATGAGCTGCCAGGCAGACGCCTGTTTGGGAGTTAACTGAGGCATTTCATCAATATTCTGAGCTTCGATGAAGTTCACATTTTGGGGTTTGACCTTGGGATCGTAGGCGCGCTTAACTTCGACCAAAGCAAGGGATTCGGCAGATTCAACAGTTTTGTAAAAGGGTCCGGAGCCAAAGGCTTTGCGGATTTCGGAAAGCGGGTGAAACTGTCTGTCACTGAGCAGGGAATAGAGGTGTTCAAAATCAGCAGGGGCTGGGTCTGGAGCAGACCATCTGACTTGGGATGAGACTTCAGGGATAATGACAGAGGGGAGCATGGCAAATATGGCTTTGCCGACAGAACAGCGGTAATATTTGCTCATCCAGCGGGCCAGTTCAAGCAGGGGCCAAGTAAGAAGGGGTTCAGAATCGAGGATTTCAATGATGTTTTTATAGGCAATATCCGCTTTGATCTGATCGGGAGAAATCTCGCGGTCGCAGATGCCGGTGAGCACCTTCCGATTGAAGGAAACTATGACTCTGGCACCGGGGCAGACCGGTTCCGGGGAGGCATAAATGATGTCCTCCAGATCAGTATTGACGGGCAAAAAGACAGCGTAGTATTTCATGACAAGAAAAAAGCCCCTTGTGATAAGGGGCTTGCCTTATTATCAATTAACTCATTTTGTGAAAGTCATGATGAATTCGTAGGGCACAAGATTTGTATTATCGAAGCGCCAGCTGCGAATCATCTTTTCCAATTGAGAAAGAAACTCAGGATAGAACTCACCGCTCATGGGAGTGATCTGAACCCCGGCAACAGAGCCGTCCGAATCAAGATAGAGCAGGAATTTCATGGTTCCATACATGGATTTGATCTGGCTGTAGCGGTTGTAGAGATCCTTGATCTGCGGCTTGTAGCGGGCGACCTTTTGTTCGATGCGCTGCAGTTCAGGCCTGGTGTCAGGAGGAGCGGAAGCGATGCCGCTTTCCTGCACTTTGGCAACCGAAGGACCTGTAAACCGACTGACCACACCGGCAGAGACTTTGGTGGCAGGAGTGCCGACCGGAACGATCCTCTGAGCAGATCCCACATAGGTGGAAACATCACCGGAGGGAGCCTGGGTTGAAAGCTTACCCGTTGGCCTGCCGGTGGAAAGACCTGCCAGATTGGCAGTTCCGGAAGGGACTTCAGCAGGATTAAAAACAGAACCGAAGCCGGAGCCATCTCCAAAACCGGTTCCGTCACCATAACCACCACCGCCTGTACCACGACGGCCAGGACCTTTTCCGGTCCCGCCACCGCCACCACCACCTTTTCCTCCACCCAGGGAGGAAGCGATGATGTCTTCTTCGGTAGTAACAGCAAACATGCCTGAACCGCCGCCTGATCCGCCTCCGCCAAACAAACCGGACAAAGCAGCTCGGGCCGCAGCCCTGCTCATTGTTCCGGTAGTGCGGGTTCCGGTTCTGGCAACACCTTCTACAGGCTCGCCTTCTGTTTCTTCCGGTTCCATCATGAAGGGTTCGAAGTCGGTCTGAGGGATCTCAACCTTGGTGGCAACGGACTGCATCTGTTTCCAGCGCTCAGCCAGGGTATCATAATTATTATAATCAGGTTTAAAGGTATCAAACAGGATGAGCCCCAGAATCGTCATTGCCGTGGCAGCCAGGAGGAAACTGCGGGTGAATTTCTGGAAAGGCAGTAACTCGGCGCGTCGGGCATATTGATTGATGATCTGTTTTTCCTGCTTGGTATAGACCACTTTGTAGGGTTCTGTGAATTCATAGGTGACGACCCAGTCGTGGTCGATCTGAACTGAACCTGTCATGTCAGGCGTCAGTTGAACCTGATTACCGGAAAGCAGATGTTTGCTCTTGAGGGCTTCCTTGTCAAGCTGCTGGTTGTTCTGAGTGAAAGCGAGCTTCATTTCAGGCAGTAACTGCATGTAGAAGCGGTTGTCCTTTTTCGTCAGTAACAGATGCCTGAGCGGAAACTTTTGATCAAGAATCTGCCAGAACAGATATTTGCTGCTGCCAATATAGAGTTTATTGGTGGAATCCCTGCCGTATTTGGCAATATCCAGGAGCTTGCCTTTGTAGTGGAGTTTCAGATTAAGCATTGATTTTGCCATTTACTCCTCCTACTGAATCTGCTGTGCAGAAGCTTGTAGCCAGAACTGGTCCTGCAGCGTGGAAAAATAGATATTGGCAAAAGACGCTCCAGCGCCGATCTTGATAAGCTGCGTGATGTACTGACAGGGGATCTCCTTATCAGCCTGAATGAGCAGACAGGGCTGATAATTGGTGCCTTTACTGGCATTGAGAAGCTTGATCTGACTGGCTTCATTTCTCATATAATTATAGATGATCTCGCGGATGGAAGCATCCTGCATTAGCTGCTGTAGAGAGCCGGCACGCAGGTTATCAGTACCGATCAGGATCTCGTCAGGATAGACTTTGACCAAGACAGTGAGGCCATTGTCAATGAGTTCCTGATTGGTAATTGTGGTAGGCAGGCTCATATTTTCAGGAGCAGTCAGCCTTTGGGCTTCCATGGACACATTTTTGATCAGGAAAACCAAAAGAATGGTCAGAATATCAAGCAGCGAAGTGATCGAAAGAGCAGCAGCATCGGGGAATTTTCTTCTTACCTTACGCATCATCAACCTCCCGAACCATAACTGACAGTGGCGGGTTTATAGATAACATTGGGGAATCCGTTCAGTTTACAGAGGTCAATGGTCTGGATGAGAGTTCCATACAGGACATCGGGATAGACTACCAGAGTGATGTTATCCATTTGCATGCTGCTTTTGATCTTGATCAGGGCATCGTTCAAAGCGACAAAGTTGTAATTACCATTGGCCTCGGCATTCCTGATATAGACAGGTCCCGCTTCCCAACCTCTGATCTCGAAACCAGGAAAGACCTGATTTCCAGAGGAAGCCATGATAATCACCCTCACTTCTTTTTCAATGCCGCTTCCGCCCGGACCAGGACCACCTTCACCACCACCTGCGCCCGCAGCAGAAAAGTTCAAGGCGACCATTGCCACCTGACTGATGACAATTATGGAGAGCAAAAAGGGAATAATTGTCATGAACAAGTTCATAATGGGGACAAGATTAGCTTGTTCAGGCGGTGTTTGTTTCTTTTGGTTCCTTCCTTCTGAAGGGCGATAAGCCATGTTTTAGTCCTTTATAGTGTAGTTGAGCTGATTGATCATTTTAACACAGAATTCGTCGATATCCGATATTACGTTCTGGGCTCTGGTAAGCAAAGCGCCTTTGATCAGAGTCAGAGGAACGGCAGCGATCAGACCCATAGCCGTGGTGCCGATGGCGACCTTGATACCTTCAGTTAGACGTTTGTTTGCTTCAGACTGGGCAGCGGTACCCAAAGCCTTGAAAGCGATGAGCAGGCCCCAAATGGTTCCCAGCAATCCAAGATAAGTGCAGGTCTGAGCCAGCACGTCAAACCAGAATAGACCGCCATCCAGTTTATGCACAGTCTGCAGGACAGCTTCATCAAAGGCATTCTGGACAGAATCCCTGAGTTCCTTGCCGCCTTTTCCGCTTTTCTTGGCATCTTTGAAAACCATCAACCCGCTCCAGAAAATGAAACCGAGCGTGGTGTTCTTGAAGCTTTCAGAGATCTTTGAGGCTTCGTCGAGCTGTTCGTTTTTGATATAGCCCTTCAGTTTGAGGTAGAATTTGCTGGCATCGATCTTTTCTCTGACATACAGTTGGATGTAACGGACAACGGCAAGCACCAAACCGATAACAAAGACTAGAATAATCAGATAACCCCAGGTTCCGCCATCACTGATAAGTTCGCCGATTGTGATTCCAGGCGTTTGGGGCGCAGCAGTTTCCTGCGCGATAATGGGCAGGCATATCAGCAGGCAGATTAACAACAGAATGGTTCCTTTTGCTTTCATTTGGACTCCTTTAGCCATGTATTTAATAACACTTTGTAAGTTTTTCTAAGATTATTTTTGTACATCTGATGGAAACCTGAAGTGAGATCAGTGTCGGTTTTTTTCTGGTATCTCTCAATATCCGGTTTCAACACTTCAAATTTAACAACCTCAACCTCTGCAGCTTTTACCACAGTTGTTTGACTGAATTTTTTCCTGGTAGTCTCGTCAACTCCATAGAGTATGGAAGCCACAAACAAGACGAGGGACAAAATTAGCAAGAATTTTTTCATAGATCTCCTCTCTGTGCTATCACCATCATAACCTCAGCCATCAGGCCTTTCCACTTGGAATGGTTGCGAATTGTGATCTGCAGGGTATTTTCCCCCTGTTTGACGACATCCGGTGACAAAACAATGTGACCGGCATAGACAAGTTTTGATTCGGTATCATAATGGATCTTATTGGTGGAAACAAGTTCTTTGCCATTGATGCTGACAACAGCAATGTCAGGTGCTACAAACCTGATGAAGCCATCCTGCAAATCGCCATTCACCATAATTGATTTCTGAAACACAACTGCAGTGGTATCCTGAAGATCCTGAACTTTGGCCCAGATCATCTGATTTGGATTAAAATCCAACTCGTTCAGCTTGGCATCAGTCAACCTGGCATTGTAAGCCCTGGCCGCGAATTCCCAACGGGCAGTAGTCATGTCAGATTGATAATTGGCATATTCCCAGGTGTCATCTGTCGTGAAATTGATGGTCTGAATCTGCTCTGTAGTTTCGAACTTCACAGAATCAGTCACAGCCATCAGATTCAGATCAACGGACAAGGGTTTTGAGTCATAATTGATCAAACGGAATTCCAGATCATTGGAACCTGCTTTGAAATTTCCCTCGCCCAGAATGAGAGCATACCTAATAGAAGGGGTGTTGCCAACATTAAGTGTATCAATCGGGTTGTAGGTGTATTCAAGATTCTTGTAATCAAGCTTGATCTTGGTCTCATCGTAATAAGGCGAGACCAAATTGGCGATGATATAGTCATAGGGAATGTCCATTTCCAGGTTCTTCTGAACTATGAGTTCACTGCTGGCAGGAATGTTTAACCGGCTGTAACGCTTACCATCCTGACGGGTAATAGTTGATATACCGCCCTTATAAGCTTCAGGTTCAGAAGATTCGCCTAGGGCATTTTGCGAAAGTTTCCAACTGTCATCGATCAACATGTGGTCAATCCGATACTTAGGCAGAGCATTGATCTCACTGAGTCTGTTCACCGCCTGAGTGGTGTAGCGGTTCTTCAGGCCGGGTAAATAGAAGTATTTGTACATGGCAAGGTTATATGGGTAGGAAAGTTGAAGAACAGAATAGACTTGACTGTTCTTCTCAGCATTAAAACCTGAGTAAAGTTCGTCCAGAGCATTACGGAACTGCCCACGGAAAGCCTCGAATTCTATCGATTCGTTCATGTATTTTTCACTCTGTGCATTGATCGCTTTGGCACTATGATCGGCAATCCGGCAGATAAGATCAAAAGCTTTTAGTCTTTGTTCTACATTGAGCTCATAGACAGCGCCTTCTTCCAAAAGCTGACGAATCTTTTTAATTTCATTGGCGGTGGTATTCTTAAGGGCAGGAATCCTCTTTTCTCCGGCAACCAAATGGCGTTTCCAACTGGTCAGATAATTGACCCTGATGAGTTGACCATAGCTCTTTTTCAGGAAGTCATTTTCGATGGTAGTGATTTGTCGATTAAACTTACCAACAAAGGCAACCTTGTCCTGCTCAACCTTGTACTCACTTTCGGCAACCTTAAAGGATTCATAGACCGGCTCAAACTCGAGATTCAGCCCTTCCTTTTCATAATCGGAATGGGTTTTTTTGAATTCATTCATCTTGGCAATGGTCAAAGGCCAGTCAGTTTCAGCATAGGCTTTATCAAACTCAAGCGCAATGTCTCTGAGTTTCTCCTTGGCTATGTTGGCATAGCGAAGCTGTTTGGTCTTATCCTTGAGAAAGATTTGTCTGGACAACTGCTCGTAACGCTGCTTATTGCCTTTGGTTAACTGGCGGTCAGCCAAATACTCCAACAAGGTAACCGTGGAGGGATGATCTGGGTATTGAGAGACAAATTCTTCCGCCAGCAGTTCTTTTTTATTGTCGTCGCCTGCTTTGTCAAACATGGCAATGGCAGCAATGATCAGAGCACTCGGATCATCATCGCCGGGATTGGCTTTGTTCTGTTTAACATCTTGATAAAGGTTAAGATACATGTTGCCCGCGACCTCTATAGAAGCAGGTTCAGAGACTTTTTTGTCAATAAAGACGAGTCTGAGCTGATATGCTTCGCTGCTGGCGGGGTATCTGTTCACGAAATCCTGTTTCAAAGAATCAGATTTGCTGACATATCCGACGCTGTCAGCAATCGTCCAAGCCAGCCTATAGAGGTCAAACACCTCCTTAGGCTGAGTTTTGGTCTTTGCCATATCAAGAAGCAGAGCAATGCTTTTGTCAAAATCCCTGGCTTCCAGATAAGCTTCCTGCGCTTTACCCTTGTATTGAAGGCTGGTTTGAGGATCTTTGTCAGTATATTCATCAGCCAATCTGATGTAATCTTCCGCCACTTTTCCGTGATCCTGCTGTTCGGCAGCCTGGTCGATTGAATTCTGAATCTGCAACAGAGTGTACTGGTGCAGAATTTCGCGGTCTTTACCATCCAGAGCGTATTGTTCTGACCTGCGATACCATTGCTCAGCCTCATGATAATTCTGAGTGGCATCGGCAATTTCTCCAAGATTGATATAGGCGGTTCTGAGCACATCTTTGGGGACAGCGCCTTCATGATTGACAAGCATCATGTAATGTGATTCAGCCAAATCATATTGCTTATTATCTTTGGCGATTTCTCCATGTCTCATCAGAATCGAGACTAGAAGATCTTCGTTTTGCTTGGATCGAAACCGCTCGTCATTCAATACACGAATGAATCTCTCAGCAGCCAGTTGATAATACTTAAGTGTATTCTGCTCTCTAAAAGGCACATTCACATCCGGTTCTCTGGCAAGCAGAACTGAGATATCAGTTTTCAGAGAATCGGCAACTATGCGGGCGCACTCATAAGCAGTGCCTTCCATATTGAAGAAGAGCTTATTCTGAGGAAAATAGTCATTGTAGGTGTAGATCCTTGATGCAAGATTCAAATAATGTCTGGGGGCTTTGGTTAGTTGTGCCAGCCTGACATTCTGGGCGATGACATTAGCCTGAGTCAGTTCATCCCAGACAGTAAAATTCTCATCATGAATGGCATCGAATTCCCTATACTGATTGATCAAAGCCATGTATTTCTCAAAATTGGCAGCGGTGGGCAGATCGACGAAGTCGTTATTATAGCGTTTCTCCACATCTACATAGGCAGCTCTGACGATCTGAAGCTGCCGAGTGATGTCATTATCTTTGTTGGCAATGTACCAATCAGTGTTAAAGCTGTATCTGGCAATGATTTTTTCTTTTTCAGCCAGATAAGCTTGTTCAGGAGAAAGGCGTCTTCTGATCTGATTGGGATACTGGGTGTAGATGGTGCAGATCGAATCAGCTACGATCGGATTTTCCAAGGCAAGAGGATTCAGTTCCAGCTTTGCATTCATAAAGTCAATCGCTTGCATTGGCAGATATAACCTGAGTTTCTGGTCGATCGCTTCATCCAGAACCAATTGCAGATTTTGATAGGACAACTTTCCATTGAGGGTATTTAAAGCATACTTGGCACCTATCGACTCGGCATCGTTATCATAACCATCCAACCCAATAAGACAATAACCGATGTTTTTGACTGAAGCTATCGAATAATCCACCACTTCCACTTCATCAATTATCTGTTTCTGATCTATGGCATTGAGGATCACAATGAAGTCATCTATCGCGTTTTTATAAGCATCGTCAGAACTGCTGTTGAGCCAGGTCCATCC
>CAZWJK010000061.1:1347-11924 GCA_964634035.1 uncultured Candidatus Cloacimonadota bacterium | reverse complement strand
CCATTCCACAAAGATTACTGATTACAGAAAAGGTATGTAGTTCCGCGTTTACGCGGTATTAGCATAAAATATCACATCTCTCTCTCCTGATGACAAAGCTGTCTAAAGGGATAACTACAAGCGTTGTTATCATTCAGCTAAACTGAGTTTATCAGTGAGAAACAATAAAGGGACAGATATAACTACCTGTCCCTTTTAGTGTTATACAAGGAGGAATTACTTCATGAGAATCATTTTTCTTGTTTGGGTGTAACCAGCGGAACTCATCTTGTAGATATAAACGCCGCTGCTGACAGTTGTATCTTTGTCATCCCTGCCGTCCCAGATGAGGCTGTGATTGCCTTTGGGAAGGATGCCGCTTTGCAGGGTGCGGATCTTCTGACCTTTCAGATTATAGATATCCAGTGTGACATCCGTCTTCATGGCTAAAGAGAAGGAGATCGTGGTCTCAGGATTGAAGGGATTGGGATAGTTCTGACCCAGCCTGAAAGGAATGACGCTTTGCAGGTTATCTTCATTACTGACAGCGTTGTCAGGAGGACTGGTGGTAAACTTTACAGCCAGACCAGCCTGCAGAGCAGTGGCAGTGACGGGATAAAGGTCAGCGTAAGTATAGGTCAGACCGTCATTCTGCAAATGATTTTCGATGCCGACTGTGCTGTAATTACTGGTCAGGGCAGGATTGTCAATAGTGTGATACTGGAAGACGATCTCCCCGTCACCCTCGGGATTAGGATAAAGAATGAGCTGAAACTTTTCCAAATGGGCATTCTGTAGAAGGTCAATGGTATATTGACTATAGGCATCGTTCCATTCCACAATATAACGGTTGTTTGCCTGATCATACCAATTCACGATGCGCATATCATTAAACACGAAATTGACGGAATCAGTCATAACTTTCATGCCTTTGAGGTCGTCCCAATAGGGAGCCACCATGGCATAAGGACCCAGGGCGGCAGGGATGTAAAGATTGTTGAAATCTGCCATCCAGGTGGTGACAAAAGAGACCCAGCCGTTGGAGCAGATGGTCATGCTGTTATAATCAACTCCGTAATACCTGAAAGTGAAAGGCAGATTAACAGTGTAGGAGCCATCATCCATTATCAGGTGCACATCGCCGGGGATGGTATTATTGTTGTCGCGAGGGTCGATCTCGATCCAATCATAGACCGGGTGTTGAGGATAACCCGTGTCAAAGCTGTCATAAGCAAAATATCCGTAGCCGTCCGGTCCGGTGGGATCAGAAGAAGTGGGATTGCCGGCGGTCAAATCAAAATAGCAGATACTCTGATAGCCTCCCGGGGTAGTGATTATGAAAGTGAGAGGAATGTTCCTGCCATTGTAGCAGAAGGATTCCACAAAAATGGAAGTCTGCAGATTAGCAGAGGCATTAACATCCAGATTACCCAGGGCGACCGTTTCAGTGACGACATTGGCAGCAGATGTCCTGGAACGAATGGTGGCAGTTGCATTCTGGATGGGGAAGGTGCCGATGTTTCTGATTGTGAACGTAACGGGATTGCTGCTCCCGATACTCAGACTCCCGGTGGCATTGGTGATCATGAATTCTGCTCCTCCAGTCATCAATTCAAAGCTGGACACAGTTGATTGATTAGGGAAGGATACATTGAAACGGATAATCTTGTGGGCAGGGACATTGCCGTTGACATCGAAATTGAAGGTCAAAACAGATGTGGCATCAGCCATTAGAGAGGTTATGGATTGAGACGGATTTTGGATCGTGACATAATCTGACGGAGAGCAGGCAAGATTAGCGACTATATTGGAAAGAGCTGCATCAGAGTAGTTTTTTACTGTAAGATCAAGCTGGTATGACTGCCCGGCTGTTATAAGTTCACCTGCCAGATTGTTGGCAGTGATTCCGACCGTGGCTTGCTGGGAAGGGGTCAGAGTGGCAACCAAAGGTACGAAATTCTCCTTGCTGATAGTGACTGTCAGATTGCCTGTCTGTTCTGGATTGATGGGCAGTAGTGCATAGCCGTCATGCACTATTGCATATGTGTAATCAATGTTGTTGCGGGTTCCGGTCACATAAGCTCCATTCAAATTGGGCGCAATTATTTCAATATGCGAGTCAGACTGCGAGAAAGTGGTTCCGCTTGCAATTACAGATGCAGGAATGGTAGATGGCACCAGCATCCACATGTTCATGGAAGGATCAGATAAGATATTATAGACATGGAAATAGAAAGCTACGTGCTGATTATTTGCCAATTCCAGAGGATAAGTCAGATACATTTCGATCTTTCCTGCCAGGACAGATGCACCAATATTGCGCTCTCCGTCGTCCAGAATGGAAGAAAACATACCGGAGGAAATTGTGTTGTTCAGATTGGTCTTGGTGTGCAGGTCGGAAGGTCCGATAAACCCGACACAGCCCCCGGGATTCTCGATCGTTCCCATCCGCATCCATTTTTCACCGAAGCAGGGATTAACTGAATTGGCAAAATCGCCTGTGTTACAGACGATGGAAAAAACTATCGGCATGCGGGCGCCATTGACCAGAGAGTTGTTCAGATCGACGTTGTGAAAGGAAGGATAGTGCCAGCCGTCTGCTGCACCCCAACCCCGGTAACTGATGTATTGCACGCCCTGATTGATGGCGATCTGAATGGCGCTGGTGCCTGGATAAGTCGGTGGATAAAAAACAGTGTCAACCTGGGCATAGCCCTTGGACAGCATCTTTTCTCTCAACCAGCGTGACATCCAGACGGGAGTCACGGGACGTAATCCGCCTTCCGCATAGTTACCCGCTACAACTAGACTGCGTGTCATCCAGTTGGTATTGGACATGAAGGGGTTTCGTTCATAAGATATCGTCTTATTAGTCTGAATTAGCATTTCGCTGATGTCGCCGAAAGAAAAGCGCCCTGAGAGCATTTCGGGCAGATAATCGTCACCGATCAGCATAGTGTAGAAATTATCATCAGCATCGTGTTCAGTGCCGTCCGGAGAAGTGTAGATATTGGTCGGGATGGCATAGGTGCCAGTAACGTCACCCATGATAAGAAGATGATCACATTTATACTGCAGATAGTGGGAAAGAATGAAATCTCGGATTACTACAGGGGTATTGCCGATATTCTGAACATTTTCGACATATACCTCAAAACCCTTAGATCGTTTCCAAGCGACGAAATTTGCCAGATATGCGGTCAGGGAAGTGTGGCTGATGATCAGTAGCTTGGGGTGAGCCAAAGGCAGGTTCCTGAGATAGGATGTATCATAGTTGGCTGCAAGTTTTTGATATGATTTAACAAATGAAGGAGAAACAGATTGCGGGATTTCGGCAGGAACAACTCCAGTAAGTTCGAAATCTATCTCCTGAAGCACCTTGACTGTATTGTTATTTTCAATCTGCTTATGTATGTTTACAGTGAAGCCGTTCATTTCGCGGAAGATGAAAGATTTAGCCAGATAGACGGAGTTATAATCGATTGCATTGGAAGTTCCGAGATAATTACCCTTGTTGTCATATTCCTTCCAAACCATGCTGTTGATATTCAGGTTTACCTGCTGATAAGGCAGAGCATAGGTTTGTGAAAGAACATTATGATTGAGGTCAGAATCAGCTTCAGCAACAGCAGGGAAAGATCTGATATCGGAAATCCTGACGCTGACTTTATTGCTAAGCGTTTCGCATCTTTCAATTTCAAATGCCGTTGCAAGTCCTGAAATCAGCAGTAAAAATGCCATTATATAATACTTCATTACATCCTCCATGAAATAATCTCTATTAAAAATGCAAGATTTGTTCCCATATAAACCAATTTGCTGAATGATCAGTCAGAAAATTGACGTTTATCGTTGGTAAGGTATCAAAATTGCATTATCATATCTTCTTAGAAAATTTAAAGTCGGGATATAATCAATGAGATCACGAATTTCAGGCATCAGCCTGCTCATATTAATAACATCGATAGTGCTGTCCTGTGGGACTAATGTCAAGATAACAAATCCGGAGATAACGGATTCGCTTTTGTGTGCTTTTGGCACGGACAGCACTTTCGATGTCATAACCTGGAACATCCAAAGCTATCCCAAACATGATCCCGAAACCAGCAATCTGTTGAAAGTATTGATCCCCGGCCTGAAAGCCGAATGTATTGCGATCCAGGAAGTCGGTAATGTCTCCGCTTTTCATGCCATGATGAGTCAGATAACCGGCTGGTCCTATGCCATGGCTGCTTACGGCGATGGCTATACACGCACAGCCATTGCCTATAAGACTTCTACAGTTCAGGTGGATTCCACTGCCACGATTTTCACCGGCATGAGCAATCCGTTTCCCAGGCCGCCTCTTTTGATGAAACTTAGGTGGAACGAACAGGAGATTATTCTGATCAGCCTTCATCTCAAGGCTTATGGCGATAACTATATAAATGAGAGCAATCCAAATGATGAAGAAGTGAGAAGGCGTTATGCCTGCCAACTACTAGACCAGTACATAAGCGACAATTTCGGTGACTCCAAAGTGATTGTAGTCGGAGATTGGAATGACCAGATCCAGGAACCGGCTTCCACCAATGTTTTTTTGTCTTTTCTGAATAAAACTGAGGAATACAGGTTTGCTGATATGTCGATAGCAGTTAATCTCAATTCCAACAACGCTTCCTATCCCCGGTCATCCAGTCATATAGACCATATACTGATCACCAATGAGTTGTTCGATGCGTTTCATAACGCCGGCTATTATGTCAGAACCATTAAGATGGAGGAACACATTGCGGGTGGCTGGAACAATTACTACAATTATCTCTCGGATCATCGTCCGGTTGCAGCCAGATTCCTTTTTTCAGATTGATGATTTTACGCTGAATGACTTCGGGCATTTTTTCCCTTGACCAGATGCAAAATAAGCTCTTAAAGTCAATCCTGAGCGGAATAAAACAGGAATCTTAGGTTTGATTTTGAGCTTCCCCCAGAATAAATTGTAAAATTATATGCCCCTGTCAGCTGTGCCTGTAAAAAGAGGTATCTCACAGAAATACAATAATATACGAAAATCATTGATTTGGCGATACTGCCCTCAATCCGCTCCTACAGTAAAAAAACCTATTTTTTTTGTTGACAGATTTTCTGCGTTCTAATATTTTTATAACTGTAAACACTCTGACCCTACCAAATTAAAGAAGGAGGTAACATGAGCAGAGAAGATTTGATCAAAAAGATTGCAGCTAATGCCGGAACAACCAAGAAGGTTGCAGGTTTAGCTCTAACCGCGGTTTTAGACGGAATTATGGGCGCTTTGAAGAAAGGCGACAAGGTTTCCTTGGTTGGTTTTGGTTCCTTTGGCGTTGCCAAAAGGAAAGCCCGTAACGGCATCAACCCCAAGACCAAAAAAGCCATCAGAATCCCAGCTCGCAAAGTTCCTGTATTTAAAGCTGGTAAGAAATTGAAAGACATCGTGAAATAAGCTTTTATTTCACAAATATGCTGTGGGACAAGGGGAAACCTTTGTCCCATTTTTTTACCGAAAAATGTTGACTTAATAATCAGTTCAATTTAACTGGCATAATGAAATAAATTTAGCAGGGGTAAACATGAGATTCCAAATAGAAAAGAAAGAACTGCTGCACCACATACAGCATCTGGCTTCCATTGTCCCGAGCAAGAACACGACTCCCATCCTGACCAATTATCTGCTTGAAGCTGTTGCTGATGCCAATTTGGTCAAGATCACCGCATCAGACCTCGAGATCACAGTCATTGCTGAATTCAGCGCTAACGTTGTGGATGGGGGGATCACCACGATCTCTGCCCGTTCCTTCAATGAGATCATCAGTTCCATGCCTGATTCCATGCTTGATATCTACAAACAGGATGAAGTCATAAAAATACACTGCGATAAGATTGATTTCAGCCTGCTCAGCGCCGATCACACCCTGTTTCCGATCATACCGGACAAGGCGATGCAGAACGCTCTGAAGGTTTCTGCCGAGAATTTTCAGAGAATGATCAACAAAACCAGTTTTGCCGTCTCTTCCGACATTAACAGAGCGGTTCTGAACGGCGTTTGCTGGTTCATCAAAAACGACTATCAGGTCATGGCTGCCACAGACGGCAGAAAAGTGGCAGAGATCAAATACATCGAACCGCTGGAAATGTCTGAAGTAAGTGGAAAGAAAGCCAAATCAAAAAAAGCTGCCGATGCCGATGAAGCTGTTGAGATAGCGGAAGACATAGACCTTTCTGAATTGAATTACGACAAGGGAATCGAGAAGATTCTGCCGATCAAGACCCTCAATTTCCTCCAGAAAATCCATTCCGCCGATGCCAAGGAGCTGCTGGTTGTGATCGAGCCCAACCGCGTGATGTTTGTCTATGGCGAATACACAATTTTTTCACATGTCATCGAGCACAAGTATCCTGACTACCAAAAAGCTTTCATCAAAGATCTGCCCAATGCTCTCATCATCAATAAGGACATGCTTAAAACAGCCATCCGCCGCATAGCTTTGATTGCTCCCGAGGACAATCTGCGCATCAGGTTTGAGCTCGGCCCCGATAAATTTGAGATCAACACCACCAACCGTGAAGCCGGGGAAGGCAAGCAGATCATGGAGCAGTTTAACTATTCCGGCACCGGCACTACGATAGCTTTCAATAATAAATACATGATCTCCATCCTTGATTCCATAGATACAGATAACGTCAAGATCTGCCTTGGAACCCAGAAAGACCCGATCATGATCTATAACGAAACTCAACCGGAAAAACAGGAAATTACCTATCTCTTGATGCCTTTGCGTTCCTGACAAATTGAAACTGCTGAGCATTTACCTGACTAACTTCCGTAATTATTCGGACAGGGTCTTTCTATGTGCAGATGAAGGTGCCCTGGTTCTGGGGCCCAATGGCAGCGGCAAGACCAATCTGTTTGAAGCGATTGCCTACAGCAGTTACGGAAAATCCTTCCGCTACCAAAATGATGACTTGCTGGCTAATTTCGGCCAGAAGTCATTTTCCATCTTAGCCGAGTTTGAGCTGAAAATAGGCAAATGCAGCATTAGGACTGATTACGCCTTTGGTAAAAAGAAGATCAGCATCAATCAGATCCCTGTCAGGCAGCTAAGCCAGATCTATGAATATGTCAAAGTCATCTACTGCTCGCCCGAGGATATTTATCTTGTCAACGGCAGCCCCCGTAAGCGCAGGCAATATTTTGACCTTGCCATAGCCCAGCTACGGCCTTCATACATAAATCAATTGCGCCACTATCTGCATATTATGGAGCAAAGAAATTCCCTGTTTAAAGACAGCTCCAACCGCAAACAAAAGAAACACTGGGACACCCTCTTCATCAAAGCTGCCCTTCCTGTCATTGCCCAACGTATGGAATACATAGAACTGCTCAACTCCAAAATTCAGAATACATACAAAAACCAATTGGCAGAAACAGGCTCGGTTAATCTGACTTATGTCCCCACTTTAAACATTCCTACTGGCAATGAGGACTCCGATTTCAAGGATGCGCTGAAATCGGTGGAAAGCAGGGAATGGCAATACCAGCGTTCGCTGATCGGTCCGCATCTGGATGATTATGACATTGTCCTTAAAAGCAGATTGCTGAAAGACATTGGCTCCCAGGGCCAGAAGCGCACTGTCACCTTACTGATTAAAATTGCCCATCTGGAACTCCTGAAAGATGTGATCGGCGAGTATCCCATCCTGCTTTTGGACGATATCTTTGCCGAACTGGACAAAGTGCATACCACAAGCTTTATGAACATTCTGGACAGTCACGAACAGGTCTTTGTTGCTTCTCCCAATGACTTCATCAGGGAATATTGGAAAAACATCCCCGTGATCGAACTGGCGGAAAAGTCGGAGCAATCATGAAGTGGAACCGCAATATCATCGGCTGGATGTTTTATGACTTTGCCAATTCCTCATTCACGACCATCATTGTAACCGTTGTTTACAGTGTCTATTTCATTCAGCAGGTGGTAGGCGGAGAGCCCGGTTACGGAGAGCAGTTGTGGGGGAGAGCCATAGCCATATCAATGTCTTTGGTGGCGTTGACAGCCCCGATCCTGGGTGCGGTGGCGGATCATTCCCGCAGCAAGAAAAAGTTCCTCTTCATTAATTGCTATATTACGATCATCTTCACCGGATTGCTCTATTTTGTCGGGCAGGGCGATATCCTGAAGGGAATGATCTTCTTCATCATCGCCAATTTCGGTTTCAACAGCGCCAATGTTTTCTATGATGCTTTTCTGCCAGAGATCACGCCCAAACGTGACATGGGCAAGGTGTCAGGTTATGGCTGGGCTCTGGGTTATGTGGGCGGACTGGTGGCGCTGGTAATTTCTTTGCTATTGGTCAAAGTCAATGTGCGCCTCGTTTTTCCTGCCATTGCCCTGTTTTTCTTTCTGTTTTCTTTATTTACTTTCATTTGGCTGAAGGAGTTCAAGCGCCCTTCCAAACCCACCAACTACCTGAAAACCGCTTTGCACAGAATTATCTTTTCATATAAAAACATCCGCCGCATTCCTGAACTGCTGAAGTTTCTGATCAGTTATTTCATCTACAATGACGGCATCACTACCGTGATCGTTTTTGCCTCAGTCTATGGCATCACCCGGTTCAACATGACCACCCAGAACATGATCGTCTATTTCATTCTGGCGCAGTTCTCATCCATACTAGGATCCGCCCTGTTCGGAAACCTGACCGACCGTTGGGGCGTGAAGAGGACTTTGGATGTCAGTTTGCTGATCTGGATCGCGGTGGTTGTTTGGGCGTTCTTCTGCCGCAGCGCCACTGAATATTATTTCGTCGGCCTGTTGGCTGGGCTAGCTATAGGCAGCAGCCAATCGAACAGCCGCACCATGCTTGCCATGCTCACACCTTCCGAAAAGCGGGCGGAGTTTTTTGGCTTTTATACATTGACAGGAAGACTGTCCTCGATTATTGGTCCGCTGGTATATGGAGAGATTGCGCGCCATACCGGATCGCAGCGCTGGTCGATTTTATCTTTGATTATCTTTTTCAGTATCGGTTTTCTTGTCCTGCAGACCGTCAAGGTGGAAAAGGGCATTGCCGATTCCAGACTGATAAAAATGACAGACTAAGGAGGAATCATGATCTACAGAATGATCATCCTGCTCAGTATTGTTTTGCTGCTTTTTTCCTGCGGAGTCAGGCAGAAGAACATGCTGTACATCTTTAACTGGACAGACTACATTGACGATGGTCTGATCGCGCAGTTTGAAAAGGAAAACAACTGCAAGATCATTTATGATACCTACAATTCCAACGAAAACATGCTAACCAAGATCCTGACCACCCAGTCATCCTATGACATTGTTGTTCCCAGCGGCGACCATGTCGAGATCATGGCTCAGAAAGGCCTCTTGGAACCGATCGACAAAACAAGGCTGAAGAACTATTCGAATCTGGATGAAACCCTGCTCTCAAAAGCCCAGAGCTTTGATCCCGGCAACACTTTTGCCATTCCATATTTCTGGGGTACGACAGGACTCATCTACAACAAGAAGTATGTCCCATTCAGTTTGATGCAATCAGAATCCTGGAATATTCTTGCCGACCCCTTTTTCAAAGGTAAAAATAAGATCACTATGCTGGATGACGCCAGGGAAGTGGTTGGCGCTGCGCTGATTTATCTCGGGATGAATCCCAATGACACCTCCGATACCGCCATGAAAGCGGCTCAGGCTGTTTTGGCGAATTGGGACGCCAATGTCTCACAGTATGATTCCGATTCTTACAAGAATGAGATCCAGGACGGCACCACCTGGCTGGCCCAAGCCTATAACGGAGATGCTTTGCAGACGATGGAGAACAATCCCGACATTGATTTTATCATGCCCAAAGAAGGCGCTTCCCTCTGGATCGACAGCATCGTCATTCCCAAATCCGCTGAACACAAGGACCTTGCCTATAAGTTCATCGACTTTCTGCTGGATGCTGAAAACGGCAAGATTAATGCGGAATTTGTCCAGTATCCCAGTCCCAACAAATCTTCTGTGGAGCTTCTGTCCGACGAAATTAAAAACAACCGCAAGATCTATCCTGATGCCGAGTACATGGATAAATGCACTATGATCCAGAACATTGGCGAAAATGTCCTCAAGATCGACGCTGTCTGGCAGGAGATCAGAAAATAAGCTGAAAGCCCCAAAAAGACTCTGAAGCAGTCCTAAAAGTCATTATTGGCAATTTTAATTGCTAATATTCCGTATTCTTGTTTCATTCAAGTTGTTCGGGGTATGCTCAAGGTTTACACCTTGGATGAAGCCAGTTAATGGCTTAATGCGGCGTTCAAGGCTTGCTCATTCATCGTGTATTATAGATGCAGCATAAAGAAAAAATGACTCGACGACTTGTATTTGTTGATAGAGTCGTACGAACACTTTGTGCTTGACATAATCCGCAGGGATTTTTATTTATAATTGTATTAGCTGATATGGATAGCGTGATAACGTTGCTCAAATCAATAAAAGCAAGGGGGAACAATGAAGAAGAACATATTCTTGGTCATTTTACTCATTCTAGCCGTCATTTCTCTATGGGCTCAGGATAAGGTT
>CAZWJK010000061.1:0-1247 GCA_964634035.1 uncultured Candidatus Cloacimonadota bacterium | reverse complement strand
CTTGGTCATTTTACTCATTCTAGCCGTCATTTCTCTATGGGCTCAGGATAAGGTTTTGGAAGTGAAAAAACCGTTGGGTGAAGAGGAACATATTATCGAAGAACGCACGTCTGATCAGGAGATCCAACTCAAAGTCATGCTCGAAAAGGCCAATTCCGGCGATGCTTATTCGCAGTTCAAACTGGGTCAGGCTTACTATTACGGCACTGATCTGCTAAAAAATACGGATGAAGCTGTGAAGTGGTTCAAAGCTTCAGCCGACCAGGGCTCTCCCGAAGGCCAAACCGCCCTCGGCATCTGCTATCTGAAAGGTGAAGGCGTAGCACAGGATAACAAACAGGCAATTGCCCTGTTCCAGGCAGCCGCCAAACAAAACTATCCCGAAGCGCAATTCCAAATGGGCGTGATGTCCTACGGCGGGGAAGGGATCCCAGCCAATAACAAAGAAGCAGCAAAATGGTTCAGACTCGCCGCTGAACAGGGTCACTGCCTGGCGCAGTCCAACCTCGGTATCTGCTATTATGAAGGTACCGGCGTTCGGATGGACAACCTCGAATCCTATTACTGGCTCTCACTCGCCGCTCACCTCTGCCCACCCCAATACGCCGATGAATACAATAAAACCCGGGATAAGGTGAAAGCGGAACTCAAGGCCGATGAGATCGCCAAAGCCGACCAGCGGGTTCTGGACTGGATGCATAAGAACAAACAATAAGTCAGTATATCAACGGCAAGATATGATTTAACAAGGCAGGTGAAGAGCCTGCCTTTTTTTATGATTAAAATCCACTTGTCAAAAAAGGGCGCTTGCGGGAAGTGTCAACCTATTGTGAAGTTTAAGGATAGAATATGTTAGACTTGATGACTGAGATCAGCAGAACACATTATTGCGGAGAACTGGGCGAAGCTAAATTGAACGAAACCGTCACCATCATGGGCTGGGTGAACCGCAGGCGCGACTTGGGCGGACTAATCTTCCTCGATGTGAGGGACGTGAAAGGCATCATTCAGGTGGTGATCCCGCCGGAAAACAAAGAAGCTTTCGCCAAAGCGGAAAAAGTCCGCAACGAATATGTGATCGCCGTCCGCGGCATCGTCACAGCCCGCTCGGAACAGAATGCCAACCCCAATATGAAAACCGGCAAGATCGAGATAACGGCAGATAAATTCTACATTCTGAATGACTCGGCACCACTACCCATCCAGACCAATGAGGTTGCCATGGCGGAAGAGGATTTGCGCCTCAC
>CAZWJK010000060.1:0-11990 GCA_964634035.1 uncultured Candidatus Cloacimonadota bacterium | reverse complement strand
AGTTTTTATAGCCAAGAACATTATCGTCCCATAGATATATATATTGCCTTTTATTATCTAAGAATTCTTGGACATGTGAGTGATGCATCACTCTTTTGTATTTTTTATTAATACAGAATTCGCACTGTCTAAAACACCCACGTGTTAAAAACCCAATAGAAAACAATCGATAATCTTTGAAATATGATTCTTTCACTCCCTTGGCAATCTTGGATTTAATATAGGGTTCATACAATTCATAATCGGGCATATGATGCTCAATACAATTATCAAGTAACGGTCCATCTCCCTCTGGGTAAAAGCCTGAACCTCCATAAACAACATTCTTTTTTTTTAGAATTATGGCAGGAAAATTTGTATATGTGAATACCTTTGATATATATACCTTATTAAAATAGCGAGTATTATTAACGTCTGTTATTAAAGATACTTTGTGGCCTTGTGACTTGTGAAATCCACTTATTTTCATTAGAGCTAGATTTGGATGCCTCGTTCCATTATCTAATAGGTCAGCATCTATGATCCCAATCTTTTCCATCTATCTCTCAAATTATCATTTTTTCATACAATTTATTTATGAACCCATTAGGATGAACTTAAGATAAAATGTCAATGATTAATTAACACCTTTTTTACTTATTCACTCAAACCTGAGCCCTGTTTTGAGGTGCTTGTCGATCAAGTCTGATAGGATAGGGTCAATCTCTCTGATTCTGTCGATAAGGCGGGGAACCGTTTTTTTGATGTAGCAGCAGTCATTTTAAAAGAGGCGTTCTAAAAGCCGCCTCTTCTTTTCATAACAAATATTCCAATTTTCCGGCAAATTGCCTTTTTTGAATAGTGGCATAAAGTCAATATCTGAAAGGGATATAGTAATACAAATTTACAAATTTACAAATTATCTCTTTTCCTCCCCTATACTACTCCTGTAGCCTTGTTTTTGGTTCCGGCGATGTAAAGGCGAAAATTTGTCAATTTGTCAATTTGATCTGCTGACGCAAGTTTGGCAACATGGGGTAAAGGAAATTTGCTGGAAATTTGTTGGGAGAGGGGTCAGGATTTGTTTTCCCTGTCCTTCTCGCGCTCCAGGTCTTTTTTCTGGAGCGATTCTCTTTTATCGTAGTGGTGCTTGCCTTTGGCGAGGGCGAGTTTGATCTTGCATTTGCCGGTTTCGTTGATGTAGATCTCCAAAGGGATGAGGGTCATGCCCTGCTCGTCCACCTTGGTTTTGAGGCGTTTGATCTCGTGGCGGTTGAGCAGAAGCTTGCGCTTGCGCTCGGGATCGTGGTTGAAGAAGGACGCTTTTTCCCAAGGGCTGATGTGCAGGTTCAGCAGCCAGCATTCCATGTTTTCGATCCTAGCGTAGCTGTCCTTGAAATTGACCTTGCCGGCGCGGATGGATTTGATCTCCGTGCCCGTTAAAACTATGCCCGCTTCCAGGGACTGGATGATGTAATAGTCGTGTTCCGCTTTGCGGTTTTTGATCGATTTCATTTTTTCAGTTCTTTCAGTTCTTTCAGTATTTTGATTTTATATTCTTTAGCTTTGGCGATCAGCTCTGATTCGTCCAGAGTGGTAAGTTTCTTGTTCTTTAAAACGAATTTGCCATTGATGATGACGTCGCGGACTGCCTTTCCGCCCAGGGCATAGATCACCTGCGAATAAGGACAATAAAGCGGTTGAGCTTCCACTGTGTTGCAATTTAGGATGGTAATGTCTGCTTTTTTCCCAATTTTCAGTGAGCCGATTTCTTTGTCTTTATGAATAGCTTTAGCTGCTCCGATGGTAGCCATATCCAGAATTTTTCTGGCAGGCAAGAACCTGGGATTTTTTCTCCCCAATGCCTTATGCACTTTGGCAGTCAGATCCAGTTCAGATAAAAGGTCGAGGTTATTGTTACTGGCGACACTGTCAGTACCAAAACAGAGACGAACTTTATGCTGGAGAAACATTTTGATCGGTGCAAAGCCGTTTGCCAGCTTAAGGTTGCTTTCAGTGCAGATGGCTATGGAGGCTTGATGTTTATCTAAAATATCCATTTCAGCTACATCTACATGAATGCCGTGAGCTAGGATAATTTTGGTATTTAGCAAACCAAGTTCTTCCAGATATTCAATTGGTTTTTTGCCATGTTTTGTCAGACAGTCATCCTTTTCCCAATCAGCTTCAGAAATATGCATATGCACCAGCATATTTTGCTCTTGAGCAACTTCAGCACAACGCTTTAGAACCTCACTGTTATTGGTATATATGGCATGTGGAGCCAGGGAAAAATCCAGAAGTGGATTATTCATATACACGTTTTTCAAATCCAGAGCCAGCTTGCCAATATCCCTCAGGTTGGCCTCTTTGCCTTCTTCAATCAGGGGTTCGCCAATGATGCAGCGAACTCCCGCTTTATTAAAGGCTTCCGCCATGTCCTCACCCTTGAAATACATGTCGTTGGCAAGGGTTATACCGTTTTTGATCAGTTCCGCAGCACCATGCAGAGTTGCATTGTAGACAAATTCATGTGCTTCGGTCGTTTCGGGAACAACAAATTTCTGTTCCAGCGGCCAGATATAGTCATTCAGCCACTTATTCAAAGGCAAGTCGTCTGCCACACCTTTGAAATAGGACATCGGGATATGGGTGTGGGCATTGATCAGGCCAGGGATGACAATGCAGCCGGAAGCGTCAATGGTTTGTCTGGCTGTGTATTTTTTACCCAGGTCAGAAGTCTTGCCGATGGCTGTGATTTCGTTACCGGTGATTGCTATGGCACCGTCCTCATAAATCGTATGACGGCCGTTCATGGTCAGGATGATGGCATTGGTTATCAACAGGTCAGCTTTGGCAGGTTTTGTCATCTTTTTCATATCATTTTTTTCATAACTGTATCTTATGGGCAGCTTCCTTGGGTTTGAAGATGCCCTTGGAAGTGATGAAACCGCTGATGATCTCTGCCGGAGTCACATCAAAAGATGGGTTGAGGGCAGGACTGTCAGGGCTGGCGATGAGCTGTCCATTGAGATAAGTGATCTCTTCAGGAGAGCGCTGCTCGATCGGGATCTCGTCTCCGTTCATGCAGGTGAGGTCAAAGGTGGACTTGGGAGCGGCAACATAAAAGGGAACCTTGTGCTGCTGCGCCAGCACCGCCAGACTGTATGTTCCGATCTTATTGGCAAAGTCGCCATTCAGGCAGATCCTGTCCGCACCTGTGATGATGAGGTCGATCTTGCCCTGCTGCATGAAATAACCGGCTGCGCTGTCCACAATGATGGCATGGTCTATGCCTTCCTGCTTTAGCTCAAAGGCGGTCAATCGCGAGCCCTGCAGTTTGGGGCGGGTCTCGTCAACATAGACGAAGAACTTTTTCCCCTTGCGGTGAGCCATTCTCAGGACTGAAAGAGCGGTGCCCCAATCGACTGTTGCCAAAGCTCCTGCGTTGCAGTGGGTGAGGATGTTCATGCCATCCGTGATGAGTTCCTGTCCGACCTCGCCAAGCAGGCGGCAGTCTTCAGCGCTGTCCCTGGCAAAATCAAGCGCTGCTTTCTGCGCTGTCAGCCGCGAATGAGCAAGGTTGGGGATCCATTTGACAGTTTGCTCATAAACCAGTTGCACAGCATTGCTGAGGTCAATGGCAGTAGGCCGGGAAGCCAGCAGGATGTCTCTGTATTTGCGCAGGTGATTGCGGAAATTCTCATTCTCAGAGGTCAGAGCGGCAAGCGCCATGCCATAGGCTCCGGCTGCGCCAATAGCGGGTGCGCCCCTCACCGTCATGTTTTGAATGGCGGCGGCAACCTCTTCACAGGTGCGGCAGGTGATGACCTCAAACTCAAAGGGCAGCTTGTTCTGATTGATCATCAGAACTTTGCCATCCTGCATCCAGACGCTCTGATACTCTTTTCCGTTGATTAGCATTTTTAGTCCAAAAACTCTATTACTTCGCCGCCGGGGATTTGTTTCAGCCTGCCGCCGTCATTGATGTCACGGCAGGGCCCTGCTTCGATTTCCGCATCGTCAGTGTAACCGCGCTGTTCCCAGAATCCGGGGATGTATCTATCCAGCAGCTCTATTTTAACCACACTCTTGGCTGATTTGTAACCCCAGAGATAGGGGATGAAGGCGCGCAAGGGACCGCCGTAATCCTCTGTCAGCAGCTCTGAATCATATTCCCAGGCGAGCAGCGATTTTTCCATTCTGGCAATGTCAATGGGTATGGAGGTGTCATAGACCATTCCAACTGACCAGAAGCGAACGTATCTGACATTGGGCCTGGCTTTGACATGATCCAGAAGATCGGAAAGCTTCACTCCGCCCCAGTTGCCTTTGACAGACCAGCGGGTCACACTGGTGAGGCGCGCATCAGCAATTGATTTTGGCATCTTCTGCAAGTCCTGCCAGGTCAGCGTGGCGGGATTGTCACACAGCCCCGTCACTTCGATGGTCCAGTTTTCGCGATCCAGTTTTCCCGGATGGCCTTCAGCCCAGAATATGGGCGTGTTCATTTTTGCCAGTTTATGCATGAGAGTATCCTCATCTTTGTTTTTAGTTTTATCAGGAGTGGAACTGCAACTGCTGAAGACAACCAGAATCAGCAGCAGTGCAGTCATTCCAAAGGTCCTGGGGTCAATCTTCATCCAATTCATCCTCAGTGTCAAACAAAAACAAGCTGTTCAGGATATCGGTGGGAGTGATGGAAAAAGAATGCTGGCCTTCAGCCAGTTTTTCAGCAGTCTGACCCAGATAGAAAGCCGCAGAACCGGCCGCTTCCGGCAGATCCATATTCTGAGCCAGGAATCCGGCGATCAGACCCGCCAGGATATCACCGCTGCCGCCGGTGGCAAGGCCGTCATTGCCGCTTGTATTTATATACATAATGTCCCGGTCATAATAGATGCTGGTATGGCTTTTCAGCAGGATATTAAGCTCATTTGCGTCAGCGAATTTTATCAGTTCAGACCGGCAATCCTGCTCCAGAGCCTGCATTTCGATTTGTGCCAGCCGGCAGAATTCACCCCAGTGCGGAGTCAGAATAAATGGCTTTCCTGCCAGTCTGGGCAGTAATTCCCGATGCTGTGCCATGGTATTGAGCCCGTCTGCATCGATGACGGCAGGTTTGTTCCAATGCTCGGTAAAATAATCCAATAATTGATAGGTGTATTCATTGACACCGCAGCCCGGACCAAACAGGACAACGTCAATATTCTCAAGCATAGCGCTGAGTTCATCCAGATTGATTTTCCTGTCAGATTTGACCGGCACGGCTTTGACCATAACCTCATATGGTTTGCAGTCATAGTAATGCATATGGTCAGGATGGCAAAAGATGGTGACCAGACCCGCCCCTGCTCTGAGTGCTGCACTTGACGCCATGAAAGCGGCGCCTGTGATTCCCGGAGAGCCGGCAAAGACGGCTATTTTGCCATAGTCGCCCTTATGCGAGAACTTCCGTCTGAGCGGCAGGCAGGCCGCATCATTCGTCATCAGCCAGGCATCACAGTCTTCTTCCCATAAAGTTTCAGGAATGCCGATGGGAATGACCTGCAGAATTCCGCTGTACTCTTTGCCTTTACCGATCACGTGTCCGAATTTGAGAGAATCGACAGCCAGGGTGAGATTGGCCTGAAAGGCCAGTTCTGCGGCGCCTGTGTCAGCATCAACCCCGGAAGGGATATCGATCGCCACTTTGATGGCGGGGATGAGGTTCACATCCTTGATCAGATCAGCGATTTCACTTTGCAATTTGCCTTTAAAACCAATGCCGTAGATCGCATCGATGATGACTCCTGCCTGAGCAAACACCGTTTCAGAAAACTCTTCATAGTCTTCATCAGACGGTTCCAGGAATTCTATGTCCCCTAGTTTCTGACAAAGCTCCAGATTGGCCAGAGTTTCCGGACTGGAGTTGCCTTCACCGGCTTTGATGATGAACACAGGATTGCCATGCATCGCAAGCCAGCGTGCAATGACATAACCGTCTCCGCCGTTGTTGCCTGAACCGCAGAGCACAACGACTCCCCGTTTCAGGGATTCGGGAAACAGCTTGATCAGCAGGTCGGCACAGCCTTTTCCGGCATTTTCCATCAGGATGCGGGATGGTATGCCGAACTGTGTCATTGCTTTGTTGTCCAGTGCTTTCATTCGTTCCGACGAGATTATGGTCAGCATGAATCCTCCTATGCTTCGGGTCTGGTGGCGTGCAGGGCGATCTCGATGGTGGTTCCTTCACCGGGAGCGCTGGCCAGGACCTTGATCCTGCCCTGATGATATTCTTCGATGATGCGTTTGGCAAGGCTCAGGCCCAATCCCCAGCCCCTGTTTTTGGTTGTGGTACCCGGCTCGAAGATCTTTTTCCACAGCGAGCGCGGCATGCCTTTGCCCTCGTCCATTACGTGAATAAAGACCCAGGGCTGTTTTATGGAAGCAGTGATGATGATGTTCCCGCCTTTTTTTCCGATGGCGTCGATGCAGTTCTTGATCAGGTTTTCCATGGTCCATTTGATCAGGTCGGCATCCATCATCACTTTAACGTTTTTGATCTTGCTGATGTAACTGATGGTGATCCTGGAACTCTGGTGCGGAAGACGGTCCTTGAAGTATTCAACAATTTCCTGCAGGATGCCGTCCAGGTCGTGCGGCATCAGCTTGATGGTCGAGCCCACCTTGCCGAAGCGTGAGGCAATGGTCTTCAGCTTTTCCAGGTCAGCCGTCATCCATTCGATGAATTGGGAATATTCATCCTCAGACCTGAAACCCTTGGGATGCGCCTTCAGATAATCCACCCAACCCATCAGCGAAGTGACGGGTGTTCCGAACTGATGTGCAGTTTCCTTAGCCAGGCCGATCCAGAGCGAGTCCTTTTCCGTGCGTCTGAGCAGCATCAGTCCATACAGGCCAAACAGCACCACCAGCACCATCATCACCAGTTCAAAATAGACCAGGTAGGGAATCCGTGCCAGGGAAACGGACGGCGTGAAATAAGCATAACCCAGGCTGTCCTCTTCATTGGTGATGGGGATCTCGATCATGGCCTGAGATCTGTGATAAAGCTGCAGTCTCTCATCCAGATTGAGATCGCGATAAACCTTGTGTTCCGGGATCTCGACATTGCGCCAGTAGAGCGGCGTTTTCCTTCTGTCGGTAATGATGATGGAGTAATCTATGTTTTTGATGAACTGCTGCATGGAAACGGGTTTCTGGAAATGCGCATAACCCAAAACCTTGTTTCTGTAGGTAATTGGGATCGAGATCATCACATCAAGCTGTTTACGCAGGTAATCCTGTTCATAGTTGCTGAGCTGATCGAAGGTCAGGTTGTCGGGAACCCTTATGTGATACCAGTTGGTGGGAGTGTTTTCAGCGTCGGTGATGATGATGGGGATATTGAGTTTGGCGAGGAAGGTCGTATTCAGATAGTTCCACATCCTTTCCTGATAATTGTTTTCCCCGGCTGCCTGAAGATATTCGACCAGCACTTCCGTCAGCAGTTGGGTATTGACTTCGGCTTTTTTCAGATAGTCATCCGTGTAGGCGATGTATTGGGCAAACAGGCGCGGCACATATTGCGCATCGCGTTTGGCGTTCTGGATCAGGACATGGGTATAGATACCGAAAAACAGCAGCAGAAAGAGGATGCCGAAAATCAGATACAGTCTGAGCGCCAGGTAGCGGTTAAATCTCTTTCGCCTTTTCCCAGACAGCGTCGAGCTCTTCAAGACTGGCAGCATGTATGTCTTCTCCTTTACTGCGGTAGTGTTCTTCTATGTATTGAAATCTCTTGGTGAATTTGCGCGTGGTTTCCTTGACCGCCGATTCTGCATCGATGTGCAGCTTGCGCGCCAGGTTGACTATGGTGAAAAGCAGGTCTCCGACTTCTTCCCTGATCTGTTCCTGATCGTCCTGAACCAGCGCTTGATTGAGTTCTTCTATCTCCTCAGCCAGCTTGTCCAGAACGGGTTTGTGGTCCTGCCAGTCAAATCCTACGGAAGCAGCCTTCTCCTGTGTCCTTTGCGCATAGATCAATCCCGGCAAGGCTCTCGGAATGCCTTCCAGAACTGATAATCTGTCTTTCTTTTCAGCTTTTTTCAGACGCTCCCAGTTCATCTTGACCGCGTCAGCACCAGTGACATCAGTGTCGCCAAACACATGCGGATGCCGCCGCACCAGTTTGCTGTTGATGTTGTTCAGAACGCTGTCCACATCGAATTTTCCCTCTTCGCGAGCGATCTGGCACTGAAACACGATGTGCAGCATCAGATCGCCCAGTTCCTCATTCAGAGCGGCATGATCGTCTTCCTCGATGGCTTCCACCGCCTCGAACAGCTCTTCGATGAAGTTCGGGATCAGGCTTTTGGGCGTCTGTTTCAGATCCCAGGGACAACCGGAAACCGGCTCCCGCAACCGGCTGATGATCTCTACCAGCTTGTCAAACGACTGCATAATCACTTCCATTGTAACAGAATATCATAGTTTAATCCTTATATCGTAACTCCCTTCTTTTGACAAGTTTATTCTTTCTCCCGACCCATAGACCAGACCTGATGGCCTCCTGCTTGCCTCCTGCTGGCCTCCTGCGCCCGGGCGGAGGTGATCAGCCGCAGGAAAGTCATATTTTGCCTGGTTTTGAAGATGCAAATTGGGAATCAGATCGATTTATCTTGACCCTGATTTGAGTTCACAGTATTTGAATAAACATACCCCGCAAAGGAGGTTACAATGAAATTCCCTTGGTATATCTGGATCCCGCGCAGCTTGCTTATCCTGTTGGCCGTTGCCATGATGATTATAACCCTGGATTCTTTTGAAGGCATGTCCTCATTTGTGCACCAGGCATTGTCATATCTAATGAACAATCTGCTGACAGTGTTCATTTTACTGGTTCTCTGGATATCCTGGAAACGTCCTTTTTGGGGCGGATTTATCCTTATGGCTTTGTTTCTTATGGTGGCAGCATTCTTTAATGTCCATATTTTGGATAAGATTTGGTTTTTCCTGATGTTGGGAGTTCCTCTGCTAATTGTCAGCTTTTTATTTTTTCTGGCTCACTTCAAGGGGTCAAAACACCGTAAATTGAGCCCCACAGAAGAAGACACCGGGCAGCCAACAACATAAAATAAGCAATTCCAAAGGGAGGTATAATGAAATTCTATTGGTTTATCTGGATACCCAGGATCGTCATGATCATCATGATACTGTTCATAGGCCTGTTTTCCCTTGATGCTTTTGAAGGAAATGAAAGCATCTGGCATAAGCTTGCCGGTTTCCTGATCCACAACATTCCTTCCATAGCCCTTACTCTTGTGCTGATTCTAACCTGGAAGCGGCCTTTGTGGGGCGGATTGATCTTCCTGGCTGTGACAACAGCCCTGACCATCTTATGGAGAGCATACAACAACATGCAGACCTTTCTGATTTTCGTAGTTCCTCTGATCATAGCCTGCCTGCTCTTTATCCTTGCGCATTTTTTCCACCCTCATCAACCAGAAAAGCCTGGAGCCACAGAAGGAAATACCAGATCCGCCTGACGCATAAGCAAAGAAGTTCATAAAAGAAACCTCATTGAGGTTTTCCATTTGATAGCCCCGGAATTCATTCCGGGGTAGAGATCGCACCGTTTCAACCTCATAGAGGTTTTCCATTGAGAATAATTTATTTCTCTATGTATATCCATGATCTTGAGCTCACGCTGTAAAGCAGATAATTCAGTTACCCACATAGTGCTGATCTAAACACGATACCAGATTAACAAAGCTGTAATCAATACGAGTTAAAAAAAGACTTCAGAACCATTACATGTGCAAGTAAAAGATTGCACCTGGCGTTAAATTTACTTCAGAAGTAGCATCTTTCCTGTCAGAATATGATTGCCTATTGTTATTTTATAGAAGTATGTGCCACTGGAAACCATTTTACCATTGTTATTCCTGCCATCCCACCTGACTTCATAAATTCCCTTTTGATTAACCCAAACAGCGAGATTTCTAACGAGTTGTCCTTTCAGATTATAAATCTCAATGAAGGCATGGTTATTAAATTCTTTGAGAGCTCTAAACCTGATAGTAGTTTCAGGATTAAAGGGATTGGGGTAATTGCCCATGAGAATTATTTCTGCAGCAGGAATATCATCCAACTCATCTTCATTTGGTGTGTCATCTCCGGTAAAACTAGTAAAAACGCAAACAACACCATATGCAATGCTCAAATCGATTATCTGCTGTTTCAACAAAAGAGCTTCCGGAGAATTTGAAGGATATGTATAGTATTCCATTAATAAATGGTCAATTTTCTTGCTTGCCCAAAGTTTGGGCACAAACTGCAACAAAGTATCTGTAATGGCTGATAGATTAGTTGAATACTCATAATTTACAGGATTGCTATTGATATTGCCTGACAGGTTAAAGGTGATGTATTGAGGAATTGAATACCGGCCCGTTATTATTGTTTGTGAGCCATTGTAAATATTCGGTAGTGGAATGGGATAAACTTCTGAGATTCCATTTAATGGGGTCACATTAAGAGCAACACTGTCCATAGGAGCGTAGTGCATCATACTGTAAAACTGAGTTACAGTGGAGTATATTTCAAAGTCACCCAAAAAGATAGCCGTTCCATTATTGTGATCAGATAAAATGGATAAGAGTTGATAATTAACGTCACTGCCAATGCCAAAGGTGAAAAGCTTAATCTCGGCTTGAAGCCCTGCTACAAGGTTATCAATATTATTAATCAGTTGGTATGAGTCTTGAATCCCGACCGTTGGCTGTCCGTCAGTCAAAAAGAAAATTACATTATTGTAAGTGGGTGGTGCTAAGTAATATTGTGAGATTGAAAAGTTCAGAGCTCCTGATATGTTTGTACCGTTTGGTTCTATAGCCGATATGGCATTAATAAACTGGTGTCCTGCAGCAATATTTGCGGGTGTAACAGGTTGTGGATTTGCCCAGAGATTTACAACTAAATGGTCAAAAGTTACTACGTTAAACATATCATTACTGTTTAATTGATCCAGGATGTAATTAAATGCATTCTTGGCTTGCTCTATCTTATTTTCGTAATACATGCTGCCCGAGTGGTCAATTACTAGAGTTATTTTCTTGGGAAGAGAATCTGAAACTACAGCATTTGAAGGTTCAAACATCATGAAGAAAAATCCCTGACCAAAACCATCCGGAATTGAATCTTTCTGCGTGCTAATAACCTGGATGCCATTGCTTGTTTGCTGCAATGCATAAATCAGTGAATAATTAGTAGTGGCCGGTGCATTTGTGATCTGGACATGAGCTGTAGCATAATTTCCTGTATTTGTTATGGTTGCACCGGGAATGTTTAGATTAAAAGCTGTTATCAATCTGTCTGTTGTAAGTGTCAGATCCAATTGTTGGAGCTGCAAAGGGTATGTTTGTATTGCAGAATAATCATTCTTAAGAATCTGGTTTACGCTACCAAAAGTATAAGGAAGCAATTGGGCGTAGGTGATTTCCACTCTAAGTGAATCGTTAGGAAGCATCAACTCGTTGAAATCGAAAACAGTAGGCATCAGACTTATGTAGACAACAAAATTCAGCGGAAAATCTGATGGACCTCCCTGAGGATTCTGTGAAGTACCCGATATTATTGCCGTGTGCCATTGATTGTGAATAAACCAGCGTAATTGCGTGGCACTTGCACCCCGGGGAACAGGAAAGTAATACCTGGGCATGATGTTGTAGGCTTCGTTATTTATAAATGACTGGATTACTGTTACTGCAGAAACCTGATTTTGAATATCCACAATATAATGACAGCTTTGCAGCCGGATTGGAGAAAACACATCATTGTTCTTGTTGATTACTACCCCGGTTGCATGGATTAATATAAAAATGAAACCAAATGCACAGAATAAAATTAGCTTTTTCATGACATCTCCTATCTATCTTAACAAAGGCTGAATGTTTTGTTATGAAAAATACTTCAGTTATTTAAGCATATACAATGCAAAATCTAGTCCAAATTGGAATAAATGCAAA
>CAZWJK010000059.1:8941-12056 GCA_964634035.1 uncultured Candidatus Cloacimonadota bacterium | reverse complement strand
CCACCCTGGGCTGCAAAGTCAATCAGGTCGAATCCGGAGCCATCATCGAACAGCTTTCCGAATTGGGATATGCCATCGTGGATTTTGATCAACCGGCAGACCTATACATTATCAATACCTGCACCGTAACCAGTCGCACGGACTTTAAAAGCAGAAGCCTCATCCGTCAAGCAATCAGGCATAAAGAGCATAATCCCGATGTAAAGATAATCGTCACCGGATGTTATGCCCAGAAAGAGCCGCAAGAGATATCAGCTTTGGAAGGGATTGACCTTGTGGTTGACAATCAGGCGAAGATCGATGTCAGCCAATGGCTGGATAACGCTTCCTACCGGTTTCAGGACATCATGATTGCGGATGAAATGCCCTGGAAACCCATAAAATCAATACATGAACACACCCGCGCTTTTCTCAAGATCCAGGACGGCTGCGATTACTTCTGTTCCTATTGCGCAGTTCCTTATGGCAGGGGACCGTCCCGCAGCCTTGATTTCGGCATGGTCATAAAACAGGCGGAATTATTGGTTCAAAACGGATATAAAGAGATCGTGCTCAGCGGTGTGAATCTAGGTCTTTATCGGGATATAAAAGCGAACAAAGATCTCTCAGATGTGCTTAAAGCATTGGATGAAATGAATGGTCTTAATCTATTGAGAATAAGTTCTATAGAGCCAGATCTATGGACTGATGAATTGATTCGTTCGATTCAGTCATCCGGCAAGGTCTGTCCGCATTTTCACATACCTTTGCAGTCTGGCTCGGACTCGGTTTTACATCGCATGGGGCGCAGGTATCAGTCTGACTTAGTAAGCAAGCTTATTGAGAAACTCAGAGCAGCCAAAGCTGATTGCGCCATTGGATTGGACGTGATCAGCGGTTTCCCGGGTGAAACGGATGCTGAGTATGAGCAGACAATTGACTTTCTGAATCGTTTGAAGCCCTCTTATCTGCACGTGTTCAGCTATTCCAAAAGAAAGGGCACGCAGGCGGCGGAAATGTCTGATCAGGTGCACGGAGAGACGGTTAAACGGAGAGTGGGCCGGTTAACAACTCTGAGCAATGCTTTCAAGAATGATTACAAGCTAGCTCTAATCGACAATCAAACAAAGCTGAAAGGCATTGTGGAAAAGGCATCAAAGGGATGGGCGAGCGCTTTGTCTGACCATTACATCAGGATTTACGCCCGGTCGATTGATTTGAAAGAAAATGATATAGTAGAATGTAAGGCGGAGAGTCTATACAAAGACGGGATACTGCTCAGGACTCCTGACCGTGATTAAAATAGTCGATGATCTTTTGAGCGGTTGAAGCTCCCACGCCTTTGACAGCGGTCAGTTCTTCCAGGGTGGCGTTTCTGATCGCATCCACCGAACCCAATTCCTTAAGCAGCAGAAATTTGGTCTTTTCACCCACGCCTTCAATGTCTTCTAGTTCGCTGATCAGAGTCCGTTTGGAGCGTCTGAGCCGGTGGAAATTGACGGCAAAGCGATGCGCTTCATCCCTGACCGCAGTGATCAGTCTCAGGGACGAAGATGATTTGGGCAGCAGCACGGAATTGGACAGCTCAGGGATAAACACTTCTTCAATCCTTTTTGCAAGCGAGATTACGGGGATTTCACTGCCTGCTGCTTTGACAATTTCCAAGGCGGAACTGAGCTGTCCCTTGCCGCCGTCAATGATGATCAGGTCGGGTTGCATTTCCGGGTGCTTTTTTGTTTCATCCAGAAAACGGGTCATGGTTTCAGCCATGGCGGCAAAATCGTTCTGAGTCTCGACGCTGCGGATGATAAAATGGCGGTAGAGAGCTTTCTTGGGTTTGCCGTTTTCAAAGAAGACGGCGGAGGAAACCGTATCGCTGCCCTGAATGGTCGAGATGTCCATGCAGACAATCTTACGGGGCAGTTTTGGCAGGTTCAGCTTTTCCTTCATTTCCTGGATGGGCAGGATGGTGCGGTTGGCTTTTTTGAGGTGAAACAACTTCTTTTCCTCAACCAGTTGGAAGGCGTTTTTCTTGGCCATGGCAAGCAGCTTACTCTTTTCACCGCGCTGGGGGAGCAGCAGCCTGTGCTTCAGCCAGTCATTCAGTTCGTCGAATTCGGACGGCTCATGAGGCAGCAGGATCTCTTGGGGCAGTTCATCACGGTCGGTATAGTAAAGCTTCAGAAAACCTGATAAAATGTCTGATTTATCCGTATCCTCAACCTGGGAGAGGGGATAGGTCTCCTGGTTGATGATCTTGCCGTTGACCATCTTCAATACCACGGCAAAGGCAATGCTCATTTCCTGATAGAAACCGATGATGTCAACGTTGCGCTGGTCGGGATAAAACACGCTCTGCCGCTTCTGGATCTTTTCCATTTCCAGGATTCTGTCGCGCCAGAGGGCAGCCAGCTCAAATTCATCACTGTCTGATGCTGCCAACATCTTCTCCCTGAACTGCTCCATTATTTCCTGATACCTGCCCATAAAAAAATCGGTCATCGTTCGGACAACCATCCTGTAGCTATGCTGCGAGATCTTACCAATGCAGGGGGCTGGGCATTTGCCAAGCTGGTAATTGATGCAGGCGCGGGTAAAGACGACCTTGTCAGCCGGGATCTGACGGTTGCAACTGCGCAGGGGGAAGATCCATTCCAAAACGCGCAATGTCTTGCGCAGGGAGCGAGCGTCGGTATAGGGGCCGAAGTATTTACCTCCGTCCTTGACCAGCTCCCGGGTCACCAGGACACGGGGAAAAGGCTCGTTCAAAGTGATCTTGATGAAGGGGTAGCGCTTGTCGTCCTTGAGGTTGATGTTGTATTTGGGACGATGCTGTTTGATGAGTCCGGCTTCCAGGATGAAAGCTTCATTCTCGGAATTGGTGATGATGAATTCGAGGTCGTCTATGTGTCTGACTAGCTGGGTGGTCTTGATGTCTTTTTCAGTATCGACCAGATATGATTTGATCCGGTTTGAGAGGTTTTTGGCTTTGCCGACGTAGATGATCTCACCCTGCTTATTCTTCCAGATGTAAATGCCGGCCTGGTTTGGCAGGAGCTTTATTTTTTCGGAGATCTTTTGGCTAACTTTGACCATATGATTGATCTGAGGTTGGTAATATAAGTAACTCCGGCCC
>CAZWJK010000059.1:1461-8841 GCA_964634035.1 uncultured Candidatus Cloacimonadota bacterium | reverse complement strand
GCAGTGATGCTTCCCACGGGCAGGAAGGAGGCCATCAAGGCATCCGCCACCAGATTGATCTCCCTGATCCCGATGCCCAACATGGCAGGGATGAAGCGTTTCCAGAGACTGGTCAGGGCTTCGCCGCTGAATCTGAAAATCAGCTTGAAAGTGTAGCCGACCGCTTTGAGATAGGGAAAGTTGATGATGGTCTGCAGGATTCCGCCCAGGATCACACCCCAGCCGGCCCAGAAGACCAGATCAACTCCGCTGATGTCATTCACAAAATAGGGGATCACGATGGTGGCAACCATTCCGATGTTGAGCAGAGCGGAAGACAGGCCGGTCATGAAGAAGTAATCGTGAGAATTGAGCACGGCAATGAAAGTGGATGAAAGCCCGATCAGAAAGAGATAGGGGAACATGATGCGGGACAGCTTGACAGCCAGAACCGTTGTTTCAGCCGGAAGCCCGGGATAGAGCAATCGGACGATCAAAGGGGCAGCCATGATCCCGATAAAGGTCAGGGCAGCCAGGAACAGGGACAGGATGGAAAGAATGTTGATGGCAAAATTGAACTGATACTCCCTGCCCTTCTTGATCCCCATTTCGTTATAGATCGGAACGAAAGCCGCTGACAGCGCTCCCTCGCCAAACAGCCGGCGTAAGAGATTCGGCAGATTGTAGGCGACATTGAAAGCATCATTCAGATAGGTCGTGCCAAAGAAATATGCCATCACCTGGTCTCTCACTAAGCCTAAAATCCGGCTCAGGAAAACGGCAATCGACATCATTCCGATATTGCGCGCCAGCTTGCGTTGAGACATCAGTTCCTTGTTCCGTAGAGGGATTTAAGATGGTTGAAAAGGTTGATCAGGATGAGCATGACATTCACATTGCCGTTCAGTTTGCCGTGCCAGTCATCGATCAAAGAAAGAGAATCCACTATTCCGTCCACATCGTTTCCCAGCCGTTCCAGGCATTGGTTAAGCAGTTCCTGCTGATCGGAATTGGTGATGTCCTTGCGGCCTGAAGCGAGCAGGGCCATGTCGTTCTGCCAGAGGGCAAGATGGGCAAGCACATCATGGATCAGTTCGCTCTTGAATTTCTCCTTGGCGGAGGAGACCAGATTCAGGATGAACTGGTCGTCGCTTTTGAGTGCAGCTTCGATGAAGGAGACCATCAGATTTCTGGAGATATGTTTGGTGTCATTGGTGAGCCGGATGGCCTGTTCCAGATTGCCGTTGGAGATGCGGGCATTAGCTTTGGCAGTAGGTTTGTCGATCAGGTATTTGGCAGAGAGCAGCTCTTCGATGACCTTGTGGGAAAGCGGTTTGAAAAAGACGAGCTGACACCTGGAAATGATGGTCGGTAGCAGGGATTGCATCCTGGTCGTGATCAGGATCAAAACAGTTTGTTCCGGCGGTTCTTCCAGGGTTTTGAGGAACGAATTTGCCGTACTGGAATTCATCTCGTCCGCGTCTTCGATGATGCAGACCCGGTAGTTGCCTTCCCGCTGTGTAAACTCCAATCGTTTCTGGATCAAATCGATGCTTTCCCTGCGGATCTCGGTCGAACCGGAGAAGTAGAACTTTTCCCAGGGTGTCTTTTTTCTGTTCTCGATGTAGGCGTTGTATTCGGCGATCGATTTGTCCTTCATTTCGCCTTCGGCAGTCGTTTTGATGTTGGGAGTGGGGAAGACGTAAATCAAATCGGGATGATTGAACTCAAGGAATTTATGGCAGGAAGTGCAGACTCCACAAGGACGCTTTTCCGACTTGGCAACGCAGTTGAGCGCCATGGCGAAATAGAGCGCTGTGGTGAATTTTCCCACTCCTTCCGGACCGTAGAACAAATACGCCTGCGCGATGCGGTTGTGCGCCAGAGCGTTGTTCAATAGCCGGATGGCGCGGTCCTGACCTTTGATCTCCCTGAACATATTCTATACTATATCGATCTTGCTTGTGTCAGTTTCACGGCTGATGGCTTGCTTATAAAGCTTTCCAATATATAGCTCCTTGAAATCTGAGGCCAGGTAATCGTAGATTAGAAGGTCGTGATAAATGCCTGCCATGAAGATCGCCTTGCGTTTTTTGCCGACATATTTGAATCCGCATTTCTCATAGCTCTTGATGGCGCGCTTGTTGAAGTCGATCACTTCCAGATAGACGCTGTTTAGGTTCAGAACGTTGAACGCATAGTCCAGGATGAGCAAAGTCGCTTCCGTGCCGATGCCGTGACCCCAGTAATTCTTGTCGCCCAGAAAGATGCCAAAATTCGCCGTGCGGTTGATCTCGTTCTTGTTATGCAGACCGCAGATCCCGATGGCTTTACCGGTTTCTTTTTCCACGATTGCCAGGATGGTATCGTGTTTGGTCAGGTATTCCAGAATGCTTTTTTCTTTGTTGACATCGATGACGCTGGAGGCAAAGAGGACATAGAGGCCTGTCTCCATGTCATTGACCCATTCTGTGTATTTTTCGATCTCATCGAAATTTACGGGGGAGAGAAAGCATTTTTCTCCGATCAGTTTTTTGTAGTATTTCATAGCGACCTCTTTTTAAGTGGTTTATAGTTCAAGGGCTGTCCTGAAACGGGACAAAGTTTCCTGTATCCCCAGGATGTCGATCAAAGTGGGAATATCGGGACCTGAGCCCTGCCCGATCAAAGCCAGGCGCAGGGGATGATAATACTGTTTGCCCTTGATCCCGAGCTCTGTCATGCCCCGTCCGACCAGTTCACCCAAGCGGTCTTTATCAAATTCATTCAGCTCTTCCAACTGACGGACGAACCAGGCGAAAACCTGTTTGGCACTGCCTTCTCTCACTTCTTCCAGTTCCTTGCCCTGAAGCTTTATCTTTTTGTAATAAACCTCGCTCTGCGCCACGATCTCCGGCAACACGGTGATGTAGTTGCGCGCCGTATTGATCACTCTCAGGTACTTGTCATAATCAGATATGTCAATTCCGGCTTTGTCGAAATATTCTTTGCATTGCTCCGCTATCTGTTCCAGGGGCAGATTTCTGATATATTGACCATTCATCCAGTCCAGCTTGGTCAGGTCAAAGACCGCGCCTGCCTTGTTGACTCTGTCCAGCGAAAACTCACGGCACAGCTCTTCCAAACTGTAAAGCTCCCTGTCATCCGCTCCGTGCCAACCCAGAAGCGCCACGAAATTGAGCAGTGCTTCCTTCAGATAACCTCTCTGCAGATAGCTCTCCACGGAGACGTCGTTCATTCTTTTGCTGAGCTTGCTTCTGTCCGGATTCAGGATGAGCGGCAGATGCACCCACTTGGGGGCAGACCAGCCGAAACATTCATAAAGATAGATGTGCTTGGGTGTGCTGGACAGCCATTCCTCACCGCGGATGATGTGAGTGATCTCCATCAGGTGGTCATCCACCACCGCCGCAAGATGATAGGTGGGAAAACCGTCCGATTTGATGATCACCTGGTCATCGAGCTGGTGAGTGTCTATCTCGACTCTGCCGCGGATCTCGTCTTCGATGACAAAAGTCCTCTCATCCGGCATTTTCAGGCGCAGGACATATGGTTTGCCCGATTGGATGCGGCTCTGAACCTCTTCCGGTGAAAGCTTCAGACAGCGCCTGTCATATTTGGGAAAAAGCTTCTGCTCCTGAAGTTCCTTTCTCATTTGGTCAAGCGTTTCGGAGGTGCAGAAACAGGGATAGGCAAAGCCTTTATCTATCAGTTCATTGGCGTATTTGTGATAAGTTTCCAGCCTTTGGGATTGGACATAAGGTCCCTTTTCACCGCCGATCAGCGGCCCTTCGTCAAAGTCGATCCCCAGCTTGTGAAAGGATTCGATCAGGTTTTCGACAGCGCCTTCCACTTTTCGGTTCTGGTCTGTGTCCTCGATCCTGAGGATGAGTTCGCCGCCCTGATTTCTGGCGAAAAGATAGTCATACAGAGCGGTTCTCAATCCACCGATATGCAGAAATCCGGTCGGACTCGGTGCAAAGCGCACTCTCACTTTTGGCATAGATGTTTCCTTAATTCATCGTATTTCATCAGGTCAGATTCCGATAGCTGCAATACGCGGTAATGCGGGCTGTATGTCAATCTAAAACATTCCGAATGGCTCATTATCACCCTGTTTTGTATCACTTCGAAACATTGCTCAAGGTCAGTTTCCACCTTCAATTTCGGATATTTTGCCAAGATCAGATCAAGCAGCTTTGACCAGACCTGCGCCCACTGTTCCCAGTCGGTGCGGATGAAGATGCTGTTCAGATAATGCAGCAGCAGTTCATCCTTTGAGATCAGACTGCTCCTGACAGCTTCCAGACTTATTCTGTAAAGCCCGTTCCCGTTGCTGATATCCTGTAAAAGAGGCAGGTAGGAACCTTTCATACCCGCCAGTTCATTTTCCAGATGCCGTTTGGTCTCGGATTCGCTTCCGATGAAGTGCCCCTGTCCGAAATATGACTGAAAAAAGAGCTTGTAGTAGTCGATCAGATTGGCTTTGGAATGATGCCCGTGTTCGTTTTCAGCTATGGCAAGGATATCCCGGTCAGAGTATTTGAGCATTAGATTCATTGGGAAAACACCTCTCTGCCTTGTTTGAATGTGGCTTTGACCATTGCGTCAGCCAGTCCGCCCAAGTCCAATATGTTCTTATCCAGGCAAACGAAGTCGGCGTCAAAGCCCGTTTCCAGTTTACCCAGCCGGTTTTCGTCATGGGAAAGGTAGGCCGCATTGACCGTGTACATTTTTATTGCTTCGAAAGGACTGATTCTTTCCTCCGGATTGTGATGACCGGCCGCTGCCCTGATGCCTTGCAAAGCGTCCAGTTCCGTGATGTACCAGTCCGAACCGCCGGTGACGGGAACCCCTTTTTCGGTAAAGGTTTTGAACCTGTTCATCTGCTTCCTGCGCTCGGTGCCCAGAACCTTTTGATAGAATCCGTTCTCTGCGCCCCAATACAGGTCAAAGGCAGGCTGCATCACGGGGATGGCTCCGCTGGCGCCAATCTCCTGAACCAGGTCGTCCGGCGTCAGTTCACAGTGGATCAGTTCGTGCCTGAGGTCCTTGCCCTGTTTTGCCGCAGCCAGATAGGCAGCGTTGATCTGCTTGATGGCGCGGTCTCCGATGCAGTGCACCGCCACCTGAAGGTCATGTTCCGCCGCCTGCTTGATGAATTCTTTCCAGAATTCATCCGTCTGGTAGAGCAGGCCTGTGGTCTCGGATTGATTCTGATAAGGACGCCTGAGCGCTGCCGTGTATGAACCCAATGAGCCGTCCGCCAGAATGCATCCGCCGATCCTGGTTGCGCCTGCGTCCAGAGCCGCTTTCAGGTTGAAACTCTGCGGATAGAGGATGTAGCCGGTCTCAAACTCTTTCAGATTATCCCTCAGCCATTCATAGTGCATAATGCTCTGCTGCGAATCCCCGACCATCGTGTGCACCGTCGTGATGCCATTGGCAAGCGCGATGCGCGAAGCGTTGGCATAAGCGGTCAGGATTTTCTGCTGAGGGCAGTTGGCGTGAAACCAGTGCACCAGTTCGTCATTCAGACTGCCTCTCAGAACGAAGTCATCAGTGAAACTACCAAAGCTGACATTTTGATGTGCGGATTGAAACATCTTCCAGGCGGCGCTGTTGACCACGCTGGAATGCCCGTCAATGCGTCTCAGGACCAATGGGATATCGGGACACGCCCTGTCCAGTTCCGGGACCAAGGGGAAGCGTCCGGCGTCGATCCCGTTCTCATCAAAGCGGAAGGCGTCCAGTTGTTCCGCCTGTTCCGTTCTGCCTTTGTTGTAATAGGCATTGATGAGTTCCAACACCTGGGACAGCGTTTTTGTTTGGGAAAGGTCAAGGCTGTCGGAATAGAGTCCGCCTTCGAAGCTGTGCGTATGCGTATCGATGAAGCCGGGAAAGGCGTGAGCACCCTTCAGGTCGATGATTTCGCAGTCCGGAGTGTGGGGGAGAGCTCCCCTGATCACTTCAGTTATGATTCCGTCCGTGACCAGAAGTGCATTGGCTGTGTCGCCTTCGCTGCGCATGGTGTGAAAATGTGCGTTAATAAAGAGTTTTTTCATTGTTCAGTCCTCGATGATCTCGGTCAGCATCCTGTAAAACAGGTTAACGGGAAAGCCCATGACATTGAAATAGCAGCCGCTGATCCCGCTGACGAACTGGCTGCCAAAGCCCTGGATGCCGTAAGCGCCCGCCTTGTCCAGCGGCTCTTTGGTCCTGACATATGAACTTATCTCAGCCTCGGAAAGTTGTTTGAAACTGACCCTGCTTTTGGCAAAATCGCAAAGAGAGCGGTTTCTGAAGAGCAGGCAGACTCCCGTATAGACCTGGTGCGAATGACCAGAAAGCAGGCGCAGAAACTGTTTGGCTTCCTCCCTGTCAGTTGGCTTATTAAGGATCCGTCCCTCCAGGCAGACCAAAGTGTCCGCTGCCACGATCACTGTTTCCGGGTCGAAGTGCCTGCTCACGCTTTCCGCCTTGTGTTGGGCGTGGCTTTTAACGATCAGGCGGGGAGGACGGCTGTCCAGGGGCTCGTGAATGTCGGAAGGCACGATCAGCGGATTCAGCCCCAACATCTCAAATATCTCCCTGCGCCGGGGCGAAGCCGATGCCAGAACCAGTTTCCTGTCCTTTAAAAGCTCGTTAATCATATTCCCGCCACCCAATATACTTGAATGGATTTCTTCTCTGATATCATCATTCTGTCCCTTAAAATCTATCATCCCGTTTAAAGCAAGTAAATTTATCATTTCATTCATCTCCCTTAAACAAAAGAATCAAGTTGTAGTTTAATATTAAGCGGATACTAGGCAATTTAACCCGTCAATCTCCCACTGATGTCTGGCTTTGATCCAACTGAATATATCATGAGGAAGCTTGGTATAGATTTATGATTCGCTTGACAAATAAGGGAGTTATGGCGGACTGCACAATATGAAAAAACGGCATATCTACTATTGCCTGTTACTGGCTCTTCTGGTGACCGGCTTATATAACATCTTCATGCCGCGCAGCGCTTTCTACGCGGAACAGCATCTGAAGGTGGGGCAGATCGTGGAGAAGGACATCATCGCTCCCTTCGATTTTCCCATTCTCAAGACCAAAGAGCAGCTCGACCAGGAAAAAGCGGAGATCGCACGCCGGCTCAAACCGGTTTACAGGCTCGATGACGAAGTTCAGTTCAATGCCGTCAAGACTCTGGACCAGGTGTTCCTGCCTCTGATCGAAAGCGACGGCGAGACCGACACTTCTCACGTGATCAGCCGTTTCAGATCGGAAGGCATAGCCATCACGGGAAAGACAGCCCTGGCCCTGACCAACGAAAGGATCAGCCGCAATCTCTATAACTTCCTGCTTTCCGAACTGGACAGGATCTACCGCAAAGGCGTGTATGACGTT
>CAZWJK010000059.1:0-1361 GCA_964634035.1 uncultured Candidatus Cloacimonadota bacterium | reverse complement strand
CAACGCACGCATCACCGCCGACGACCTCAACAAGATCCAGTCCATGATCAAAGCCACGGAAGAGGATTCCTACCACGTCAGCCTCTGGAAATCGTTCTCGGTCAATGTCAGCTTCTTCTTCTACTTCTTCTTCCTGGGGCTGATGCTTTTCATCTATTACAGATATTACTACGCCTCCCTTCTGGACAAGCGCTACCACTTCTCGCCGCTGATCGCAGGCCTGGCGCTGAACGCCATCCTCGCCATCCTCAATAACCAGATCCTCGGTCTCCAGACTTTGCTCATTCCATACAGCCTGACCGTCCTCACCGCCGCCATCCTGATCGACATCCCCTTTGCCATGTTCTATAACTTCCTCTCCTTCGCCAGTATCTACCCCTTTGTGAACTGGGAGACCTTCTCACCCCTGGCGCTGGTTCTGGCAACGGCGGGAGTGCTTCTGCTCCTTAGCAAATTGAGGGATAAGCACCAGTATTTTTCCATCTGGCTCTATCTGCTGCTGACCACGGAAATTCTGACCGTCATCTTCGCCTTCTACACGATGGAACCGCTCAAAGTGCTCATCGTCAATATGGGCTATGCCTTCATCTCATCGACTCTGACTGTGATTCTGATGCTCTTTGTCGTGCCTTACCTGGAAAAAAAATGGAACCTCGCCACCAAACAGCAGCTTCTGGAACTCCTGGACTTCAACCACCCCCTGCTCAAGAAACTGGCGACGGAAGCGGTGGGCACCTATTACCACAGTCTGATTGTCGGCAATCTGGCGGAAAGGGCCGCTGAAGCGATCGGAGCGGATGCGCTGCTGGCAAGGGTCAGCAGCTATTACCACGATATCGGTAAGGTGATAAATCCGCAGTTCTTCACCGAAAACAATCCCCAATCCGCTGAGATCCACGACAGCCTTGCCCCTTCGGAAAGCGCTTCCGGGATCAAGAGCCATGTTCAGGAAGGCATCAACCTCGCCTTAAAGTATAAAATTCCGACTCCCGTCCTCGACATCATCCTGCAGCACCACGGCACCAGCTACATCAGGTATTTTCTTGATAAAGCGGAAAAGAGCCGGATGCCCATCGACCTCGATCAGTACAAATACGGCGGACCGCGCCCCAAAACCAAGGAAGCGGCGCTGGTGATGATAGCGGACATCGTTGAATCGATCGCCAAATCATGGGACGACATCAATCCGGAAGACATCAGAAAGATCCTCAACGACACCATCCTCCGCCTGATCAGGGAAGGGCAGTTTGACGATTCACCCCTGACCATGAACGACCTCAGCAAGGTCAAGGACTGCATGATCCCCATTCTGGAAAGCATCTACCGCAAACGGACGCAGTATCCGGAAGAGGAGACGCCGG
>CAZWJK010000058.1:5075-12114 GCA_964634035.1 uncultured Candidatus Cloacimonadota bacterium | reverse complement strand
CCGCAACCTTCGATGCCTTCAAAGGTAATGAAAAATCCCTTGTATTTTCTCATCATATTATCGTGTCTATCTTGTATTTGGCGTCATCCCTGTGCGGATGGTCTATAACGAAGTGTGCACCCCGGCTTTCTTTTCTGGTCAGAGCGCTGCGGATGACCATTGTGGCAATGACAGCCATGTTACGGGTTTCGATAACTTCTTTACGCACTGTGTTGTGCTGATAGAAGTTGTTGATCTCGTTAAAGATATTTTCTATTCTGGACAGAGCATATTTGAGCAATCTGCGGGATCTTCTGATGCCGACATAGCCCTGCATGATGGTGCCGATGATCTCTCTATTGTGAGAGATCACGACCCACTCGTTTTCGTTGAACTGGCCCTGATCGCGCCATTCCGGAATGGGTGGAAATATCACTTCATCCAGATTGGAAGGATGATTACCCGCATGATGAGCAATGACCAACGCTTCCAGCAGGGAATTGGACGCCAGTCGATTGGCTCCGTGCAGGCCGGTACAAGCAACTTCTCCGGCTGCAAACAGATTACGGATATCAGTGATACCGTCTATGGTGGACAGAATCCCGCCGCAGAAATAGTGCGCCGCGGGAGCAACCGGAATGGGTGCTGTTGTAAAGTCGATCCCATGTTCACTGCACATTTGGTCTATATAGGGAAAGTGTTTTTTCAAAACGGATCGGTCAACACCGGTAGCATCCAGATAGCAATATTTATCACCTCTTCTTTTCAGTTCGGTGTCTATCGACTGTGAGACTATGTCACGCGGAGCCAGATTGCTCAAGGGATGATAATTTTCCATGAAAGTGCTGCCGTCCTGAAGTCTCAGGATCGCACCTTCCCCGCGCAAAGCCTCACTGATCAGGAAAGTACCCCCGTCTGCCTGATAAAAAGCGGTCGGATGAAACTGCACGAACTCCATATTGGCCAGTCTTGCTCCTGCCAGACGAGCCATGGCCATTCCGTCACCCGTGGCAATGTCGGGATTGGTATTATGGGCATAGATGCAGGCTGCTCCACCAGTTGCCAGCATTGTCTTTTTAGCTCTGAAGACTTCAACCTGATTGGTTTGAGTGTTCAGGACATATGCACCCCAACAGGTGATGCCAGGAATGAAACCATCCATCTGAGGAATGTGATGCTGGGTGATGAGGTCAACAGCCATATGGTCTTCAAAGATCTCGATGCGCGGATTATTTCTGCAATTGCTGATCAGGGCTTCCATGATCTGGTGCCCGGTGGAATCTGCGGCATAAGCCACGCGGTTGCGCGAATGGCCGCCTTCTCTTGTCAGGGACAGATTTTCCAGGCTGCGGTCATAATTTTCATCCCTTCTGGTAAAATCAGTCCCCAGGTCGATAAGATACTTGATCAGGGCAGGTCCTTCATTTATGATCTGCCGGATGACTTCTTTTTTGCCAAGTTCGGCACCGGCTATGTAGGTGTCCTGAATATGTTCTTCAAATGAATCGTGAGAGTCCAGAACCGCTGCAATCCCACCCTGGGCATAGTCTGTGTTGCAGTCATTCAGTTTCTTTTTTGTAATGACAGCTACAGAGCCGTGCTGAGAGCTTTGCAGCGCATAGACCAGCCCGGCAATTCCACTGCCGATGACCAGAAAATCAAAATCTCTCATCAGTTTTTTTAGCTCCACTTTTGTTCAGACTCATGACGATGGCGTCTTCGGTCGGATGGTGGTAGTAATCTTTTCTGATTCCCACTTCTTTGTATCCGAGTTTATGATAGAGAGCTTTTGCTGCAGAGTTGGAAGCTCGCACTTCCAGGTAATAGTAGCGAATATTCCGCTCATCCATCATCCGTTCCAGGCTTCTCATCATATATTCTGCCATTCCCTGTCTGCGCAGATCAGACCTTATCGCGACATTGGTCACTGTACATTCGTCCAGAACCTGCATGGCACAGATATAACCGGCAATGTCTCCGTCCTTTTCAACCACAAAACTATCGTGCTGCAGTTCAATCTCAAAAAACTCCCTTAGCCAGGGATTGCTGAATGTATCTGTCTCAATCTTATATACAGCGTCAAGGTCTTCTTCCCTCATTCTGCGGAAGCAAAAAGCCATCACATCTTTTCCGGAGCGCTGATTCCCATCAGGTCAAAACAGAGCGCCAGAACGTTTTTAACATTTTCGATCAGCATCAGTCTGGCTTGTGAGAGATCCTTGTGTTTTTCACTGACGATCTGATATTTTGTATAATAGCGATGGAACTGTCCAGCCAGTTCCTCGACAAAAACGGTGAGCCGGTGGGGTTCACGCTGTTCGGCAATGCTGATCAGCAGTTCCGGAAATTCCGTCATCTTTTTGATCAGAGCCAGTTCTTCAGCTTTGGTCAGTTTGGAGATATATTCTTTTTTCCAGGATTTGGGCAGGACCTTGTCCTTTTTCGCTTTTTTCAGGATGCTGTGAATTCTGGCATGCGCATACTGGCAGTAATAGACAGGATTTTCATTATTTTTCTTGAGAGCCAGATCGAGGTCAAAGTTAAGATGGGCATTGGCTTTTCTGGCAATGAAGAAATACCTGACAGCATCTTTGCTGACCACGCTCAGCAGGTCATCCATAGTGACGATTTTACCGGCTCTTTTGCTCATCTTGATGCGTTCGCCGCTTTCAAACAGATTGACCTGCTGCAGAAAGATGACTTCCAGCATGTTCTCATCGTATTTGAGAGCCTTGAAAGCTGCTTTCAGACGTGGAACATAACCGTGATGGTCAGGCCCGAACACGTCAATAAGTTTGGTAAATCCACGTTGAAGCTTGGTCAGGTGGTAAGCCAGATCGGGTACAAAATAGGTGATGGAGCCATCGGATTTCATCAGCACTCTGTCTTTATCGTCACCGAACTGAGTGGAGCAGAACCAGATGGCATCCTCTTTTTCATAGGTGCAGTTCGCTTCCGCCAGATAGCTGAGCACTTCTTCCACCACACCTTCCATGCGGATGGTTTTTTCCGAGACCCAACTGTCAAAGGTGACGCCGAATTTTTCCAGGCTGTTCTGCTGCATGGCGTGAATTTCGTTTAAGGCAAACTCCTTCAGGTGTTCCATTCTTTCTTTTTCGGGCATCATAAAAACGCGTACGCCTTCCACTGAATTCAGCTTCTGGGCAAGGTGTTTGACATATTCACCGTGGTAGGCTTCATAGGGAAACTCATCCATTTTCTCGCCGTGCAGTTCGCGCAATCTGAGTTCCACCGATTCAGCGAGAATATCGACCTGATTACCAGCGTCATTAATGTAAAATTCGCGCACGGGATCGTATCCGACCTTTTTCATCACGCGGTATAAAGTGTCTCCAAAAGCGGCTGCGCGGGCACTGACGATATTGAGCGGGCCGGTGGGATTGGCACTGACAAATTCCAGCATCACTCTTTCCATTTGACCATGGTCAGAATTTCCGAATTCTTCGCCAGAGATATGGATCTTCCACAGCAGTTCATGATACTGCAGGGGAGCAATCACAAAGTTGATGAAGCCGGGACCCGCAATTTCCACCTTTTTGAAACTCTTGGATTTCTTGAGTTCCGCCACCAGTTTTTCCGCCAGTTTCTTGGGTGCGGTTTTATTTTCCCTGGCCAGGATCATGGCAGCGTTGGTGGAAAAATCTCCGAACTCTGGATTATTGGGGATCTCGATGATAAATTCTTTGTCATGGGACAGCTTTAGCTTGTCCAGCGCTTCCAGAACCTGTTCATAGATAAATTGTCTGATCATATCATTTCTCAATTTTTTCCAGCTTGTTCAGATAGGTAGTGATGAATTCATCAATTTTGTAATACTGTCTCGTCTCCGGCAGAAAGATGTGGATAATGATCTCGCCAAGGTCCACCAGTACCCAATGGGAATATTCAATGCCTTCTTTGCTGAGTAGTGAAAAGTGATTTTCCTTCACCTTTTCCAGAATATAGTTGCCGATGGCTCTGACATGCAGATCAGCCTGGCCTTCACAGATGATCACCACATCAGTGAAAAAACCTTTGTCCGTGAAATCGTAGGTGGAGATGTTTTCAGCCTTTTTTTCCACCAGCCATTCCACCACCATCTTCACTTTGTCTTTGAGTTCAGTCATTTTGCTCCAATCTATAATCTTTATCTTTTTGTATATTGCTCATAATCCTTGCCGATAATGATCTCAAAATCAGCCAGGGCGGTTTCATTCAGCGCCATGGTGTATCTCTCGATGCCGGTCATCCTCTGCAAGCGTTTCATGTCCTCCATATCACCCTTACGGACAACTATGATCGTTTTATCATAGATGGGTTTCGGGGTGTTGCCCATCGCAACGATATCCACATTTTTGTCTTTCAGCCACATGGAAAATTCCCGCGCCAGGTTTTCAAATCCGCACCCGTTTGTGAGTATGATCCTGATGGCGGGAAGAGCGTCCTCTGCTTGCTCATGACCGCGTTTACCTGCGTCGGAAAATCTGTACCATAGAATTCCTCCGGCACCGATCAAAATGACGCCGATCACCACACCCAGTATTATCTTGGCAGTTTGTGACATTTATTTTGACCCCTTGATTCTGTCAAACCTCATCACTCCCTCTCTCTGACCACCACACCCTAAGCACAGGAGACAAGCCAGAGGAGTCAAGGTAATCGCATGGTTTGCAAAGGGCATACAGTTCAAGCAAGAGCCAAGCAGGAAGGAGTTTTGGGCCGATTTGCGTATATAATTGGAATAATGATAGTTAGTCATGGTTTTCAGGATTTTTTCTTGGTCTCGTTTTGAAACGCTGTTTTAAGTTTTTTGCAGGCAGCTTCAAAGGACTCAGGAATGACTCTTTTACCGCCGACCACGGTCATGAAATTGCAGTCCCCGCTCCAGCGCGGCACCAGGTGAACGTGCACATGCTCATCGATTCCGGCGCCGGCTGCTTTGCCGATGTTGATTCCGATATTGATACCTTCGCATTTATAGACCCGGTTGAGTACTGATTCCGTCAATTGCACAGTGGCAAAAAGGTCGTTCAAAACAGCTTTCGGCAGTTGTGAAAGAGTTGGGACATGTTTGTAAGGCACAACCATGACGTGACCATTGTTATAGGGATATAAATTCAGCATGACAAAACAGTGTTTGCTGCGGTATGGTATCAGGTTTTTATCATCGTCGGCGGCATCCGGCTTACAGCATAAAATGCAGCCGTCACAATTGCCGGAAAGGATGTAATCAAGCCTCCAGGGAGAATAGAGATATTTCTTTGACATCAGAGATTACTCCTGAACGAAGGTTTCTTCCAGGATCTTTTCGCCCCAGGGAATGATCTCAGCTTCGTGGGCATTGGCATTGATGATGATGTTGTAGCCCTGCAGAATGGTCTCCTTACCGATGTCAGAATGCTCCAGATAACAGTGCGGGCCGATATGGCAGCCGTATTCCAGGTAGCATTTTCCCTTGATGATGGTATGAGCTTCGATCGTGACATCCGGCTCGATTTCGACATCCTCGCCGATGTAAACGGTGTCAGGATTGTGGATCATTACGCCGTTATTGAGCCAATGTGTCTTGATCTGGTCCAGATAGACCTTTTCCAGATCAGCCAATTGCTCCTGGGAATTGATACCGCTGGCCTGAGCCAGATCATCCAGAATCACTGCTTCCACTTTCTGGCCCTGCCCGACAAGCACTGACAATGTATCGGTCAGGTAATATTCTTTTTGGGCATTGTTGTTGTCGATCTTGTGGATGGCGTCAAACAAAGCTGAAGCTTTGAAACACCAGATTCCGGTATTGAATTCCTGAATCCGTTTCTGCTCCTCTGTGGCGTCCTTGTATTCGACAATTCCGATGACCTGAGACTGAGAATCGCGAATGATTCTGCCATACCTGCCGGCATCGTCCAAAACCGCAGTCAGAACCGTGCAGGCTGCATTTGTGCTCTGATGATGCCGATGCAGTTTGTCCAGAGTCTCAGCTTTGAGCAACGGAACATCACCAGCCAGAATAAGAATATCGCCATCATAGCCTTTGAACTGCTCTTCAGCTATCATTACGGCATGGCCGGTGCCCAGTTGCTCATCCTGATCAGCGAAAACCAGATCTTCATATTCATCCAGAGCGGCAATGACAGTGTCTTTACGGTGTCCCACCACGACACAGATCCTGGCGCAATTGAGTTTGATGGTAGTCTCAACAACTCTCTGGATCAGGGTTTTGCCTGCCAGTTCAAAAACGACCTTGGCACGGTCTGATTTCATACGGGTGCCTTTTCCGGCAGCCAGAATTATCGCAGCAATGGCTGACATGGTTATGCTTTCTCCTTGTTCAAATTTACGTGCAGTTCACGGATAGTTTTCTGCAGCACAGGATGGACATAGTCAGGAATCTCATCCATCAGAAGCTGCAACAGGTATTCCCTTTCCGCAATGCCGGGATGAGGAATGATTAGATCATCCTTGTTAATAACTTCATTTTCATAAAGCAAGATATCGAGATCGATGGTGCGGGGACCCCATTTGAACGTGGGAAACCTGCCCAGTTCGAGCTCAGCTTTTTTGAGGAAGACCAGCAGTTCATCAGCGCTGAGAGGAGTCTCAATCTGCAGCAACTGATTGACAAAATCGGGCTGGTCAGTGTAGCCAAAAGGCTTGGTTTGAAGAGCTCTGCCTTCCTTCAAGACTGTGATGTAGCACTTCTCTTTCAGATAACTGACGGCTTTCTCCAACTGCAGAAAGGGCTTTTCCTGATTGGAACCGAGACAAAGCCAGGCTTTCATTGACGCTTCCTCGACATTACCAGTTCGACTGATTTCAGACTGCCCTGGATGGCTACGGAAGGCTTTTGGATAAAGACTTCCGCCTCAGTCACCAGAGAAAAGTCCTCCAACACTTTATCCAGAATGGCATTGGCGACTGATTCCAGCAGCTGAAACTGATCGCTCTCCATGATGCTTTTCAGCAAAGCATAGACCTTGGTGTAGTCCACCGTGTCTTCCAGCTTATGTATGTCCTTATCGTGCTCTGCATTAGTGGTCAGATGCAGAGAAACAATGAATCTCTG
>CAZWJK010000058.1:3914-4975 GCA_964634035.1 uncultured Candidatus Cloacimonadota bacterium | reverse complement strand
ATCGGGAAAACGAAGACAAGCAGCGACGATAAAATACGAACTCCAGGCTCAACACTGACTATTACTTTATCTCCGATCCGATAGGTATCATCAGTAGTGAACTTCAGGATCAGGGAGCTTTTTCCGCTGCCACAGAGGCCTTTCAAACCGCAGGACTTACATCCGCCGCTTTTACAGATCTCTACAGTGATTTGACTGCCGTCTACAGCTATAACTGTTCCGAGATCTGTTACTTGTCCCTGAGACATCAAACCTGCTTCAGTTTATCAATGATGTTAGTGGTGGAAAGCCCTTCCCGAAAAGGCAGACTGATGACTTTGCCGCCTTTGGCTTTGACAATGTCAGAACCGACAATGTCAGCTTCCTTCCAGTCTCCGCCTTTGACCAAAACGTCCGGCTGGATTGCCTCGATCAGTTCATAGGGAGTGTCTTCCTCGAAGATGATGACATAGTCAACGCTCTGCAGAGCAGCCAGAACGAGGGCGCGGTTTCCTTCAGAATTAATGGGTCTGGAACTGCCCTTCAGCCTTTTGACAGACTCATCGCTGTTCAAACCAACCACCAGAATGTCTCCCAGTTGCTTTGCCTGCTCAAGATATTGCACATGCCCGGCATGGATGATGTCAAAGCAGCCGTTGGTGAACACGATCGATTGTTCTAAAGCCTTGATGACAGGGATCTCCTGCCAGTCAATGATCTTGTTTATGCTCATGATATGATTGCCTGATTTCGGTTATGGAGGCAGTGGCAGTTCCGGCTTTCCCACACACGACTCCGGCAGCGTGGTTGGCGATCACGGCAGCGGTCTGAATGTCGCAACCCTGGCACAGAGCCAAGGTCAGAGCGCTGATCACGGTGTCTCCCGCTCCCGATACATCAAAAACTTCACGGGCAAAGGTGGGAACTTTCTGTGCCGATTTTCCACCGGAATAAATAAACAAACCTTTTTCACCGCGCGTTACTACCAGGTATTTGCAGTTAAGCTTTTTATGTAGCAATTGTGCCTGTCGGCTGAATTCTGCCTCAGATTCAAAGACAACACCCAGATTGGTCTGCATTTC
>CAZWJK010000058.1:0-3814 GCA_964634035.1 uncultured Candidatus Cloacimonadota bacterium | reverse complement strand
CCGATCCTGGTTTTACAAGTTGTGGGACGGTTCTTTTCAACCACCAAAGCCGAAGCGTCAATTCCCTGCACCTCAAGCATCTGCCTGATCTGGGCTCCAGAATCATCTTTTCCGATAACTCCGCACAGTATTACCTGCGCACCCAGAGCTTTCAGATTCAGCGCCACATTAGCAGCGCCGCCCAGCCTGTATTCTTCTTTCTGCACATCCAGAACTGGAACAGGAGCTTCGGGTGAGATCCTGTCCACTTTACCCCAGATGTAGTGATCGAGCATTATATCGCCCAGAACCAGGATCTTTCTGGCTTTGAAGCCTTTCAGAATGCGGTCAAGCTCTTTCATAACTCACCAATACTGATGGGATAATCGCCGTTGAAGCAGGCATAACAATAGTCCTGCGGAGCATCCACGCACTGCCTGAGAGCTTCTATCGGCAGATGTTTGAGGGAGTTCACATTGATCTTCTCCCTGATCCCGTCAAGAGAGAGCTGATTGGCTATCAGTTCCTCGCGGGTTGGGGTGTCAATCCCGTAGTAGCAGGAATACTTCACCTGGGGGGACCCGACCCTGAGATGTACTTCCGTAGCGCCCGCCTGTCTGATCAGATTAACGATCTTGCCAATGGTCGTCCCGCGCACGATCGAATCGTCAACAAGCACGATTTTCTTGCCCTGGAAAAAGTTGGGTAGAACGTTGAATTTCTGGCGTACGCTTTCATCGCGGATGGTTTGCTGAGGCTTGATAAAAGTCCTGCCGACATAGTGATTACGGATCAGACCCCAGGACAGAGGGATGTTCTTGCGCCTGGCATATCCGATCCCGATGAAGTTGGACGAATCCGGTACGGGAACCACATAATCGACCTGAAGATCCTCATCCTGCTCAGCTAAGGCTGCACCAATCTTTTCTCTGACCTCGAATACATTTTCGTCAAAGTGATGGCTGTCCGGACGCGAAAAATAGATCTGTTCAAAGATGCAATGACATTGGTTTTCCGTTACACGGTAATTGTGGATCCCGTTTTCAAAGATACTGATCCCGTCTTTATTGACACAGATTATACCGGCGGAAGGAACTTCTTTGCGTTCTGCCACATTCAAGGTATCCAGCGCACAGCTTTCTGACGCAACTACAACAGCTCCGCTTTCCATTTTGCCCCAGACCATGGGACGAATGGAATATGGATCGCGGAACATATATAGCTCTTCTCTTGTGATAAGTACCGTGGAAAAAGCGCCTTTGACCTGTTTCATCATTTCCTTGATGGCTCTGGGTATGTCAAAACCTTCCCTGTCAACTTTGTATGCGATGAATTTGACCAGCAGTTCGCCGTCATTATCGCTGTTGAAATAGACTTGATGCTCTTCCAGATAAGAGCGGACCTCTTTATAGTTGACGATATCCCCGTTGCTGGCAAGTGCAAAGCTCGGTCCGGACAATGTTTCCACCAGATGCGGCTGGGAATTGAATTCCGTGGCGCTGCCCTTGGTTGGATAGCGCACGTGCCCTATGGCCAGACTGCCTGGAAGTTCCTTTAAAGCTTCATCAGTAAAGACTTCCTTGACCAGACCCATCTTCTTGCGCAGACGGATTACCTTGCCGTCTGAAACTGCCATGCCGCAGCTTTCCTGACCTCTGTGCTGCTCTGCAAACATGCCCAACGCCGCTATGGGAGCAACGTTGGCTTTTCCAAAAATGCCTATGATTCCACACATTATTGGTTTTCTTGTACCTGCTTTTCTCTGAAATTAATCTTGTTCTCGCTGCCGTTAAGCAGACGTTTGATGTTGCTTACATGTCTGTAGATGATCAGTGCTGCTATGATCAGAACCAGAAAAAGTCTGGGCAGATTGTGAAATTTCATAATGAGCTGAGAACCCAGTTCGATTATCAGTAATGATCCCGCTGCCAGCACTGAACCCAGAGAGACGTACTTTGTGGTATAGACGATGTAGCTAAACAGGATCAGACAGAAGATCACCGGCAGAGGCATTAGTGTAAAAAAGACTCCTGCCGCAGTGGCAACGCCTTTGCCGCCTTTGAATCTGAGCCAGACGCTATACACATGGCCGATGATGACAAACAGCCCGCTCAGGCTTTCGATCAGGTTGAAGCCATAACCCATGGACGTCTGACGCATCAGGTATCTGGCGATCAGAATGGCAGCCACACCCTTGAGAACATCGATGATGAGGACAATTGCACCAACCTTGGGACCAAAGGTCCTGAGCGCATTGGTGGCGCCTGTATTGCCGCTTCCCATGGCCCGGATATCAGCACCGAAAAAGATCCTGCCGATCAGGTAACTGGTGGGAAGGCTGCCCAGCAGATAGGCAATCACCAGACTCAGATAAGGAAATAACTGCGACATAAACTCTCCCTGCTCTATTTATTTTTCATCTTTCATTGTTCTGCTTTGTCCCTGCCCTTGAAGATCAGCCGCAGACTCGCTCCCGTAAAGGAAAACATCTCCCGCAACTGATTGTGAATGTACTTTCTATAATTCTCAGTGATCAGGGACGGCTGGTTGCAGAAGAAGACGAAGGTGGGCGGATTCACCGCTGCCTGGGTAATGTAATAGATGCGGACATGCTTTCCGGAAGGATGAGTGGGAGGACGGTGCTCCACCACACTTTCCATGAATTTATTCAAATCGCTGGTTCCGATGCGTTTATTGCTCTCTTCCTCCACCAGCTTAACCGTTTCCATAACCTTGGAGATCCTCTGTCCGGTTTTAGCAGAGATGAACAGCACAGGCGCATATTGCAGAAAAGGCATTTCACGATGCAGTTCCGAGATGAATTTCCCGGTCGTGGAATTGTCCTTGGCAGGCAGATCCCACTTGTTGTAAGCAATGATGATCTCTTTCATCTTGCGTTTGGCGTAGGCGGCGATCTTCAGGTCCTGATCCGCCACTTTTTCATCCGCAGCCAGAACCACGATCACGATGTCAGCCCTGTCAATGGCGTCAATGGCACGCATCACGCTGAAATATTCCACGCCGTAATTGACTCTGGTCTTGCGTCTGATTCCTGCTGTGTCGACCAGGATGTAATCCTTATTATCATAACGGAAATGGGTGTCGATCGTATCACGCGTAGTGCCTGCCACCTCCGTTACGATCATTTTATCTTTGCCGATAAGCCGGTTGATCAAAGATGATTTTCCCACATTCGGACGACCCACGACAGCGATTCTGGTAATCTTATCGCCTTCTTCCTCAACATCGTCTGCCGTTTCAGGGATCAGGTTGAGGACTTCATCCAAAAACTGCCCGATATTGCGTCCGCCGCCTGCAGCAATGGGAAGCGCGTCCCCAAAGCCAAGCTGCAAAAAGTCATACAGTTCAAACTCGTCTTTCTCGTTATCGGTCTTATTGGCCACCAGCATCACCTTATCCCTGTGCGGGTAAAGGATCCTGGCGATCTGCATGTCAACGTCAGTGGTGCCGGTCTTGGCATCCACCATAAAGAGGATGAGGTCGCTTTCTTCTATTGCCAGCAAGGCCTGATGTTTGATCATCTTATCGATGCTTTCCCTGCTGTCAAAGACAATGCCGCCCGTGTCCACGATCTTGAAGACCTTGCCGTTCCAGTCCACGTCTTCATACTTTCTGTCACGCGTCACGCCGGGCTCAAAATCCACTATGGCACTGCGTTTCCGGCACAGCCGGTTGAATAATGTGGATTTCCCCACATTGGGCCGCCCCACTATGGATACTATGTATTTTCTCATATTCCCTTTATTTATCAAAAAGATATCCTCTTTGTGCGCTATACTTTTCCACCTGTCAATTTTGTCAACTGCTGCATCAT
>CAZWJK010000057.1:0-12308 GCA_964634035.1 uncultured Candidatus Cloacimonadota bacterium | reverse complement strand
AATACATTTACTATACATTTGATATACATTTGATATACAGATGATATGCTTTTGACATTAAGGAAGACCCGTCCTGAACAAGTGATCGGGATAAGTGGAAAAGTGAAAGAGTGAAAGAGTTGAAAAGTGTGTTTGGAGTTCAAACGCAGCGTTGCTGTCAGGGGTTATCTTTGTTCAAGCGTTTGGACTTCAAACCAGGCTTCAGAAACGGGATGCAAACTCATTGAAGTCCAAAGCCCCGGGGGTATGATGCCATTTCAATAATTCGCCGGCTTTGAACTCCAAATATGTGGAAAAAGTGAAAAAGTGTGTCGTAACACAGATTGGCAATCTGTATGAGTCGGGATTGGCAATCCCGGACAGAGTGCTTTCCGGAGTTCATCTTGCCCCATCCCGGCTTGGTGGGGTATATAGTGTTAATGGGCAATTCGGACTTAAAGCATCAAGGCTATCGGGAAATATCGGTTTGTTTGACAATTGAGACGGTCTACCACAAATGATTTTAGTATCATAAAGACAGGCGGTTTGGATCATATGCAGGAACAGAAAGAATACTACAGACATACATTTACGGATATAACTGATGTCGCATTGTCAGGTCAGGATTTTACGGAATGCACATTCAAAGCGTGTGACTTATCTGATCTGCATTTTGATGGAATTCTGGATTCCTGTGTGATTGAGGACTGCAACCTGTCCCTGACCTCTTTTGAAGGGGCAAAGCTGCAGGGGGTGAGCTTCAAAAGCTGCAAACTGCAGGGAGTGGATTTCACCAAATGCAGCGACCTGGGACTGGTGATCAGCTTTGCGGACTGCCTGATCCGAAGCTGCAACTTCAACTTCATGGATCTGAAGAAGACCTCTTTTACCAATTGCGAGATCAGTGAAACGGACTTTGTGGGCTGCGACCTTTCCGAGAGCAATTTCGCTCACAGCATCCTGCGCAGCGTTACCTTTCACGACACCAACCTGACCAAAGCTGACTTTTCCCAGTCACAGGGCTACCTGATCAATCCTCTCACCAACAAGATCAAGGGCGCCAGGTTTTCTTTGCCGGAAGCGGTTTCCCTGCTTGAGTGCATGGGTGTGAAGTTAAAATAAGTTCCCTTTTATAACACTTACCAATTGCAGCTTGACAAGATTACCATTGTTTTTAAACTGAAATAGTTGAACTGCGACTGAATAATGGCTCAGGGGGAGCAGATCCAGTCCAGTTCGCCATAATCATGAAAAAAAGTCACTGGGGATAAATTGGAAGAACTGAAATCCAAAGCTCTGAAAGACAATCTGGCCGTCACCTGGGTGCCGCAGATCATCATCCCGGAAGAAGGGCAATGGCTGCTTTCCTGCAGCAGGGAGTATTTCGGCATCCAACAGCGCACCAAACAGTTTCTGGACGAGATGTATCACCCTTATGCCAATCTCGATGCAGTGCTGAACCTGATGCGCCAGAGCGTGCTGGGCGATCTGTGGCTCTACGTCAGGCTTCCGGAAAATATCAAAGCGCTCAACCTGATCCTGGACATCTTTGTCAACCTGGAAGAGAAGATCGATCAATTCAAGCAGCAGGACAGGGTTTTGCAGGAATATCTCGATTTCACGGGAGCACTCAGCGGATTTGAAGAAGCACCGGATGTCATTCTGACCCGCTGTCTGGATATCCTGAAGGCCTGGTATGCTAACCGACCGGAGCTGTTCTATCCGGTGTCTGGCCTGTTCCGTAAAGCGGTCTTCAAGCTGGCGGGCCGCCTGCAGGACAAGGAGGAGCCCTTCCTGTTCCTGAAGCAGGTGCTGCAAAACAATCTGCTGATGTGGAAAAAAACAACTTCTGTTGATCATTGGCTGGACAGTCATAAACCTGCCCTGAGCGTTGACGCCAAAAAGCTGAAGTCAAAGATCGGAAAAGCTTTTTTTGACAGGAATCTGAAGCAGTTGGAACAGATCACCCGCCCGGAAGAACTGAATCAGATTCCCGCCTTCAACGAGATCGCCGCTCTCATGCGCGATGCGATAGTGGATTTTGACAGCATTCAGGAAAAGATCCACTATATCTTTTACCTGCTGGGCCTGCCGACCATGGAAGACCTCAGCGACCACCTGCTGTGGGACCTGAACCGAGTGCTTTCCAGCATGAAGGAATCCCTCAGCAGTAAAGAGATCATGATACTGCTGGAATCGCTCTTTGCCACCCTGGCGGAGTTTTACAAAAGCCATTGCAGCATAGTTTTGGACTGTGTCCACACGATCGGCAAAGCGCTTATCAGTTCCTCAGACGAGGTTCTGAGCAAGCGTGTGATCAGCAAGGTCATCGAGCTTGGATTTGTGCCGCCGGGCGAGATCAGAATCAACCGGGACTGGGAACTGGCAGTCGATAAGAATCACGTCAAGAACATCCGGATCTGGCTTGACCTCATCAAGATCGATCCCCTGCTGGGAAAGGATTTGCTTTCCGCGCTCATCATCAATCTGACCCAGAAAGGCGTCTTTATCTCCGATACCGACCTTTTCCAGAAAGACATTTCCGCTTTTCTCAATGCTGATATCAAACCCCTCTATGTGCAGATAAAACACCTGCTGAGACTGTTTCCAGTCTTCTTCAGCGAGATCGGTGCGGAAGGGGATATTCGCGATATATCGACTGAAATAGATGAGATGAGCAAGCGCGAGGACAGACTGATCCACTTTCTGCGAAAGCACGTGCACGCCGAAAGCAATAACTCCCACATCCATCTGGTCAAGCAGATATTGGTATTCTGGACCGACCTGGACCCGAACCACCTGCAGGGCATCATTCCCGAAGACGTGCAGCGCTATATCAGCACACCGGACCAGAGGATGCTGGCTCAGCAGAAAGCGGTGAACAAGTTTTTGGCCAGGCATCAGCTAACTCCGGACACGCTTTTGGCCATGTCCTGGGAAAAAGTGTCCTGGTTGTTCGACTATGACGAGATCAGGGAAGATTTTTCACTGCAACGGCTCAAGCTGCTCTGTCACATCTATTTCCTGCTTTTGGATAAATATCGTCTCAATCCCTATGATATCGTTGCCTTCCTGAAAAAATACACTTTCTTCGATCAGAAGGAACAGGGCAGATTGAAGCAAAACCTGAGACAAAAAGACTATGAGAACAGCATCCACCAGATGCTGCTATACATACACCGGCTGAATCAGACAATTCTCGATCCCAAGCCCACCCAGGCCTGGGAAAACATATACTACAAAAGGCATGTGGCTGCCGGCATCCCTTCCATGTATGGGCAATATCACGAACCCAAACTGGAAGCGATGGGCATGATCTTCCGCCTGGAAAACTACATCAAACGCCTGTTCGAACAGATGATCTCACAGCTGAACCTGAACTACATTACTGCCAAAACACTCAAACGCATAATCAACATACTGAAGCTGTTTGAACTCGGTCTCAAGCAGGAGGGATTTAAGAGCGAGGCATTTGTCAGCGCTCTGGAAATGCTGGTCTCGAGCCAGAGAATAATGAACCTTTCTTTGGATCAATATCTGGATATTTTCAACCTGATGAAAGACAGCATCAATGAACTGATCAGCGAATACTTCTACCGTTTCTACGAACTGGAACTGAGCCGCGGAACCATTCCAGACAAGGCCTTGCGCTCCAAGATCAAGCTGCAGACGGTGAACCAGATGCTGGCGGAGGAATTCTACCGCAAGCTGCTAACCTCCTCATTTCTGGTGCAGGAGATCGATAACTTCATAGCGCAGATCCTGGTCTCGCTCAATTCCATGAAGAATATCTTCACTTCCATCGATATGAACAAAGTGATGAGCTACAATACAGACATGTTCTTTGCCCATCTCTATGTGAAAAATCCTAAGATCGAGAATCAGGTCCTGTTGGGCTCCAAAGCTTTTTTCCTCAAGAAAATGCACGAATTCAACTTCCCCATACCACCGGGATTTGTGATCACGACCGAACTGTTCAGATACAGGAACGTCATCAACGCCCATCCGGAGATCAGCCACGAACTGGATGAGCTGCTGCGTGCAAATGTGGAAAAGCTGGAAGCCTATTCCGGACTGAAATTCGGCGACCCATCCTCTCCCCTGCTGTTTTCCGTGCGTTCAGGCGCACCGATGAGCCTGCCCGGCGCGATGAGCACTTTTCTGAACATCGGCCTGAATGATGAGGTTACTCTGCGTTTGAGTAAAAGACCCAATTACGGCTGGACGGCATGGGACTGCTACCGCCGTCTGATCCAAAGCTGGGGAATGGCCTACGGCATTGACCGCGACCAGTTTGACGCTGTGATGATCGAGTTCAAGCAGAAGTACAACATTGAACAGAAGGTGCAGTTCAGCCCTCAGCAGATGCGTCTGATGTCGGAAGCCTATACAAAAGTGCTGGCACAACACGGAGTTGCCCTGGAGCAGGATCCTTTCCTGCAGTTAAAGGAAGCCATCGTGCATGTCCTGGATTCCTGGAATACCGAGCGCGCCAGACTGTATCGCCAGAAACTGCACATAGCCGACGAATGGGGCACTGCCGTCATCATTCAGAAGATGGTTCTGGGCAATATCAGTCTGGATTCCGGAACCGGTGTGCTTTTCACCTATGCGGAATGGAGCAACACTCCGGGAATCAATCTGAATGGTGACTTCACCTTATGCAGTCAGGGAGAAGACGTGGTGGCAGGGCTGGTGCATACCTTGCCCATTTCGGAAAATCAGCGCAAGCATACCAAATCAGCTCTGAACATCTCTCTGGAAAAGAACTTCCCTGCCATCTACAACAGGCTGGAACGCCTTGCCAGGCAACTGATCGAAGAAAAAGGGTACCCGCACCAGGAGATAGAGTTCACCTTTGAGGGCTCGCAGGAAGACCAGTTGCACATCCTGCAGACGCGTAACCAGGTCATCAAGAAAGCTTTGGAATATACTGTCTTTAACGTTGCCAAAAAGGAGTTAAACCTGCTTGGCGGAGGAGTCGGCATCGGCAAAGGCGCGCTCAACGGTGTCATCGCCTTTTCCGCTGAGGACATTGAAAGACTAAAGGACAAGGGACAGCCCATCATTCTGGTCAGGCCCGACACCGTTCCCGAGGACATGGAGCTGCTGTTCCAGAGCCAGGGCTTGCTCACTTCCAGAGGTGGGGTAACTTCACATGCCGCAGTGACTGCCACGCGACTTGGCATCATTGGTGTGGTCAATTGCAGAGAGCTCAAGGTCTATGACTCAGAATCCTATTGCCAGATCGGAGAGCAGAAGTTCAAGGCTGGAGACAGAATTGCCATAGACGCATCCAGCGGTTCGATCTATCAGGGACACTATCCGATAGAGACGATCCGCAATCTGAAATGATAACAAAAATATAACATACAGGAGTATGACATGAATCTCGATCTTAGGAACAAAAAACTATTGGGCATCAACGGTCTGGGCAGGATCGGCAAATTGCTGCTCTGGAACCAGATCCATCTGCATCACTTTGACGGTATCATTGTCAACTGCGGCAGGGAAGTGGGTAAAACTCTGGATGACCTGATCCAGGTGATGGAAACGGATTCCACCTATGGCAGCATCCACAAATTTCTGTTCGGCATGGTGGGTAGAAAAGCTGAGATCAAAGTTCTGGATGCAGACAAACCCATCATTGAAATTGAAGGCATTCCAGTCAAAATCCTGCGCAAGGCGCGTGACCCCAAAGACATCAACTGGCTGAATGAAGGAGTCCGCATCGTGGTTGATTGCACCGGCAACTTTGTCGATCCGACCATTACCACGGAAGAGGGAAAACCCTGCCTGCGAGGACATTTGGCTGCCGGTGCCTTGAAAGTCATCCTCTCAGCTCCCTTTAAAAGCAAATCAGGCATCAAGATCAATACTCCTGATGCTGTCACCATGATCTATGGCATCAATAACCTGCAATACAACCACCGTGAACATCACATCATCTCGGCTGCCAGTTGCACGACCACCGGTTTGGCGCATCTGGTGAAACCGCTGCTGGAGCATCATGAGACCTCATCCATCATCACTGCTTCCATGAGCACGATTCATGCCGCCACCAACACCCAGAGCATCCTGGATTCTGTGCCCAAAGCCGGTGCCACGGACCTGCGCAAATCCCGCAGCGTGCTGAATAACATCATCCTCTCCACCACCGGAGTGACCAAAGCCCTGGAACAAGTCCTGCCCCAGATCAGGGACATCGGTTTCATGGCAGACTCTGTGAGGATCCCGACCACGACTGTCTCGCTGATCAATCTGAATGTGACTTTCAACACCAAAATGAGCCCGATGGGCGAACCCGGAATCAACCGTAAGGTCATCAACCAGATTTATCAGCAGGCTGCGGAAGGCCCGCAAAAGGGATTGCTCATCTATTCCGAACGCCAGAACGTCTCTGCCGACCTGATCGGAACGATGGCAGCGGCAGTTCTGGAAGCGCATGAGACCCATACCAGAACAGGCTTCATGCCCATTCCGGCGGAGAATCTGAAGTGTGCAGGGATTGATTGCGGCAAGGAGATCATGCTGCCCGTCACCCACGCCAAGATCTATGGCTGGTATGACAACGAGCTGGGTTCCTACACGAACTGCCTGTCGCGACTAACTAATTACATAGAGGAAAACACACCTTAAGAAAACAGCCAGATGATCAGAGGCAGGTAGCCCAAAGCGATCAGGATCGAGATGGAGACTGCGCTGGCGGCAAATTCCCGGTCCATGTTCTCCAGGTTGGCAAAGATCAAAGTGTTGAATCCCACCGGCGTGCTGGCACTGGCAATGATGATGGTGCGCGTCATGCCGTGAATGCCAAACAGGTAAGTGAACAGCCAGCCCAGGAAGAGTCCTCCTGCCATGCGAATGAAAACTGCTGTCAGCACCGCATCCAGATGTTTCATTTTGGGTTCAAAGACCAGCCCCAGAGCGATCATGACCAGTGGTATGGTGGGTTGTCCCACCAGGTTCAGAAAGTTCATCCCGAGCTCCGGAACCTGCCAGTTGAAGGCTCTGATGATGAGCCCGATCAGCATACCCCACAGCGGAGGCAGCTTCACGAACTTCATCCAGTCAAACTTGCAGGCCTTGCAGTTGTCGCCGTATTTCACGGCGTTATAATAAATGAAGGTGAAGATCAGAAAGCTGTTTCCGGCATCGAACAGCGCTGCTCTCGCCATGCCCTCCATCTCGAAGCGTGCCATGAAGAACGGCAGGGAGAAGGCAGTGTTCATTATCATGCAGCCCACGATAAAGCTGCCAAAAGTAGTCTGAGGTAGTTTGAGACTTTTGCCGATCCACCAGGCTATGCCATAGACCAGGAATACGATCGCCATCGCAGAGAAGGGCAGATACAGCAGGTCAGGTTTGAGGTCAATTTTCAGAATGGACAGCAATGACAGAGCCGGCAGAGTGGCTGCCAGCACGAATTTCAGAATGACTCCTGCATCCTCTTTCCGCATCAGCTTCACCTGCTTGATGAAGACACCGAAAAAAAAGGCCAGGATCAGCGGTATCACTTTAAGGAAAAAAGTTTCCATTTACTTCTCTAGGTTGGATATCTGATAAGAATTATCTGACCCGATCCGGAAATATCTGTGCCATTTAAGGATGCAGATATGGTTACAGCTAAAATTCCAGGACAACCGGTCATCGGATCTCCCAAAGGAATACCATCGGGATAAAACCTGATCCGCCCTTGTGCTGTGCCACCGGGATTGGTTATTATGACATTCGGCGTATCCACCGGATTATAATGATCCGGGTCTGTGTTGGAGCCTGTAGTGTATTCAAACGCACCATACGATGTGGTAAGATTTATTACTGCATAGCTGCCGATTGGACACCCTTGTACGTCGAAAACACTAACGTTGAGAGTAGCCAACAAAGATGCCGGAACGGGATTTACATTGCCATGGAAAACCAGATTGCCCGGGATTATCTCAAGATCCAGTTGCAGATTATTCAGAGGCAGGATAATCTCTTGTGTGCTAAACACAACTGAACCGTTGAAACCTCCCGTTTCAGCTCTGATGGTGATGGGTAATCCACTATAAACTCCGTTATAGATTAATGTTGTGTAGGCAGTCCCGGCCAAGCTGTCACCGTAAATGCTTTCATTTCCTATATATCCATTAGCTCCAATCTGGCAGTTGTAGGGATTATCAGGTATGCTGAACCAGACAGAAGTTCCATAGCTAACTGGATTGTTATGCAGGTCAAAACACGTGGCTCCGACTACGATACGCCACAATCCTCCGCCCAGATTTTCACCGGAATTATTTCCTCCGGCAAAGATTTCTATCCTGTGAGCAGGGCCGGCATGGATAACGATGTTATCTTTCACTGCCACATAGTTGTGCCCGCTATCGGTGCAGGATGCCTTGACAATTAAGTTTATCGGAGTTGTACCACTATATAGAACTACCTGAGCAATTCCATTATTGGAGACAGCCATTACGGAATCCGCAGGATCATGATGATCAAGATTGGCACCGCCGGAGGTTGAATGATTGAGAATTTTGAACCAGACATTTTTATGTCCTGTGATCAGTTCTCCAGACTGATTATACAGCTTGACCCTGAGCAAAGCAGAATCCATATAACCGGTATCAGCTACTGTCATGTCTATCGTGCCGGATTGGATAAATCGTATGATATTTACTGCATTGGGATCAGGCAAAACAGCGACATAAACGCTTTTCATATCCATAGAAAGAAGCTCATCCGCAACGTCGATATCATAATTCCTGACGATGGCTGTGACCTGAGCCATGCCTGTAATTCCTTCATCCCACAAGATCGAATTTGCCACTCCGTCTGTATTGGTAACAACACAAGTCAGTACTATACCTAAAGTCGTATAGAAACGAACTGATTGTCCACTGACCGGATTATTGTTGCCATCTTTTACTGTGACACTTATGTTTGACCAGGTTATCCCGTTGTCCGCATAGATAGTTAGCGGGTCAGCAGTAATACTCGTTATGTGTCTTTCCTGGTCTGCTGGAACGTCCTTGATGGTTACGTCAACCCAAGCTGTGTCTGCACAAATCACAAACTCAGGAAAATCAGGATGGTACTTTATCATAACAGCAGTCACATGTGCCATACCCGAATTTCCGGAGGACGTAAGAGTCGCTACAGCAAAGCCTGTGCTGTCTGTGAAAGCAATTGAAGTGATATTGCCCAAGCTGGTAGAAAACTCGATTTTCTGCCCTGCGACACCAAAGTTTTCCACATCAACGGTTTTGACTCTGATAGTGGAAAATGCTGCTCCGTTTTCGACATCGATCGTATCCGCATCTGCTGACATCTGAGTTAAATACAGGTTATCATAAAAGCTCTGCGGATATATGATATATTCCGCAGCAGCCACGGCACTGGGATTAAGCTTCTTTTGATAAGCTATGGCTTTGATTGTCGTGGTAGAATCTACCTGAATCTGTCCCGTGTAAAGGTTTGAATTCTGACCAGGATTGCTTCCGTCCAGCGTATAACGGATTTCTGCTCCGGGAGTAACGCAATTGATTGTAACCAACTGACCCGGATTGTACATATAGGATTGGGGTGTAAAAACAGGGGTTGACACTGTGTCGGAATACGGCTCTGTAGTCTTTCTGCTGCAGCTTCCGACTCCAAGTATTAGTGCAATTGAAAGGAATAAAACGATGGTTTTCATAACTCCTCCGATTTATCTTTAGCCTACTATTGCATTAAATACATTCCGGTTTCTTATGTCAATAAAAAAATCAGCAACAGAACTCAATTATGGGATAAATTTATCATAGCTGCCGTTTGATCGTATAGATCGCCAGTCTGTCACAGACCGCCTGCGCCAGGTCGGAGATGCGTTCCAAGTGCACGGCGAACCAGCGCAGTTGGTTTTTGTGCGCCAGGTCTATGTCCAGACTGAAGATCAGCCGGCGCAGCTTTTCACCCAGTTGGTCCGCTTCCCGCTCAAAGAAATAGACCTTGTGGATGTAGTTATTCACGGCTGCCAGATCGCGGAAGAAGGAACGGATCGCCATCACCAGGTTATCGACTGCTTCCACAGACGCCCTGGCGGTCTGCAGGAAAAGGTCATCCAGCTCTTTGGCAATGATGGGGTTTTCCACCGAAAACTGCAGAAAGGAATCTTTCATGTTGTCTATGACCTCATCTGTGTTTTCCAGGATGGCAAGCACGTCTCCCCTGTTTTCCGGGATCAGGGTATGCTCATACAAAAACCGCTCGATATGGACTCTGATATCGTCTGCCTTATGCTCATTTTCACGGATCTGGGCCAGTCTTTCTTCAAACTGCTCCATTCTGTCCTGCAGATAGTCCTCGATCCCTCTCAGGTAAAGCATGGCGGTATCGCCAACAATATCCAGGAACTGATCCAACTGGGCTTCAATCACTTTGGTGGTCTTCAATATGATCGGCATGGTGTCACGAGCTCCTCTTTCTGCTTTGATAGATGATAAATTCCTATTTCACCCGCACTTATTTAGTCAAGGAAAATCTCCCGCCGGTTGAGTTTATGCATCCGGATCAGGATGTTTTGCTTGACAGAATCGGTCATGGCATCTATTCAAATCTTAAAACCATACATCAGGGCTGCGGTCCGGGGAGAACAAAATGAAAGCATTTCTGATCACGATAACGGCACTTCTGTTCGTTACAACTCTGTGTTCCCAATCCATCGCGGGTGACTGGCACGGCATGCTGGACGTGCAGGGCATGAAACTGAGGATCGTCTTTCACATCACGGAAGCGGGAGACAGCCTCTCCGCCACCTTTGACAGTCCTGACCAGGGGGCTTTCGGACTTTTGTTCAGAAGTGTCAGTTTCATAGATAATATCCTGATCCTGGAAGCTGATTATCCTCCGCTGGTTTACACTGGTGAACTGCAAAGCGGTGAGATCAAAGGAGTTCTGAAACAAGCCGGAATGGAGTTTCCTCTGGATTTGAAACAGGAAGAACTGGCAAAGCCGGTTTACAACCGTCCCCAGGAGCCTAAAGAACCTTTCCCCTACAAGGTTGAGGACATCATATTCACAAATCTAGAAGCCGGCATAAAACTGGCGGGAACGCTGACCCTGCCAGACAAAAAAGCCAAGCACCCGGCAGTGATAATGATCTCCGGCAGCGGTGCTCAGGACAGAAACGAAGAGATCTTCGGGCACAAGCCGTTTTGGGTGATCGCTGATCACCTGACCCGCAACGGGATTGCCGTCCTGCGTTTCGACGACTGTGGTTACGGCGCATCAGAAGGTGACTTTTCCGCTGCCACCACCACTGATTTTGCCTCTGATGTCAAAAGCGCTGTCAAGTATCTCAAAACCCGCAAAGAGATCGGCAGAATCGGCCTGATCGGGCACAGCGAGGGCGGAATCATTGCTCCCCTAGTGGCGGTGGATTCCAAGGACGTGAAGTTCATTGTCCTGCTGGCAGGAACGGGAGTCCGGGGCGATCAGCTTCTGCTGCGCCAGGAAGAACTGATCTGGCGCCTGGATGAGCCGGACGAGGACAAGATCCAGAAATCCCTGTCCATCAACAGACATATCTTTGACCTGATCAACAAGGAATATGATACTGAAAGTCTGACCGTCCGGATCAGCGATTTTCTGCAACAAAGCATCGCCGACAGCCTGATTGACATTCCTGAAGGTTATTCACCCGAAGATGTGATCAGCCAGTACATAAATCAAATGACCAATCCCTGGATGCTCTATTTTCTGAGACACGACCCCGCTCCCGTTCTGGCTCAGGTCACCTGTCCCGTGCTCGCCCTGAACGGAAGCAAGGACACACAGGTCGACCCCCTGCAAAACCTGCCTGCCATCGGTTCAGCTTTGGAAAAAGGCGGCACCAAAAACTTCAAACTGATGGAACTTGACGGCCTCAATCACCTGTTCCAGGAATGCGAAACCGGTCACCCCAACGAATATGCCGGCATCGAACAAACCATTGCACCCCAGGTGCTTGAGACCATAACCGGCTGGATAAAACAGCAGACCAATCTGAAGTAAAATACTATTACATCCCCGTCCTTCAGACATCTGCCGCGTGTCTGCATTTCGACTGTGCTCAATGTGACTTGCTCCCTTGCTGGCGTCGGGCACTGCGCGTTGCACCGGTGAATTGTCATTTTGTGTCGTACCACAGATTGATAATCTGTTGGGGGTCGGGATTGGCAATCCCGATCCTGCATCTGCCCCGGTAATGCCATTACCGGGGCCCAACAGGATGCCATCCTGTGTTACGACACCATTGCCGCAATCCTTACTTTTGTCATTCCTGAGCAGGCAGGAATGACAGAAAAAACAGGCTGGTTTCCTGCCTG
>CAZWJK010000056.1:6155-12452 GCA_964634035.1 uncultured Candidatus Cloacimonadota bacterium | reverse complement strand
GAAAAGGAAAACATTGAGAAGCTGGTGACAGCCGTCCTCAGACAGAATGAGACAATCGAACTGCTGATCATTGATGACAATTCGCCGGACGGGACAGGTGCCATCGTGGAAAAGCTGATGGAGAGCGAGCCGCGCCTGCATATCATTAAACGGGCGGGAAAAATGGGTCTGGGCTCTGCCTATGTCACGGGCTTCAAATATGCTCTGGAGCGGGATTATGAGTTCATCATGGAGATCGATGCCGATTTTTCGCATAATCCGGATGATATTCCGCGCCTGCTGGAAGCGGCTCAGGACAACGACCTGGTGATCGGATCGCGTTACTGCAGCGGGATCAATATTATCAACTGGCCGATCGAACGCCTGCTGATCAGCTATTTCGCCTCCAAATACGTGCGCCTGATCACAGGCATGCCGATCAAGGACCCCACCGGCGGATTTAAGTGTTTCCGGCGCAAGGTGCTGGAAAAGATAGATCTGGACAACATCCACTCGGAAGGTTACTCTTTCCAGATCGAGATGAATTACAAGGCCTGGATGAAGAAATTCAAAATCAAAGAGGTCAGCATCGTCTTTACGGAAAGGGTGGACGGACATTCCAAGATGAGCAAAAAGATCGTCTATGAAGCTGCCTGGATGGTGTGGAAACTGCGGCTGCTGGCTCTGATGAAAGCGCTCTAACCAGGATTTTCAATCAGCTATTCAGAAACACAGAGATACAGAGAGACAGAGGAAGTGTTTAATTGAAATTAAAAAAAATCTCCGTTCCTCTGAGACTCTGTGTCTCTTAAAATCATAATCTTTTATGACGAAAATAATTCCGTTCCTGCAGATAGAAAAGATCGCCATGCACGGCTACGGACTGGGCTTTGCAGATGGCAAGGCGGTGTTTGTGCCGTTCACCATGCCGGGTGACTGTGTGGACGTAAAAGTCCTGCTGGAAAAGAAAGACGTCATCTTTGGCACGGTGGCGGAATACATTGAAACTGCCGAAGACAGCATCCTGCCGGACTGCGACGCTTTTGGCGGAGAACATGCCTGCGGCGGTTGCGACTGGCTGATGGCACCATATAAAACGCAACTGGAATGGAAAACGGAACTGATCAAACAGACTTTTGCTCCGCTCAGAGTCAAATCCAAAGTCAGGAAATGCGTCGCTTCCCCACTGGAACAATTTTACCGCAACAAGAGTTTTCTGCCGGCGGGAAAGGATTCCGGTGCACTTTATTTTGGCATGTATGAGCGCTACAGCCATAACGTCGTCCCGCATCAGAAGTGCTATCTGCAGCCGCCTGTGATGGATGAAATCCTTTCTGAAATTGAGTCCTTTGCCAGGAAAGTCAAACTCGAACCCTATGACGAAGTCACTCACAAAGGCATTCTGAGACACGTGGGCATTCGCATAAATCAAAAACAGGATGAAATTCTGCTGGTTCTGGTCACCAAAGGCAGCAAGTTTCCCTTCACCAATCAGTTTGTGCGTATCCTGACAGCGCGCTTTCCACAGATCACAGGCATCGTGCAGAACATCAACCGCAAGATCGGCAATGTGATTTTGGGCGAAGAGGAAAAGCTGCTCTTCGGCAGTCCGTATCTGCATGACGAACTTGGCGGAGTAAGGTTCCGGCTGCATTACAAAAGCTTTTTCCAGATCAATCACGGAACCACGGAAAAGCTGTATGCTCACCTGAAAACACATCTCAATGCAGATGACACGGTCTTGGACGCCTATTGCGGAATCGGCAGCATCGGTCTTTGCCTCGCGGACAAGGTCAGGCAGGTCATTGGAATTGAAGAAATTCCCGAAGCCATAGCTGATGCGGAGCATAACAGAAAGCTGAATAAAATGTCCAACATCTCTTTCCAGGCAGGCAGGGTGGAAGACCTTTTGCCCGAACTGGTCAGGCAGCATGAGTTCTCTGCTATAGTTGTTGACCCGCCCCGCAAGGGTGTTGACGAAGTCTCTCTGGCTGCCATTGCAGAGCAGAAAATACCCCTGATCCTGTATGTAAGCTGCAATCCCATGACACTGGCACGCGATGTCAGGATCCTGCTGGATAAAGGATACAAGGTCGATGCCATCACGCCGTTTGACATGTTTCCCCAGACCTGGCACATTGAAACTGTGGTGAAGTTATCACTCACTTAGATTGTAATTCATGTATGAGGAAAAAACAATGAACAGAATATTGAGATATGCGGTTTTTCTGATCCTGGTGCTGGTCATGCTGAGCGCCGGCTGCAGGAAAACGACCTCGCCTTATTACGACGAGGACCGCATCGATCACATCCTATACAATCTGAAAAGAGCCTTCAGCGACCATGACATTGACGCTTTTATGCAATACTTCCATTATGACTATCTGCACAAGGGCCAGACCCGCTGGCTGATCGAACAGGTCTGGCTGAACCGGATGGGAGAGTATCTGCTGATCGATTTTCAGGACATAGAGATAGTGGTGGACGGCGATGAGGCAATCGTCTATTTTACAATGAAACTGCAGAATCAGCAGGAAACGGTCTATACCCTGGAACCTGAGACAAACGGAGACATAAGTTATTTCATCTATGACGGTTATGACTGGTACATCAGCGGCAACCAGAGATACTACTGATCCCATCACCTTACCTGACTTCACTGACCGCTTAAAGATGCGTGTGCATAAAGCTTTGGAACGGATCAGGATTATTTTCATTTGACACTATCCCGTCTTTTATTTTGGTGTTTTGACATAGGCTTATTGGGCCTATCTTTAAAGGATTAAATATGTTAGAGAAAATACTGCGATCCCTGTTCGGCGATAAATCAAGCAAAGAGATCAAGAAGTATCTGCCCCTGGTGGATGAGATCAATGAGATCTGTGAAGGCCTTCAAGAATACAGTGATGACCAGCTCAGAGATCGCATCAGTGAGATCAAAGACGAAATCAGAACCAAGCTTCAGCCCTTGCGGGAAGAGCTGGCAGAGCTGGAACAGAGCTATCGTGAGGAAGCGGAGGAAAGTGAACGTCCCCGCATTGACAACAACATTGACCGCACCCGCAAAGAACTCAAAGCACTGACCAAATCCACTCTCGATGACTATCTGCCGGAAGTGTATGCCATTATCAAAGATACCTGCCGTCGCCTGCTGGGCCATAAATATGACGTGCGTGGCCATGAAGTCGAGTGGAACATGGTTCCCTTTGACGTTCAACTCATCGGCGGCATGGCATTGCACGACGGTGTAATTGCGGAAATGGCGACCGGTGAAGGTAAAACGCTGGTGGCGGTGCTGCCTCTATTCCTCAATGCACTTGTAGAAAGAGGCGCGCACCTCGTCACGGTCAATGATTACCTGGCCCAGCGTGACTCAGAATGGATGGGCCCCGTCTATGAATTTCACGGGCTTAAAGTGGGCTGCGTGACCACGGGGCTTGATTTCTCAGAGCGCAAGGAAGCTTATAACTGTGATGTCACCTATGGCATGAACAGCGAATTCGGTTTTGACTACCTGCGCGACAACATGGCAGTCAGGGCTGACCAACTGGTGCAGCGTGACTTCTATTACGCCATCGTGGACGAAGTTGACAGCATCCTCATTGACGAAGCGAGAACTCCTCTGATCATCAGCGGTGCCATTGCTCAGGATAAGAATTTCTATCACGAACTCAAGCCCAATATTCAGCAGCTTGTATCCATGCAGAACGCTCTGGTGCAGAGGATCCTGAACGAGGTGAGGGAAGATACAAAGGAAGACAATCCCAATCCCGACTGGGACAGATTGGGCAGAAACCTTCTGCTAATCAAGCGCGCCGCGCCCAAGAACAAGGCATTCATCAAACTGATGCAGGAAGGCGAACTCAAAAAACTGGTCAATGATACGGAAGGCATCTACCTCAGAGACAAGAAAATGCACGTTCTGGACAACGAGCTTTTCTATGTGGTGGAAGAAAAACAGAACAGCGTCGATCTATGTGACAAGGGCAGAGACTTTCTCTCCAGGTCAGACAGCAATCTTTTTCTCGTGGACAGTCTTGACGAACTGCTCGCAAGGGTTGATGAGGATGAGAAACTGACAGCCGAGCAGAAAGCTGTCCAGAAGGAAAAAGTGACCAATGCCTTCATGGACAAGAGCGAAAGGCTGCACAACATCAATCAGCTTCTGAGAGCATATTCCCTGTTCGAGAATAATGTCGAATACGTGATACTGGATAACAAGGTCGTGATCGTGGATGAATTCACGGGACGCCAGATGCCGGGCAGACGCTTTTCGGACGGGCTGCACCAGGCCCTGGAAGCCAAAGAGAACGTCACCATTGAAGCAGGCACCCAGACCCTTGCCACAGTCACTCTGCAGAACTATTTCCGCAAGTATGAAAAGCTGGCAGGCATGACAGGTACCGCAGCGACCGAGGAATCCGAGTTTCAGGAGATCTACAAGCTGGGCGTGATGGTCATTCCGACCAATGTTCCGGTTACCCGGATCGATCATGATGACGTGATCTATCTCACCAAAAACGAAAAGTATCAGGCGATCCTGGATGAGATAGTCTATTGGCACGAGAAGAAAAAGCCGGTGCTGGTGGGTACGGTCAGCGTGGAGGTTTCCGAAATCATCGGCCGCCTGCTCAGACGGAAAAACATTCCTCACAATGTGTTAAATGCCAAACAACATCAGAGAGAAGCTGAGATCATCACCGATGCCGGACAGCCGGGTGCTGTCACCATCGCCACCAATATGGCTGGACGCGGAACTGATATTAAACTGGGACCTTCAGTCGTAACTAAAGCTTCCGAAGAATATCGCGGACTCCCCAAAATGGTGGATGAGGCAAACCCTTACGGATTGCCGTTGGACGGCTTGCACGTCATCGGCAGCGAACGCCACGAAAGCAGACGCATAGACCGCCAGTTAAGAGGGCGTGCAGGACGTCAGGGCGATCCCGGCACCAGCAGATTTTATCTATCTCTGGAAGACGATCTGATGCGGCTTTTCGGTTCGGATAGAATGGCGCCTATGATGATGAAAATGGGTATCAAACCCGGTGACGCGATCCGCCACCCCTGGATGACCAAAGCGGTGGAACGGGCTCAGAAAAGGGTGGAAGAGCACAATTTCGAGATCCGCAAAAACCTGCTCAAATATGATGAAGTGATGAATCTGCAGCGCGAGGTCATCTATTCCTACCGGCGCAACGTCCTGAAAGGCTTCAGCATGAAGAACGAAGTGCTGGAAATGGTCAACGACTGCCTGGATAACCTGATCGACCAGCACATTCCGGATGGCACCTATCCTGAGGACTGGAACCTGGAAAGGCTCTGCGCCTGGTTCAAGACGTCTCTGAATGTGATCGTCACGCCTGAACAGCTCATGAACGACCGCCTGAACAAGATCACTCTGACCGACGAACTGAGAGAAATGCTGATGCAGGCCTATGCCGAAAAAGAGAAACGGGTCGGTGAAGAGACAATGCGTGAGATCGAACGCCGCTCCCTGCTGGAAGTGGTTGATACCGAATGGCGCGATCATCTGCATGAGATGGATCTGCTCAAGGATGGTATCCACCTCAGAGCTTATGCCAATAAAGACCCGCTCATCGAGTATAAGAAAGAGTCATTTGACCTGTTTCAAAGCCTGATCGAGCGCATCCAGGAGAATGTCACCAAGAAAGTATTCACCACCTATATCCTATCACGTGAACAGCTTCAAAGCATGCTGGACAACGCCGATATGAGCCATTCCGAACTTAATGCCTTTATACATGCGCAGCAGGCCATGGAAGAATCCGGCCAACAGCATCCCATGCCGCCCGAAGCCATGGCTGAAGCGCCCAAACACAGACCCGTAACGGTCGAGCCCAAAGTTGGAAGAAACGATCCCTGCCCCTGTGGCAGCGGCAAGAAATATAAAAAATGCTGCGGAAAAATGGAATTCCTCGGTCAGGATTAAAACAGTAACGGAGACAGAATGCCAAAAGGATTAATCATAGTCGAATCACCCGCCAAAGCCAATACCATCAGTAAATTTCTGGACCACAAATTTGATGTTAAAGCATCCATGGGGCACATCAGAGACCTCCCTGCCAAAGAGATGGGCATTGATATCAACAAAGATTTTCAGCCGAAGTACATAATCGATGCCAAAAAGAAGAAGACCATCGACGACCTGAAAGCCGCCATGGAAAAGGCGGATTCGCTCTACCTCGCCAGCGACCATGACCGCGAAGGGGAAGCCATTGCCTGGCACCTGCAGCAGGTCCTGAAAAAAGAGATCGCTGGTAAGCCGGTGCACCGCATCGTGTTCAATGAGATCAC
>CAZWJK010000056.1:4898-6055 GCA_964634035.1 uncultured Candidatus Cloacimonadota bacterium | reverse complement strand
CCTCCCTTTAAAGCATCTCTGGATAAATGGCAGGGTAAAAAAACCGAGATCGAAAATCAGGAAGTGGCTGCCGGTATCATCAAAGCCATAGACGGCAAGGACGCCAGGCTGCTCAAACGTTCAGACTCCGTCAAATCTGTGGAACCCTATCCCGCTTTCATCACCAGCACCCTGCAGCAGGATGCCTCACGCCTGCTCAACATTCCCGCCAGCAAGACCATGCAGATCGCGCAGGAACTCTATGAAGGAGTCGATCTGGATGGCGAGCGCACCGGTCTTATCACCTATATGAGAACTGACTCCCTGCGCATAGCGGAAGAAGCGAACCATGCCTGCCGCAATCTGATCTCAGAGCGTTTCGGCAAGGATTATGTCCATAAAAGTATCCGCCAGTACAAGAACAAAAACAATGCCCAGGACGCTCACGAAGCCATCCGCCCCACCGATCCCTTCAAGACTCCGGAAGCCATATCCAAGTATCTCAGCAAGGATCAGCTCAGGCTCTACACCCTGATCTGGCAGCGCTTCATCGCCACTCAGATGAAACCCCTCAAACTGAAGCGCACGGAAGTCACAGTTGGCATCGGTGAAGCTGAATTTTCCGCTTCCGGCAATGAAGTTGCCGATGACGGATTCATGAAAGCCTGGCCCTATTATTCCTTTCCTGCCGGAGAGAAGATAGCCGACGCCTATAAAGCTGAGGACGCCCTGTTATATGAACCTTTTATTCCCAGCCAGCATTTCACTTCTCCCCCTTCCCGCTTTACGGAAGCTTCCCTGATCAAGGAACTGGAAGCCAAAGGCATCGGCAGGCCCAGCACCTACGCTGCCATCATCACCACCATCAGAACCAGAAAATACGTTGGCATGGAAAAGAAATCCTTTGTCCCGACTGAACTTGGCATTCAGGTAAACCGCTTTCTGGTGGATAAATTCGACGCCATCTTTGATGTTAAATTCACCGCGGACATGGAAACCAAACTGGACGAGGTGGAATACGGCAAAGTCATCTGGCACAATCTGATCAAAAAGTATTATGACCAACTGAACAAACTCATCGGCAAAATCGACGTCAAGCAGGAGAAGAAAGACCTGCAGGAAGAGACCGACCTTGTCTGTGATGTCTGCAAGGTAGGCAAAATGGTCATCAAGTGGGG
>CAZWJK010000056.1:0-4798 GCA_964634035.1 uncultured Candidatus Cloacimonadota bacterium | reverse complement strand
GTCACCTGTCCGGAATGCGGCAAGGGTGATGTGGTCAAACGAAGTTCCAAAAAGGGCAAACCGTTCTATTCCTGTTCGACCTATCCTGACTGCAAATGGATCTCCAATGACAAGCCAGTTCCCATAACCTGTGCGGAATGCGGCAATCCCTATCTCTTCGAAAAATACAGCAAAGCCAACGGCGAATACAAGATCTGCCCCAAATGTAAAAAGGAATATTTTTAAGAGAGGTTCGCATGCACCTGGGTGACGCCTTTCGAAGCGCTCTGCAGAGCATTTCCAATCACAAGCTGCGTTCACTGCTGACCCTTCTGGGCATTGTGATCGGCGTGCTGGCGGTGGTGACCATGTTCTCCTCCGTCTATTCCCTCAAAGCCATGATCAGGAAGAACATGGAGAGCATGGGCTGGGACAATTCCATCCTGATCACACCCCGCTACCGGGATATCTCAACCACCCCACAAAGAGGCGTGCTATACCGCAAACCGGTCAAGAGCGTCCGGACGCTTAATTATGAAGACTTTGAGGCGATCAAAACAGGCATCAGACATAAAGAGATCTATGCCATGAGTGATCAGCAATCCGTTTACCGATTCAGGAACAAGGACATCCAGGTCACCCTGCGAGGGACCAATACATCATTTTTTATCAACAAGACATATGGCCTGATGAGCGGTCGCTATTTCAACCGGGCGGATGAGGAAAACGCCGCTCCAGTCATTATTCTCGGCTATTTCTTTGCTCAGGAGCAATTCGGCAATACCAATCCGGTCGGTAAAATGATCAACATCAGCGGTCACCGCTACAGGATCATTGGTGTTCTGGGTGAAGATTCCCTCAACAAACGCGAAGGAATGAACTTCAATAACTGGGAACGCAGGAATGACCTGAAAGCCGTTTATGTCCCACTCAAGTATTCCGCAACCTATCTGAATGCAGACAAAGCGATCGGCTATATCTATGTTCAGGCAAAGGACGAGGCTTCCTTCCCGGCTCTGAAGAATGAGGTCAGGCAGCTTCTGCTGGCGCGTCACAGCATGTATGAAAACTTCGAGTTTCAGGATATAGGCGACATGCTGATGCAGATAAATCAGGAAATCGACAAGAACATGGGTAAGTGGAACGTGACTCTGTTCATCATTGCATCCATATCCCTAATCGTTGGTGGCATCGGCCTCTTCAGTACCCTGCTCATCTCGATCCAGGAAAAGATGCTGGAGATAGGGGTCCGCAAAAGCATCGGCGCCACCGAGACAGATATCTTTTTCTACTTCATTTTTGAAGCCATAACCCTGGCGATTTTGGGCGCACTGATCGGGATTGGGCTTGCCAGTCTGGCTCTGCTGGGCATGCAGGCCGCCTTCAAGATCCCCATGCCGATGCCGGTTCAGGGCATGGCAGTAGGCATGTTTTTCTCCATCCTGATAGGTTTCATCTCAGGTCTCTATCCTGCGCTGAAAGCTTCCAACATCAATCCCATCCAGGCCATTTACTACTTCGATTAAGGTTAAACATATGAGAGCAACTCTTCTGATTGCATTACTATCAGTGCTTTTCAGCGGCGCTTTTTGCGTGAACTGGGAATGGGCTGTGGCAACCGGTTCAGGCAATATGGACAGGGTGTGGGATATGGCTTTGGATCCCCTGGGCAATATCTATGTCACAGGCGAGTTTGTGGATACATTGCAGGTCGGTAACATAGTCATCCCGGGTTGGGGACTGTCAGACATTTTTGTGGCAAAATACACCTCCAACGGTGTGCCGGTCTGGGCCAAGGCTTTCGGCGGAACGGAAGGTGACGTCGGTATCAGCATCGACGCCGATGCGGCAGGAAACTGCTATATCACAGGACTCATCGCCGGCAGCGTGAATTTTGAAGATGAAGTTTTAACCTCGAATGGCGGCTGGGACGCTTTCATCCTGAAGCTGGATACCAATGGCAACAAGGTCTGGGCTCATACCGCCGGCGGCATCGAAGGAGACCTGGGTTACGGCATTGCCACCCTGCCTGACGGCAGATGCTTTGTCACGGGCTGGTTCGGCAACACCATCCACTTTCACGACAACACCACCCTGACCAGCATGGGAGGCAGTGATGTTCTGATCTTTGCCTGCGACACGGACGGCAACTTGCTCTGGAAAAGGCGGGCGGGCGGCACGGCGGTGGAATACGGTTACAAGATCGCCGTCGATCATTATGGAAATTCCTATGTGACCGGCTCAGCCGGTGCGGGAAGCGACTTCAGCGGTTTGGTGCTGAACGGTTCCGGAGCCTACATCGTCAGTTATGATGTGAATGGCAATGTCCGCTGGCTCAATCTGGGAGCCAATGCCGGCGTCATTTCCATCGCCGTGGACAGAACCCAATCCATGATAGAGCAAATGGGCTGCATCACCGGCCGCGTCACCGGCTCTGCCACCTTTGGCGATGTCGTTCTGAACACCATTGAGGGCAGCGACGATGCCTATGAAGCCGTCTTTCAGCACCTGACCGGACAGTGGATATCAGTAGAGATGGGTGGCGGAACCGGCAGTGACAAAGGCAAAGCGTGCACATTTCACAACCATCCCTATTACACCGGCAGCTTTGAATCAACTGCAAACCTGTTTGGCTATGATGTTACTTCCATGGGCGCTGGTGACATGTATGTGCACAGCGACGGATTCGGCATCCAAAACTGGCTGCTGACCGCCGGCGGGATCAACAACATCGTCCCGGTTGACCTGGCTGTGGATGCAGACGGCAATGTCTTCGTCTGCGGCTGGTTTTCAGGCATAATGCGATTTGGCAGTAATCTGCTGATCGATTCCGGCGACGATTCCGACCTTGATATGTTCCTTGCCAAAATCAATGTTGCAACCTCTTCAGATGATTTTGTTGCGCCTGTCAACGCTGGTGAAATCAGGGCTTATCCCAATCCCTTCAGAGACAGGATCAGCCTTGAGATCAATGATATTAAGCCGAAAAACTCACACACGGAGTGGCTGAGTGTGTATAATGTCAAAGGCGAAAAAGTCAGTACCCTTCCTCTTACCCGCAAGGATGTAAACATCCTGCAGACGGAATGGAACGGATTGACTGAACAGGGCTTGCGCTGCCCTGCCGGAGTCTATTTTATAAAAGCAAACGGTGCTGAAGGCAAAGCCACAAAAGTCCTGCTGCTGAATTAGGCAGACCTCAAACTCAGACGACCCGGCAGTTCCATAATCCGCTTGACAAATAGCTCTGTCTGAAAATTTTAGCTTATCAATACCGATTTGAGTGGGCCTATAGCTCAGTTGGTAGAGCTTCCGGCTCATAACCGGATGGTCGGGGGTTCGACTCCCTCTGGGCCCACCACTTTTACCTGCTGCGCAGGAATTATAAGTTATCAATTATGAATTATCGCTGACGCCATCCCTTTAGCTGACGATTATTTGTGCCTGCCCTTTCTTCAGGCCAGCAAAGCAGTCCCATAGGGACGCCACAATGTAACCCGGTACGTGAGTGCCGTGCAAACTGCCGATAAAATCATTGAGTCCGGCAGGACGACACTACCGAAACTGATGGAGAGAAGCCAGTGCCGTCCTCCGCATTAATCCTATTTTGATATCCTGTCCTGGCACGTGAGTGCCGTGCACACCAACCCAAAAAGTTGTCGCTTCAGGCCGGCGCAGCAGTCCCGCAGGGACGCCACAATGTAACACGGTACGTAAGTGCCGTGCAAACCGACTAAAAAACCATTTCTCCTGGCCGGCGCAGCAGTCCCATAGGGACGCCACTATGTAACACGGCACGTGAGTGCCGTGCAAACTGCCGATAAAATCATTGAGTCCGGCAGGACGACACTAACGAAACTGATGGAGAGAAGCCAGTGCCGTCCTCCGGACTGATCCAATTTTTGGTATCCTGTCCCGGCACGTGAGTACCGTGCAAACCGGCTAAAAAACCATTTCTCCTGGCCGGCGCAGCAGTCCCGCAGGGACGACACAATGTAACACGGCACGTGAGTGCCGTGCAAACTGCCGATAAAATCATTGAGTCCGGCAGGACGACACTACCGAAACTGATGGAGAGAAGCCGGTGCCGTCCTCCGGACTGATCCGATTTTGGGTATCCTGTCCCGGCACTGACGTGCCGGGTTACATAGTACCGTCCTCCGGACTGATCAGGATAGCACTTCTCCCGTTTCACACCAATTCTCTTTTGGGTGGTGAATTGCTTTCCCCCTTTACCAGAAAGGTTTTATGACATATTTTTCAGCCCAATTCACCAATTCTCTCTACGTATCCATCTCCAGACTTTTGCTCTTCTAACCGTTTCACACCCAATTCATTTTACAGTAGTGAAACGCAATATCCCTGTAGCAGAAAAGATTTACGCCATGTTCATCCGACCGGTTCACCAATTACCAGCTCCTCTCCCTCTCCAGCTGTAACCTCATCCTCCCATCCGGCATAGGTGTCTTGCAGGATCTCTTTCTATTCTGTTATCTTATTATTATATAATAATATAAATAATATATACATAAATAGTAGGAATTATGATATAGATAGATATAAAAGATAAAACAGCATCCCTCAATGCAGGACATGAACTAAGATTTCATTCGTCAATATCAGATCAAAGTAACTTCCGGACACAGACAAGAGCAGTTAATTGGTGATTTGGTGAATTGCTTTTTCCGGGATGAAAGAAGCGGAGAATTGGCGAATTGGGAGGATTGGTATTGCTGGGAACAGACAATAAAGTAGATTATTATTTTTTTAATACTTAACTTAACAGGATACTATGCCATCTTTTTTCCGGATATCATAT
>CAZWJK010000055.1:5375-12551 GCA_964634035.1 uncultured Candidatus Cloacimonadota bacterium | reverse complement strand
GCAACCGGTCTGCCTCAGGTCGGATTCAACCTGACCTGGGCTCCTGCTTTAACAGGCGGCGTGCCGACCTATTACGGTGTTTACATGTCCCAGATAGTGGATAATATTTATAGTGATTACTACTGGGAAACCACAAACACTTACTTCAACCCTGTGACCGAAGGTTCGCTGACCTTTGCCTATGATGCAGTCTGGTACTGGACTGTGCAGGCCTTCAATACCTATGGCGATGCAGTGGTTGATCCTCCCTTCAGGTTCACCATTCAGAGCGACCCCAGGATAACCATTCCTCATACAGAGGACTTCGGCACTACCCTGACCTGGCCTCTGAACTGGACGCAGTCCTATACCACGGGCGGTTCCAACCGCTGGAGTGTCGCTGCCACAGCCAATGCCGGCGGCGAGGCTGATGAAATGATATCATCCTGGGCCTCGGGAACTTTCATTTCCCGCCTGATCACCCCTCCCATCAACACAGACGGCATTCCCGCCTTCCAGGCCAAGTTCAAGCACTATTATAATGACTATGGCTTGGGCATAACTGCCAAACTGCAATACAGCCATGACCTGGTAACCTGGTATGACACTGCCTGGTCCTACGCCAGCGGTGCCGGCGATGCTTCAGGCACAGTCGGCGTGGTTATCTCAGGACTGGCGCAACCGACAACTTATGTTGCCTGGGCTCTGGACGGCAACCACTACCAGTTTGATTACTGGTATATTGACGATGTGCAGTTAGTGATCCCGCCCACCCATGATGTGGGTGTGGCAAGCTGGGATCTGGATTATGAAGTGGTTCCGGAAAACACGCTGGTTACTCCGATGGCGACAGTTGCCAACTATGGTCTCAATACTGAAGACTTCACAGTAACATGTGAGATCGGCACCTACACCGATACGCAGACAGTGACAGGTCTTGCTTTCGGCGTAACTCAGCAGGTAACATTTGCATCTCTGACACCTGCTGTCTATACAGCCGATTTGGTGACGGTCTATACAACTCTCGCCACAGACGAGGATATCGATAACGACTCAATCGAAGCTGCTCTTATCTGTCTGCCATTGGATACACCCGGCCTGGCAATGAATGCCCAGACTGACCAGTTCGTCCAGTTCAACCTGGACACTCCTCAAATCCTCAATCCTCTGCCCAATCTCTACACAGGCACCTACTTCGTTGCCGGTGCTGATTGGGTGAACGGAGACTGGATGGGTGTCGAGTATGACGATGGCACTCTTGCCACCGATAACTACTTAGATATTGACCCGCTTTCCGGTCTCTATGTTGATATGGGTGATCTGGGCGCAGCCATCATGGGTAATGCCTACAATGATAACCTTGACATCATGTATGGAGTAGGCAGCAATGGCTATCTCTATGTCATGAACACTCTCACCGGTGCTGTTGGCGTCGGCGATTCCCTGTGGTATGAACTCAGTCCCGGAGAATATTGGTCTCTTGCCAATATCGGCGGTTTGATGATCGATATCGCTTTCGATAACTTCACCAGCACCCTGTATGGTATTGACCTTGGTAATGACTGCCTGTGGATCATTGATCCGGCTACCTATGAACTGACCCTGGTAGGATTCCTCGGCATTGACATCAACTATGCCCAGGATGCTGCCTTTGATCAGGAGAATGGACTTCTGTTCCTGGCAGGTTATGCAGCCAGCGGAAACCTCTACTGGATCGACACCACATATGGCGGAGCTTATAAGATCGGACCCCTGGGCCTGGGCTATGAATGCACGGCCTTTGCCATTCCTTACGGAACGGCTCTGCCTGCACCTGTGGCCGAAGCTTCCACAATCACACCCGGCGTGATCAGCTGGCCGGCTGTGGATGGCGCTGCTCAGTACAAGATCTATGGTTCAGATGACCCTTACGGAACATTCGAATACATAGCTACTGTCTATGGCACCAGCTGGACCGATCCGGCTTTCCCGGAAGCTTATAAGTTCTATAAAGTGACAGCTGTCGGCGGAAGACAAGCTATCGACCGCATCCCGGTCAATTACAGAACTCCTCTGAAAGCCGCAGGAAAGCTGAATTCCGGCTCCGGACGGTTTGAGACAGGTCTTGCACGTTAGTAGAAACTAACAGCTAACCGCAACGGATGATTCCGTTGCACAGAATACAGCCCCTGCCTTCGGGTGGGGGCTTTTTTTATCAATGCTAAATTCAAAATTGTAATTTATGCTTTTCTATGTGTTCCTTGGTTAGGAAAACAGGCCGGGATTGCCAATCTGTGTTACGACACATAATGACAGATTTGTGATACAGTCTCTGTGGCTCTCTTTTTCCTCGTGACTCTGTGTGCTATCATGTTTAAGATTCCTGCCTGCGCAGGAATGACAAATACAGGGAGTGCAGGAATGACAGGTGCAAGGAGGCGCAGGAATGACTCTGTAGATACAGGCGTCCCGCCTGTATCACGACATGCGGGGACGCATGTTACTACGGCTGGGTCGGCGTAGGGGCTGATCTTGTGTCAGCCCGGAGTGAAGGACGGCACGAGACCGACCCCTACGAAAGCGTATACAGAGATTCCGGCATGAATATGCCAGAATACAGCAGATGAATATCTACGCTACAAAGACAATCTAAGATTTAGCTTGACACAGTAACAAACTTATAATAAGTTTTAATTATCATCCTTTTGTAAGACAGGCAAAAACGCCTGGAAAAGAGTCAGAGAGGTTAATGCAGATGATTAGAAGATCATTCACTTTATATGTTTTAATGTTTTGGAGCATCTATTCGCTTGCTGCTCAGAGCATGCCGGGCACTGTACCCGCAGGTTTATCAACCGGATCCCATCCGGCTGTGATTACCTCTTCGGATCAGAATGTTACAGTCAATCCGGAAACCCGTCCTGATCCGATCATTTCTCTTGATCCCATTGGCTGGGATTTTGGCATTGTGCAGATCAACACCCAGTTATCCAGGACATTCACGATATCCAATCCGGGCACTGACACTTTACTGGTCTCTGCAATCAGCCTTTCAGACAGCAGTAATGAGCATTTCTCATTGACATTGCCGGTCGGATTTCCTGATCAACCCATCAGCTTATTGACCGGTCAGTCGGCAATTTTTACGGTTATCTATGCTCCTCTGGTTATAGGAACTCATAATGCAGTTATATCGATCACTCATAATACCGGTGCTGACCTTGTTGCGGAGCTTTTCGGAACCGGATATGACATCAATGTCTATATCCCGCCCACTTATCTGACCGATTTTGAGCTCTGGCCGCCGGTGGACTGGAACCTGAGCGGCGGAACATATCAGTTTACCCAATATACTGCCGCAGATGGCAATAACTGGGCAAAAGCCAGTTTTTTATCCCAGGTATCCGGCACAAGTGTGATGTCCACACCGCCTCTGCACGTTGCAGGAGGCAATGCCCAACTCCGCTTTACCTGGTCGCACCTGTATCATTATCTATATCCGGGTGATGCACTAAGCATCAGGGTTTCCAACAACTCAACCACCTGGTATCAGTTCTGGCAGAAGACAGGTTCAGCCCTGGATTCAAATGACAGTGACATTATGTCAGCTCCAGGCAGCGGCATCACTGAAACCATAGATATCCCTTCCGCCTATACGGATTCAACTTTCTGGATCCGCTTTGTCGCCACCAGCGGGTATGGCAGAAACCTCTACATTGATAATGCCATAGTACGCCAGACTCCCACCACTCCTGTCCTGATCCATTTTCCCGATGCTCTGGACTTCAGCATCAGAGAGCAGAATGTGACGGCGGGGCCAATGCATCTGACAGTCATTAATGACGGCATTGACACTCTTTTTATTGCAGCCAACGATCTCAGCATCCTTGGCACTGATGCCGGACAGTTCAGCTTCAGTGACGTCAATCTTCCCGCTGCTCTGCTGTTTGGCGAAGCAGTGACCATTCCTGTTTACATGACTTCGACTACCAACGGAGTAAAAAACGCCACCTTGCGCATTGCCAATGATCAGGGCAGAACTGATTATGACATTCCCCTGGGCGGAGAAGGGGCAGATGGTGTGGTCAACATGGCAAACGGTTTCACCAATCTGCAATCCGGAGAGGTCTTTGGCTTTTATGATTCGGGCGGCCCTTCCGGCTCATACACATCTGATGAGGATTATACCTACACATTTTTTCCTCCTGCGGGAGAACTGATCAAAGCAGAGTTTCCGGTTTTCTCTTTGGAGAGCGGCTATGACTTTTTGGATGTGTTTCAGGGCAGTTCCACAGATGGACTTCTGCTGCAGACACTGACCGGTGAAAGTGCTCCGGAGCAGATCATTTCTGCAGAGGGAGCCCTGACTTTCAGGTTCAGTTCCGACGATTCATATCAGGAAGCGGGCTGGATCATCAGAATCAGCTCCGTGTCCCCTTTACCCTTACCTCCTGACATCGTGATCTTGCTGAATCCTGCCAATGAAGCGACATGGCTGCCCATTGACGGTTTCGAACTGACCTGGACACCCGGTGTGGCAGGTGGGTTGCCGACTTCCTACGATGTCCTGCTGTCAGATAATCCTGAGGACATGGGGCAGTATGTATTCAGCACAACCGAGACCTTCCTGAATCCAACCCAAACCGCAAATCCCTTTGCTTTTACCTACAACCTGGTTTACTACTGGACAGTTCAGGCATTCAACGAATATGGTTTCAGCGAGCCGGCAGAGATCCGCTCCTTCAGGATAGAACCGTCTCCCGCCCAAATCATTGTCACCCCCGGCTCCTTTAGCGAGACGCTTACCCATCCTGACTCTCTCTCATCTTCCCTGGGCCTGACCGTAAGCAATCAGGGAGGGCGTCCCCTGAGCTTCAGGATCGGAATGTCTGCTACCACAGTGATTTATCCGGAACCTTTAACCAGGCAAAATCACCCTGTCCCGGCCGATCCCAATGCAGTTCAGAATGCGGAACGGTCACCCTATCCGGGCAGTGCTATGGAGACAAGTGAGCGGGCTATATTTGACCTGCAGTTCAACCTCCCTACCTTTCTGAATGACGGGGAATATGGCATTGCCACCGATGGAGAATATTTCTATACTACAGACTGGAGCAGTGTTGCAGGCGGGCTGGATGTGGCCAAATACAATCTGGACGGCAGTTTTGTGGAGGAGTTCAGGATCATCGGTGTGGGCAGTGTGCGTGATCTGACCTACGACGGACAGTACTTTTATGGTTCCGCTGTTTCTACCACCGTCTATGTAATGGATTTTACTGCTGCTGCACTGATCAGCACCTTCACTGCCCCGGTGAGTGTCAGGGGCATTGCCTATGACTCGGAAGCAGACGCATTCTGGATCGGCAATAACTGGTCTGCCAATCTGAGGTTGATAAATCGCAACGGAGTTCAACTGAGGTCTTTGAATACGGCGGTGGGAAACTTTGCCGGCTTGGCCTACGATAACCTGACAGGTTTGGTCCCGACTCTGTGGGGGCTGACGCAAGGGATTGACAATTCCAGCATCTGGGTGCAGATCGATCTTGCCACCGGCGCGGTCCTGCAGTCTTACAATATGGTACAGACAGGGATCAATCTGGGCGGTTCTCCGGCTGGAGGATGCGAGATTGTGTCAGGTCTGGTTCCGGGCACGGCGACCCTGCTGGGTAATATCCAGAATGTCAGCTTTTTCGGATTGGAATTGTGCCCGTACTTTAGCTGGGTAACCCCGGCTCTTACATCAGGTACTCTGCAGTCCGGAGAAACGGTCCTTATTGATCTGAATTTTAATGCTTCCGATCTGGACATCGATACCTATTCCAGCTTCCTCAAGATCTATAATGATACTGCAACGGGGCAGGTTGACCTGCCCGTCACATTGACAGTGGCAGGCGTTTTCCCGGCTGTCTTTTCTGTTGAACCTGATCTGGCTTTTGACTTTGGCAATATCGAACAGCTCAATCCCGCAATCAGGACCTTCACTATTACCAATACGGGCGGTTCGGTTCCTGAGGCGATTGGGTTCGGACCTGATGATATCTATCTGACGGACGATGCGGACAGTTGCTTTGCCGTAGCTGCTTCAGGCCTGCCGGTCACTTTGCGCCACAACGAAAGCTATCAGTTCGATGTCATCTTCACGCCTCAGAGTCTGGGACTGAAAACAGCAATGCTCAATATTGAGGATAATCTGGGCCGGATGCTCCACACCATTGACCTTGCCGGAACAGGCATCACGGAAACCATCGGCACAGTGCTTAACCTCACTGCCACCCTTGTGACCAGAGACAAAGTCAGACTGAACTGGAACCTGGCCATACGGGATGAGGAGGCTTACTCAGAGACAGGGCTGTCCCGCTCTGCCGGATTCGCAAAAAGCTTTGCAACAGAGTCGTTACCTGTATCCGGTGATGATAATGAGCGGGCCCTGCTTGGCTACAACGTTTATCGCAATAATACGGGTCCCATCAATCCGGCCCTGCTGACTGTCAAAACCTATCTGGACGAGGGCCTGACCACAGGTACCTATAAATATGCTGTGCAGGGTGTTTATTATACCGGTGTGACTGCCATGTCAGACTCGGTGACCATCTATGTCAATACTGATCCGCCGCCTTTGCCCTTCACGGAAAACTGGTCTTCCGGTACATTTACGGCCAATGGCTGGACGGCGGTCTCCACCAACTGGTATATCCGGACCAATTACGGCAATCCTTCGCCCTGTGCCGCTTTCAGCTATTCTCCGCATGTCCTGAATTATGACCTTCCCCTGACCAGCCTGCCCTTCCGGGGCACGGACCTGCCTGCCATCAAACTGAAGTTTGACCTGTCCCTCAGCAATTACAGCACCGCCACTGCAGAATCATTAAGCTGGGAGGTCTGGGACGGCGAGGCCTGGACAATCATTGGTTCTGCCTCCAATGCTTCAGGCAGTTTTCCCTGGACCACATATGCGGCCGATATCACGGACTATGCTGCCGGACACGACTTCAGGATCAGGTTCCGGGCGCATGGCGCAGATAATGACAATATAAATTATTGGAATCTGGACAATATCATCCTGAAACTGATGCTTTATGGCCTGGATGCGCCGGTGGTCGATATCGATCTGCTGACCGGAATGCTGACCCTGAGCTGGGAAACGGTGGAAAATGCTGAGATGTATAAGGTTTATGCCACTGATGACCTGTATGTTCCTGACCCCTGGACCCTGATCGC
>CAZWJK010000055.1:3693-5275 GCA_964634035.1 uncultured Candidatus Cloacimonadota bacterium | reverse complement strand
CGGTTCACGCTTTCATCGGGGTCGGTCTCGTGCCAACCTTCACTCCGGGATGACAGATGTTAACAAACTCAAGTATTTAAAACAGCCACTGCCAAGAATGGGCTACAGCCTTGTAATTCATAATTCGTAATTCATAATTCGTAATTCATAATGCACTTCCCCGTAACCGATAACTTATAACCCAACTGAGGTGTCAGTCTGAGCACAGTCGAAGACTTGGCACCTGTATAGTGCCTACATACCTCTTCGTGTCCTTCGTGGTTACAAACACCCATTCTGAATTACCTCCATATTTTCTCTTGACAGCATTTTTACTTTCAGATTAACTGCAATTGTAGAGATAAATTATCGCTCTCTGGAAAAATTGTCTTTAATCTAGTGTTCAAAGATCAGGTTTTGACTAAAAAAAACGAACTTGCCCGGGGGATGGATAACGGGTAAAAGGAGCAGCGATGGCTTTTGTTTGGACGCCGGCAATTTTATCAGACTTGCGGCCCGAAAAACAAATATATCCGCTTTTCCATATCTCTCATCACTATCAACCTACAACAACCTATATATCACGACAGATGCCTCTGCAGGCAATCTCTCACCTCACTTTTTTCTCCCGTCAAAATCAAATCAGCAGGACACAGGTGCGCCCTGCTTTTTCCGCTTTGCTAACCCTGTTAAATAAAATATAAGGAGAAGAGATGAAAAAAATCATTCTTTTCAGCATGCTATTGCTGTTGTTTTCAGTAGCATTCGCCGATACCTTCATTATAGGTACGGGAACATACGCATCAGGTCTGTATCCTATATATGGGTACTATGACTATTCCTGGTCGAAACAGATTTATACTGCGGCAGAGATAAATGCTGCAGGGCTGAGTGAACCAGAAAATATAACCGGAATAGGTTTATATGTGGGAAACACTCCGGCTAATTTTAATATGACTGATATCCGGATTTTTATGCGTCACTCTACCCTAACAACTTATGGGACTGTTACAGATGAAACCGGAACTGGGTATCCTAACAATGCAAACTTTACCCAAGTGTATCAAGGTTCAATGAACTTTAACGGGGGGGGGTGGCATTATTTCACATTTACCACCAGCTTTGCCTGGAACAACACAGATAATATCGAAATACTCTGGGAAAACTGGACTAATAACGGTGTAACAGGATATCCGACCTTCAGGTATACTTCCACGAGTCCCGATTACAGAAATGTCTACAAATATCAGGATGGCTCTTTCCCGGCTGTTTCAGGAACCAGATCAACTTCACGTCCAAATATCACTATAATAACTCCTCAGACAGATCCTCCCAATCCGGCAATATTGGTTTATCCTGACGATGGGGATTGGAGTTTCCTCGATGCCAATCTGAGTTGGCTAGACGGCGGCGGTATGCCCACAGGTTATGACGTTTATCTGGATACAGTGGACGGCACTACTCTGGTTAGTGATAATCAGACCGGAACTACCTATACTCCCACTTTAGCAGCGAATACAACCTATTACTGGAAAGTGGTGCCCTATAATGACAATGGTCCTGCTGCCGGTGTAACCACCTGGAGCTTCAAAACCCCGACTGC
>CAZWJK010000055.1:1587-3593 GCA_964634035.1 uncultured Candidatus Cloacimonadota bacterium | reverse complement strand
TGGTTTATCCTGCAGATGATGGCTGGGCCATGCAGGATGGAATCCTGGAATGGAGTCCTGCCTCAACTGGCGGTATCCCGCAAGGTTATGACGTCTATTTTGACGATGTGGACGGCAGCACTTTGGTTAGTGATGATCAGACTGGAACTACTTATACACCAACCCTGGCAGCTGGAACCACCTATTACTGGAAAGTGGTGCCTTATAACAGCAATGGACCTGCAGTGGGCTGCCCGGTCTGGAGCTTCAAGACCCCGACGGCAACACAACTTGCCGAGAGTTTCGATGCCACTGCCTTCCCGCCAGTGGGTTGGCTGAGAATAACCGCAAGCACTACTTATTGGGGGCGCAGCACAACCTCGCCCTATTACGGCGCTGCCAGCATGTATGCCTACACTTCCACTACAACGCCATATACAATTTCCACCCCTCTGCTTGCAGTCGATGCTGCCAGTTCCCTGAATTTCTTTGCTAAAGCATCCGCCACCACTCAGATTCTGCAGATACTTTATTCCACGGATAGGGTTAACTGGACTCAGTTAGGCACGGATATTACCTTTGCTGCAACCGGAATATGGTATTATCAGATCATGAACCTCAATACTCTGACACCTGATAACTATTACTTTGCCTTCCATTCTCCCATGCAATCTGCGGCATCTTATATCTACATTGATCATCTTTTTGGTCCTGAGTTTGCAGCAGTGTTGCCCGGACCTGTGACTTTGAGCGCACCGGCTGACCTGGCTGTTGACCAGAATGTGTTCCCGACCTTCACCTGGACTGCACCCACTACAGGCGGAATGCCGGCCGGGTATAAGATTTACTGCGATACCAATACCACTCCGACCACCCTGATCGGAACAGTGACCGGCGCCTCAACTCTGTCATTCACAGCTACCTCTGCTCTGAACTGGTCCACCACCTATTACTGGACTGTGGTTGCCTATAATGGTACAGGTGACGGCGACAGCCCCACACCCCGCAGTTTCACCACTGCGGCTGATCCCACTATCTATACCATGCCCTGGCTGGAAGATTTCGGCACCACGGGAACAACCTTCCCGCCCACAAACTGGTTCCGTGGCACAGGTGTATTAGCTGATCCATCGACCATTACATCAAGTACTACCTATTGGATTCAGGATAACTGGCTGAATGACACTACTGTCACTCCTGTAAACTGGTCGGCAAGAATGAATATATATTCTACCGCACGTTATGGCTGGTTTATTACTCCTCCCATCCAGATGCCGGGTGCCGGCTACAACCTGGAATTTGACTTAGCCCTGACAGACTACGCGAATTTTGCCCCTCCGGATGATCCTGCCGGCTATTCCGGTGTGGATGACAAGTTTGTGGTCCTGATCAGCGACGGTAGCAGTTGGACCCCTGCCCATGCCGTAAAGTTCTGGGACAATAATCCCGATACCAGCGGCGGCATCTATGAAGTGTATAATGATGTTCCTTATACCGGAAGTCATTGGGTTCTTCCTCTGGATTCCTATACCGGTATCAAATACATCGCCTTCTACGGTGAATCCACTGTCTCCAATGCCGACAACGACTTCTTTGTGGATAACGTCCGCATCCGTATGGCCGGACAAGGTCCCTGGCATGTGACTCTAACTGCTCCGGCAGATCTGTCATATGTTGACCCGTCCAATGTTCTGCTTGCCTGGTCAGATGCTGCCGGCGGCGGTGACCCTGCCTATTATGAAGTGTTTGTGGGTGAAGCTCCGATCGATCCTGCCAATGAGTATTATGGCGAGTACCTGTATGAAACCACTGCCAATTCACTGGATCTGGATGCCCAGGGCGACATCGTGCTGGGTTATGACACCACCTGGTATTGGGCGGTTCTGCCGTATAATGATTTTGGCAATCCCGATCCTGAAGGCATGACTGTATTCCGCTTCACCACTCTGCCGGATCCCACCATTGTGGCTCTGCCTCACTATGAGTACTTTGATGATGTAACAGCCCCGGCTTTGCCATATGGGTGG
>CAZWJK010000055.1:0-1487 GCA_964634035.1 uncultured Candidatus Cloacimonadota bacterium | reverse complement strand
TATAATGAAGGCCTGCTGACTCAGAACAGTTACGACGTGAAACTGATGAATGCCGACGGCGACGTCCAGCTTGCCACCCTGGCTGTAACCGATCCTCTGGCTTCCGGTGCCACTGCCCAGCATATCATACAGTGGACACCCGCTCTGCCCGGAGTTTATGATGTCTACGGTAGGGTGGTTCTGAACATAGACCAATCGCCAGCGAATAATAATACTGCCGAGAAGAGAGTGTATGTCATGGATGCTGACTGGGAGATCATCCCCGTTGGTGATGATGCCACCACTACTTCCGGATATTATCTGCCGCTTAGTATGTATTACAAGAACAGCGTATCGGAAGAGCTGTATTTCACGGATGAAATGCATCTGCAATCCGGTGTCATCAAGGCGATTGTGTATAAGAATACCTTCCTGAACAACCTGGTTGGCAAACCGGTAAAGATCTGGATGGCGCATACCACGGTCACAGACCTGACCGGCGGCTGGCTGCCTGCGATTGACTACACCCTGGTGTTTGACGGCACGGTGGACTTCCCCTCCGGAATCAACTACATCGTGATCCCATTGGATACGCCCTACAACTACACCGGTGGCACCCTCGCCACCCGCGTGAACCGTCCCATGGACACGGTGTATTACTCCACCAGCGATAAGTTCTACTACACCACAACCGCTGCCCATACCAGCCGTTCACGCTATTTGTACAACGATACTACAGTCTATGATCCGTTGGCGCCTTCAGCAGCCGGAACGGCTGTCGGTTATGTGCCCAACACCATGTTCGTGGTGGAAAATGCCGTTATGGAAACGGGAGCTGTGATCAGCGGCCATGTCTATGTAGCCGGCTCTGATCCGCTGGTTCCGATCGCCGGAGCCACCATTACCCTGACTGATGAACGCTACAGCACCACCACCAATGCCGAAGGCTTCTATGAATACACCTTCTGGGAACCTCATACAGTGACTGCTGTCGCTTCCAAAGCCGACTACTATTCTCAGACCTTTACCGGCCTGGCTCTGACCATGGGTAACACAGTCACCCAGAACTTCAACCTGACCCCGTATCCGAAAGTAACGTTCAGCGGTGTTGTCACTTCCAACGACTATCCCGCCGGACTGGAAGGAGCCACTGTCAAGCTGCAGGGTTATGCCACTTATCAGGTGACCACCGGCACGGGCGGCGCTTTCAGCATCCCTGAGGTGTTTGGAACGGTGGACGGCCTGGTCTATGTGGTTACTGTCTCCAAGGACGGCTACCAGACTTTCATAGGCGAGACCACAGCCTATGAAGTCAATATCAACTATGGCACCGTCAACCTGACCGAGTATCTCTGGACGCCTTACAACCTGGTTGCCACCCACTCCGGGGACAATGCACAACTGGTCTGGGAACCTGCCGGTCAGCCTGATTATTACTTCTGCGATTTTGAGGATGATAACGGCGGTTGGGTAGGCAGTGGCTATGGCGACTGGGAATGGACCGATGC
>CAZWJK010000054.1:0-12584 GCA_964634035.1 uncultured Candidatus Cloacimonadota bacterium | reverse complement strand
CAATCTGTGTTACGACACACTTTTTCACTTTTCCACTTTATCATTACAGCTTAATCCCAATCACCCTTTCAACATAAGCCTTCCCTAATACCAAAAGCATATCATCTGTATATCAAATGTATATCAAATGTATAGTAAATGTATCTTTAAGCACATTTGATATACTTTAACTATACTTTTTATATGCTTTTGATCTATATTTAGCTTTAAGTGTGGAAAAGTGGAAAAGTGAAAGGCCTGCGCTGGAGTTCAAACGCAGCGTTGCTGTCAGGGTTTATCTTTGTTCAAGCGTTGGACTTCAAACAACGTATAATAAATAAACAGCGCAAGAATATTGAAGTCCAAAGCCCTTAGGGTAAGTGCCATAACAACAATTCGTTGGCTTTGAACTCCAAAAAAAAATGGAAAAGTGGAAAGCTGCGCCGGAGTTTGAAGGCCTGTGTTTGGAGTTCAAACGCAGCGTTGCTGTCAGGGGTTATCTTTGTTTAAGCGTTTGGACTTCAAGCCAGGCTACAGAAACGGGATGCAAACACCATTGAAGTCCAAAGCCCTGGGGGTATGATGCCATTTTAAAAAATCGTTGGCTTTGAACTCCAATAGTCTTCAGAACCGGAGCGCCAACAATATTGAAGTCCAAAGCCCACTGGATATACTGCCTTTTCCACAATTCGCTGACTTTGAACTCCAAAAAAAGTGAAAATGTGGAAAAGTGGAAAAGTGGCTTTGAACTCCAAACAATGGGAAGAAAAAAGGCTGTCCGGGAAGGGACAGCCTATGTTGGTCAGATAAAGTTGCAAACTAAATTAATAGTCGCGTTTGCCAAATCCTCTGCGTGCGTTACGTTCGCGTTTGCGGGCCTTGCGGCAGTCGGGGCAACGTTGCGGTTCGTTTTGCAGTCCTTTTTCCTGATAGAAAGTCTGCTCGCCTTCGGTGAAGACGAACTCTTGGTTGCAGTCTTTGCAAACTAAGGTTTTGTCAGGCATCTTGGTCTCCTTGTTTTTTTTCGGGATTTAAGCATTCTGGGTTGGTGGATCCCGGGTTTACAGGAGACCGACTCATGGATGTTAAATCACAATGAATTACTAAATTTACGATAATTATTTTCTGTCAATCAAAAATTTACGAGGTGCAAAAGAAAGGCTGCCCGATGTGGAGCAGCCTTGATTGATAATGGGTTACGCTGATTTATTAATACTCGCGTCTGCCATATCCACGTTGTTCGTTACGCTGTCTTTTGTGTGCTTTACGGCAGTCGGGGCAACGTTGCGGTTCGTTTTGCAGTCCTTTTTCCTGATAGAAAGCCTGTTCGCCTTCCGTGAAGATAAATTCCTGGTTGCAATCTTTGCAAACTAATGTTTTGTCGGCCATTTCGGTCTCCTTGTTTTTTTCCGGATTTAAGCATTCTGTTTAGGTCTTCCTGTAAAACAGGGACACCGAATTCTGAAATGTTAAATCTCAATAAATGACTAAATTTTCAGCAGTTATATTTCGTCAAGACAAATCGCAAGATAATTGAAAAATAACTTTGACATAAGGAAATCTCACTCCAGATGAAAGAGCTAAAGATCCTGTCAGCTAAAGGAAGTAGCGCAGCCAGACATAGAGGGTGGAAACCACCAGAGACATCAGAGTGATCAGAAAACTGTATCTGATGAAACGTAAGAAAGAGATATTGAAACCGTTGCGCTTGGCAATTCCGACGGAGACTATGTTGGCAGCGGTGCCCAGAACGGTGAAATTACCGCCCAGGCAGCTTCCCAACGCCAACGCCCACCACATCGGATCCATGGAAACGGTCTGAAAGCCTTCCGCCAGATTTTGCACCAGTGGGATCAGGGTGGCAACCACAGGAACTGCTCCCAGAATGGATGAAAGGATCCCGGAACTCCAGATAATGCCAAGAGATGCTATCTTGAAACTGCCCTGCGTGGCTTTCAGGACAAGAGGAGCGACCCTATCCATCACACCCACTTCATTGAGGCCGCCCACTATCATAAAGAGACCGACCAGAAAAAACAGGGAAACCCAGTCAATGGACTGAGTGATGATATGCTCCACTTCCTTTCTGTTACTGAGAATAAGTAAGATCAGGGCAGAGGTCATGGCAATGGTGGCAGAACTCAGATGGATCAGTTCCTGGAACAGAAATCCGGTCAGCAGAACTGCCATGACAACGGCAGATTTGATCAACAGGGGTTTGTTCGTGATCAGGATCTTTTCGTTGTATTCCATGATCCTGGCGCGGCGTTGATTGCTGACATGCATGCGTTTATGAAATGAAAAATAGATGATGACCAAACTGAACAGACTGATGATCATGATAACGGGAGTCAGATTCAGCACAAAATCCATGAAAGAAAGCTTGACGGCACTTCCGATCAGGATGTTGGGCGGGTCGCCAATTAAAGTTGCGGTGCCGCCTATGTTGGATGCCATGATCTGGGTTATGATAAATGGAATCGGTGAAATGCCAAGTTCTGAGGCGATCAGAATAATGACAGGAATGATGATCATGACGGTGGTGACATTGTCCAGAATGGTAGAAATCGATGCAGTCACCACAAACATCAGCAGCATGGTGCGGATGGGACTGCCTTTGGCGATCTTGGCGGTCTTGATGGCGGCATATTGAAAGACACCTGTTTCCTTGATCACACCCATGATGATCATCATTCCGATCAGCAGGAAGATCACGTTCCAGTCGATGTAACCAAATGCCCTGTCCTGGGTCATTATTCTGCACAGCACGACCAGAAAGCCGCCCAGCAGGACAATGGTCATTTTATTGATCCATTCCGTGATGATGAAAAAGTAGGTAATGATAAAGATCGTGAGGGCAAGAAACATCGGTAACATCAGGCACGCACCACTTTTTTGTAGATATCCATCGCAGTGATGATGCCGACGACTTTTTTATCCTGGATCACGGAAAAGGTCTGTTTCTTCTGCCGGACCATCTCAAACACGGCTTCTATGACTGAATATTCAGGTTTTAGCAGTCTTTCTGGCTTGGACATCACGTCCCTGATCAGGATATTGTCCTCTTTTTTGTAAAGGTGCTCGAAGGGTTCGAAGTTGCGCAGGAAATTGACGTTGTTCAGCAACTTCATATAATCTGGAAGGCTGACTTCCAGATAGTGCAGGATGTTGACATCGCCGACCCAGTCTCCGTCGTTATTGACTACGGGAACGTAATACAAACCCTCTTCCTTCATCATTTCAGCAAAGGCTTTGATGGATTCGTTTTCATTGATCACGTGCGGAACAGGAGTCATGATGTCAGAAACAGTGACTTCATCCTTGATAACGATTCCGGCATCCTTGATCAGGTTGATGAAGTTGTGAGGATCACCTGCGCTCAGAAGCCGGTTGAAGAAATCGGTGTCCTTGGAGATGCGCATAAATGCTGCCACTACGTTCAGGTAGAAGCTGGAGACGTTTTTATCGGTCAGGATGAGGATATAGATTTTGATCTCTGCATCACCATTCCGGATGGGTTTTTGGGGAATACAGATGGCAATGATCGTGTCGTCCAGATCATCGACACGCACATGCGGAATGGCGATGCCGGTCGGATAAACCGTCGGAGCTTCCTTCTCCCTCTGCATAACCAACTCATAGAGCTGTTTGCAACGGCCTTTTAACTCGAAAGAATCACAGATCTTTTCGATCAGATCTTTGAGGATCTGTTCCTTGTCCAGGACCCTGTCTTCAAAGTAAATCAGCTTGGGGTTTAACAGACTGAATAGATGCATTTTCCACCTCACGCATAACCAATGCTGAGACAATACAAAAGCCTGTGAATATAGTCAACGAAAATCTTGAGCCGTGTTTTTAGCTTGACACAAGAACAGGTTTAGCAAATACTGAATTACAAATAATATATACACCAAAACCCGGAGGTATGTTGCTGAAACTAAAGCTGAATCAGGAAATGATAACAAGAGCCAGAGAAGCTTCCGGGAGAATCGTCGCCTCTTTCAACTGGCTGTTTGAAGACTACAGCTCTGTCACCATCGAGAGAACAATCCTGCGTCTGTTGGGAATCGACGGCGCTGATCAGAATGGAAAACCCTACCCCAACATCATTGTCGACCTGCTGAAAGATAAACAGGCTTTGGGTAAGGGCGCAGCCTGGTGGCTCGCCAATGCCTGCGCTGCTTCTGATAAAACGCCTCAGAAGATTGCCCAGGCAGTCTGTGAAGAGGGTCTGGATCTCACCACTGTGGCAGTTCAGGCGTCTGATGAGATATATCAAATATTAAGAACATACACGGATAAAATGCTGTCCCACATCAGAACACAAAGAGAATTCCGGGTGCAGCAATTCCGGAAATACGGCCCACGCAGGGTTCCCGCCATCTATGTGATCGTGGCGACAGGCAATATCCATGAAGATGTGGTTCAAGCCAAAGCCGCTGCCAGACAGGGTGCAGACATCATTGCGGTAATACGCTCAACTGCCCAATCCCTGCTTGACTATGTTCCCTACGGAGCCACAACAGTCGGTTTCGGCGGCACTTATGCCACCCAGGAAAACTTCCGCATCATGCGCCAGGCTCTGGATGAAGTGAGCAGCGAACTGGGCAGGTACATCAGCCTGACCAATTATGCCTCAGGACTGTGCATGCCGGAAATTGCAGCCATGGGCGCAATGGAAAGGCTTGACCTGATGCTGAATGACGCCATGTACGGCATCCTGTTCCGCGATATCAATCCCAGACGCACTCTTTTGGACCAGTATTTTTCCCGAATGATCAATGCCTATGCCGGAATCGAGATCCAGACCGGCGAAGATAACTATCTGACCACTTCGGACGCGGTCGAAAAAGCTTATACAGTAACAGCATCGCAACTGATCAATGAGCAGTTTGCACTGGCCAGCGGAATGAAGCATGAGAAGATGGGATTGGGACATGCCTTTGAGATCAATCCGGGTCTGGAAAACGGCTTTCTTTATGAAATGGCGCATGCCATGCTGACGCGTGAACTCTTTCCTGAGTCGCCGGTCAAGTATATGCCGCCCACCAAGTTTGCTTCCGGAAACGTTTTTAAGACTCATCTGATGGACGCAATGTTCAATTTCATGGGTCAACTTACGGGACAGGGAGTTCAGCTTCTGGGCATGATGACGGAAGCCATTCACACACCGCATCTGGCAGACCGTTCTCTGGCGATTGAAAATGCGCAATACATCTTTAACAATATCAGGGATCTGGGTAATGAGCTTGAGCTTGTCCCGGACGGATTCATCAGCACAAGAGCCAATGAAGTATTGGCGCAGGCCGTGGAGTTTCTGGAAAGGGTTGCCGATGAAGGGCTCTTTACAGCAATGGCAAGTGGCGAATTCGCCGATATCAAGCGTCCTGAAAATGGCGGCAAGGGACAGGATGGGGTTTTCCTCAAGGATAAGGATTACAGCAATCCTTTCATGGATCAGATGAAACTGGAACTGAAGGTGAACTGAGATGAGCAAGAGTAAGGAAACAATCATCAAACCCTATGGCGACACCTTCAACGACGGCAAGATGCAGCTTTCCTTTTCACTGCCGGTCCCGCCTGATGAAAAAGGCAAGGAAGCCGCCAGGATGCTGCTTCGGAAGATAGGTTTTGATGATATCGACATCTGCGGCGTGAGAGACCTGACAGAAGGTTTCACTCATTTCATAGCTTATGCCAGCACTTCGGCTAGTGTGGACCTTAGCAAGATAGTTGTCAAAACCGTTGACACAGAAGTAATGAGTCTGGAAGCCACGGATGAATTCATAGAATCACATATCGGCAGAGCTTTGACCGTGATCGGGGCTTGTATTGAAAGTGACGCTCATACAGTAGGCATAGATGCCATCATGAACATGAAAGGTTACAATCATCGTTACGGGCTGGAGCGGTACAAGTTTTTCAATGCCATTAATCTCGGGGCTCAAGTCCCCTGCGAGGAACTGCTCAAACGAGCCAGGGAAGAGCAGGCAGACGCCATCCTGGTCTCACAGATAGTCACTCAGAAGAACATTCATATCAAGAATCTGACCCGTCTGATCGAACTGGCTGAAGCAGAGGGACTGAGAGACAAAATGCTGTTCATCTGCGGAGGTCCAAGAATTAATCACGAACTGGCCATAGAACTTGGTTATGATGCGGGTTTCGGAACTGGTAGCTATGCCACTGATGTGGCAAGCTTCATTGCAATCACCATGGCAAACCGACGAAAAAGATAGGGATTTATGGACATAAGATCTGCTCTGATCAAAACCGTTTACCAAGCCAAACAAGAGTTTTCACCCCTCAAGTTACTATCTCCCCATTTAGTTGATCTGCCCTGGAATAAACCGATCTATGTCTTTGCCCTTGGCAAAGCCGCCTATCAGATGACGGAAGCAGTTTTGGCCTATGCCAAACAAGAGCAGTATATCCGCATCATGGGGGGGCTGATCATCACCCGTTACGGCAACGCCAAAGGCACTTCCAGCAAGTTTCAGATTATTGAATCTAGTCATCCCATACCTGATGAAAACAGTATGCGGGCAGGTGATGCCGCCATCAAGTTTTTACAGAATCTCAAAGAGGATGATACCCTGTTGGTTTTGTTGTCAGGAGGAGGTTCATCCTTGATGGAAAGACCTGTGGGAGGAGTTTCTCTGGAGGATATTGCCGATCGGACCAAAGAACTGCTCAATAGCGGCGCTAACATTGAAGAGCTGAATACGGAGCGGAAAAAACTCTCTGCCATAAAGGGCGGAAAGCTGCTCAGCTACATCAGGCCAAAAACGATTTTTATTTATGCGATGTCTGACGTTCCCGGCGATAAACCAAAATACATCTGCTCCAATCCTTTCCTGCCGGATACAGAAAAAGCTGACGACACCATTACCACAGAGAGTTTCCGACGCTTTGACAATCTGGCTGCCAAGCGTCCCACCCTGCACAATAAAGTCATTGTGTACAAGATCATTGCCGATAACAGAGCCTTCTGCAATACGCTTAAAAGCGCTGCTTTGGAAAACATCAAAACCCTGCAGTATGATAGGATCCATCTGGTCTCTACTGATTTGACAGGCGAGGCATCCAAAGCCGGAAAAGAAATCTCCAATCTTGCCAAATTTGTGAACAAGCAAAGAGGAAGGGGATTTTCAGCCTTCAAAACACCCTGCCTGCTGATCTTTGGCGGTGAGACATCAGTGACAGTCAGAGGCCACGGGATCGGAGGCAGATGCACGGAGCTGGCTCTCTCAGCAGTAGAAGGACTTTCCGAGGTTCCCAATTGCGTGCTGATGACATATGCCACAGACGGCCAGGACGGCTTCTGCAATGCTGCCGGAGCAATCGTGGACAGCAATACCAAAGCTGCCCTGCTGGAGCATGATGTATCACCTGATCTGTTTCTGGAAGACAATGACAGCTACACTGCCCTGAAGCTGGTCGATTCGATCATCCCTTCGGAAACCACAGGTTTGAGCGTGAATGACATCGTGATGATGTATATCCATTGAATAAAGACACACAGAACGATAATAACCAGAAATGTCTAAATCTTGTTCTTGACGAAATTCGGCAATTGAATAATGTATTTATGAAATGGAAATTGGGTTTAGCAGTATGGAAATGAAAGACACTCTTGTACAGATTCTCAGGCAGACCAAGGAGAATTTTTCCCCTTTGAATTTGCTGTATGAACAGGTTATACACCTGCCTTTCAACCGTCCCATCTACGTCATGGCTTTGGGCAAGGCAGCATATCAGATGGCAAAAGCTGTTCTGATCCACGCAGAGCGGGAAGAATACATCCGCATCAAGGGTGGTCTGATCATCACCAAATACGGATTGGCTGGTGAACCAATCCCTAATTTTACAATTATTGAATCCAGCCACATTATGCCGGACACGAACAGTCTCAAAGCCGGAGAAGCAGCCATTGAGTTTCTGCAGGGCCTGGGAGAGGATGATATCCTGCTGGTCCTGATGTCCGGTGGCGGAACCAACCTGATGGAGAAACCGCTGGAAGGCATCAGTCTGGATGAATTTAACAACAGAATCTCAACTCTTATGAAATCAGGCGTAGGATTGGAAGAGCTCGATGCTGAGCGCAAGAAAATGTCTGCCGTCAAGGGCGGAAAGCTCCTTCAATACATCAAACCCACTCATGTCTATATCTATGCCATGTCCGACATCCCGGGTGACAGGCCTAAGTATATCTGTTCCAATCCTTTCCTGCCGGATGTGGAAGAAGCAGATGACATGATGAGTGCCGAGACCTTTCACCGTTTTGATAACCTCACCACTGACAAGTTTGTGCCCAGAGACAGAGCCCTGACTTACAAAATAATTGCCAACAATAAAGCCTTTTGTGAAATGCTGCGGGACACAGCTTTCAAAGTTATATCCAACATCAAAGCCGATAATCTGCACCTGATGGCAACCGATCTGACTGGCGACCCAGATAATCAGGGCAGAAGCATTGCCGAACTTGCCAAAAAGATAAATCAGGAAAGAGACAGCGGATTTGCTGCTTTTCAGACTCCCTGTCTGCTGATCTTTGGCGGTTTGACCACAATGGAGATCAAAGGCACCGGCAAGGGCGGCAGATGCACTGAACTGGCTCTGGCCGCGGTTGAAGGCCTTTCTGAAGTTCCTGATTGCGCTTTGCTTACCTATGCCACGGATGGTTTGGACGGAATTCCCGAATCAGCCGGAGCAGTCATTGATAATAATACTAGGCAAGCTTTGATGGAAAAAGGAATCAATATTCAAGCATATCTGGACAATAATGACAGTTTCAATGCCCTGAAAACAGTGGATGCCATCATTCCAGGAGAATATACTGGAATCAACGTCAACGATATAGTTCTACTCTACATCAATTGACCATTTAGCACCTCAGGAGGTTCTATGGCTCTGAAAGAGACCCTTCTGGAACTGATCAGGCAGTCATTGCAAAGATTTTCTCCTTACAATCTTTTATATGAACAACTGGCTCAGCTCCCTTTCAATCGTCCCATCTACATTTTTGCCCTGGGCACGGCAGCTTACCAGATGACGGAAGCTGTGCTGTACCATGCCGAACAGGAAGAGTTTATCAGGATAGGAGGTGGGCTGGTTATCACCCACTATGGCAATGTAAGAAAACCTCTGAAGAATATCAATACTATTGAAGCCAATCATTTTGAACCTGACGAAAATAGTCTGAAAGCCGGACAGGCTGCCATTGATTTTTTAAGTAAGATATCTGAAACCGATATCCTTTTGGTTTTGCTTTCAGGCGGCGGATCCAATCTGATGGAAAAACCGGCGGAAGGATTCAGTTTGGAAACCATCAAAACCAAAGTGAAGGAGCTTAACAAAAGGGGAGCTTCGATGGAGGAGCTTGAAAGCGAAAGGAAGAAGATGTCCGCGCTTAAGGGCGGCAAGCTGCTTCAGCATCTGAAAGTTAAGGATATCTATATCTATGCCATGTCAAATGTGCCGGGTGACGCACCCAAATACATCGCCTCCAATCCTTTTCATCCGGACGCAGAGGTAACCATTGATGAACTGGCATCCGAGAATTTCTACCGGTTTGACAATCTGACCAGGGATAAATTCGTAGCCAAGGATCACGCTATCATTTATAAGATCATTGCTAACAATCAAGCTTTTTGCGACACTGTCCGCAAGACTGCCGTTGATACAATTCCCTTATTGGAAGCGGATTTGCTACATGTGATTATGACAGGATTATCAGGCGAGGCACTGAAAAACGGACTGGAAATCGGAAATCTTGCCCGCCTGATCGAAAGGCAGGAAGGCACTGGCATTGCAGCTTTCGCAACTCCCTGCCTGCTGATCTTCGGGGGCGAAACTTATGTCAGCGGCGGACAGAAAGAATCCGGAGGAAGCTGCACTGAACTGGCTCTGGCTGCGGTGGAAGGCATATCTTCATTGCTCAACTGCGCCCTGCTTGCCTATAACACCAAGGGACGGGACGGCTGGACAGAAGGTGCGGGAGCCGTCATTGACAATCACACCAAGCAGGAACTGATAAGCAAGGGCATCAAAATCAAAGACGCCCTGCAAAAGCATGACAGCTACAACGCCCTCAAAGCGATTAATGCTATTTTACCTGTGGAAAACACCGGTATCAGCGTCAATGAAATTGTCTTATTGTATATTCAGTAGGGGCATATGAAACTGGAAAAAGTGACCCAAACTCTTATTCTCGATTCCGGTGATCCGGATACAATGAGAGAAAAGATCCGCAACTATTTCCACCAGACTTTTTCTTTGGAGGAAAAGCTCTATGAAACCCTGAAACAGGATTCGACCTTTTACTTGAGAGCCGATCCGCTGCGTCATCCAATCATCTTTTATCTTGGACACACAGCTTGCTTTTTCATTAATAAACTGAACATCGCCAAGATAATCAAGGAAAGGATCAACCCGGTATACGAATCCATGTTCGCAGTCGGGGTGGATGAAATGAGTTGGGATGATTTGAACGAAACTCACTATGACTGGCCTCAAGTTAGTGATGTCAGGGCTTACAGGGATCAGGTCAGAGTCTTTATTGATAAACTGATCTCAGATCTGCCCCTGCAGATGCCGATCAACTGGAACAATCTCTGGTGGCCGATTATAATGGGCATTGAGCATGAACGCATTCATCTCGAAACTTCATCAGTTCTGATCAGACAACTTCCCCTCGCTGAAGTAAAACAGCTTGATTTTTGGAATATCTGTCCCGAGTCGGGGATCCCGCCCCACAATGAATTGATCCCTGTGAAAGGTGGTATGGTAAAGCTCGGGAAAGCAAAAGACAATTCGCTGTATGGCTGGGATAACGAATATGGCAAATATGAAGCTGATGTGCAGGATTTCAAAGCAAGCAGATATCTGGTCTCCAATCAGGAATATCTTGCTTTTGTGGAAACGGGCGGTTATGAACAGCAGCAGTGGTGGACAGAGGAGGGCTGGAACTGGAACCAATTCCTTAAACGGGGTATGCCTCTGTTCTGGCAAAAAGACGACCGGGGAAACTTTCTGCTCAGAACCATGGCAAGCCTGATCCCCTTGCCCTGGGACTGGCCTGTAGAGGTTAATTATTTGGAAGCCAAAGCTTTTACCAACTGGCTTGCTCATAAAACCAGTAAAACCTTACGCCTGCCTACTGAAGAGGAATGGTTCTGTCTCAGAGACCGGGTTATCAAGACTGATCAGCCCTATTGGAATAAAGCACCGGGCAACATCAACCTGGAGTATTGGTCGTCATCCTGTCCCGTAAACATGTTTGCCCAGGGTGACTTTTTTGACGTTATCGGCAATGTCTGGCAATGGACTGAGACCCCCATCTACGGCTTTCCCGGCTTTGAAGTTCATCCAGTTTATGATGATTTCAGCACCCCCACCTTCGACGGCAAGCACAATCTGATCAAAGGCGGAAGCTGGATCACCACAGGCAACGAAGCTATCCGGAACAGCCGTTATGCATTCCGCAGGCACTTCTATCAGCATGCCGGATTCCGCTATGTTGAAACCGATGCTCCAGTGGTTCTGCATTCAGAGCATTATGAGAAAGATGCTGATGTGGTGAACTGGTGCGAAGCACAATGGAATAAGCAGTTCAGGCCGCAACAGGTTTACCATGACCAGATTTCGGATCTGATTAATGCAGTTCTTGCCGAAAGTGTAAAAATATCTGCTTTGGTTATCGGCTGCAAGACAGGCAGAATGGTTTTCGAACTGGCAAAATCATTCTCCCGTGTTGTGGGAATTGATTTCACGGCGCGCCACATCAAGGTTGCCACGCACATGAAAGAAAACGGAAGAATCCTTTATGTCTCACAGGAAGAGGGAGAAATCACTTCCTTTAAGGAACAAAAACTGTCGCAATTTGGACTGGATACCTGTGCCGATAAAGTAGAATTCTGGCAGGCTGACGCCAGCAATCTTAATCCAAAATTCACAGGTTATGATCTGATCCTTGCAGAAAACATCTTGACACATACTTACAATCCTGCCAAATTCCTTTCCCTGATCCACGAAAGGCTAAATCCAAGTGGCATTTTGGTTATTGCTGACAGTTATGACTGGCTGAATTCTGATCTAAACAGGTTGCAATGGATAGGCGGTTTCCGCAAGGATGGAGAGCCTTATCCAACTCAGGAAGGGATCAGGGATATTCTCAAAGAGCATTTTGATTGCCTTGATAAAGACACGGAAATACCTTTTTATCTGAAAAGAGACAACCGTAATCTGGATACTTTTATCCTGCAGGTTACGGCTTGGAAACTCAAATAAACTGCCATGCAAAAAGCCGGCTGTTTATAAGCCGGCTTTTTTTATCTTTCGTATTATAATTCTCTATTCGAAATTGATCACTACGAATTTGTAGGCTTTGTTTCTGTCCTGAACGTAGAGCAGAAGTCTCTTGTTATCTGATTTGTCCAGTTTTTCTTTAGCTGCATTGAGTTCACGGTAGAAATCAGCCGGAGTGTTGACTTCCTTTTTCTCGATTTCCAGGATGATGTCACCCACGCTCAGATCGCTTTTGGAAGCGGGGCTGCCGCTGTCGATCTTGCTGATCACAACGCCCTTGTCGCTGTTGACATTCA
>CAZWJK010000053.1:0-13048 GCA_964634035.1 uncultured Candidatus Cloacimonadota bacterium | reverse complement strand
AAGTAGAAAGCTGATCTATCTCAAATAAGAAAAGCATCTTTCCCAAATTACCCTTCCCGGCTTCACTTCCACAAGTCATTTGAGTCAGGCAGTATCGTAATTCCACACCTCATTTTACATAACTACCATCCCAGCAGCATCGTCTGTTAACTTTGCACTGTTAAAAAATCTCCAAGTCGCTGTCTTCGCTTAACTTATCCATAATTGCAAGTCATAATCCAGTCGGGATCCAGTCGGGATCCAGTCGGATTAATCCCGACTGGATCTCGACAGAATTATGACAAATTTATGATTTGGGTTTAAGGATATTGGACAGGGGGGAAAAAATCCAGATTAAGAAAGTGCGCGATTTCAGGAAGGGTGGTTTTTGTTGTTATGATTTTGGCGAAATGAACCTGCAGACTGCAGGTAAAGACCGAAGTGCTTTACATAAAGGCAAATCAGATTTGACAAAAGGGTTCGAAGCTGGCAGTCTGTCAGTCTTTGATTTTGAAGAAAACGCCTCTTTCCATCTGAACTGCTTCAATTCTACCGGCTTCCAAAAGAGGGCTGAGATACTTGTTCAGTTCGTTTTGATGCAGATTCAGGATCTGACAAAGGTCGGTATCGGTCCAAAGGTCTGCGCCCGATGGTATTAAGAATCCGGTTTTCAACATCAAGATCGAAACTCTGGATTTTTTTTCGGCTTTGGGGATTGGCCACGATTTCTGCCTTGAGGGGTTTAAAATATTCGACAATTTTCTGCAATCTGTCCCTGGACATGGCTTTTACCCAATTCTCCGTTCCGGGGCGGTCCAAAGTGTTTAACTGCACGCAGTCCGGAGCAAGGTCAATCAGTGTTTCCCTCAGAAGCTTCAATTCACTTTCCGTATCGTTCAGGCCGGCTATCATAAACACTTCCATCAGGATGCTTCCTTTGAATTCACGCCTGAGATCCTTTAGGCCTGCGATGATTTTTTGATTATCCAGACTGTGATGCGGCCGGTTGATTCTCTGAAACACGATTTGTGAAACTGCGTCCAGGTCAGGCAAAATCACATCTGCCCGCATGACTTCGTTGCGCAGTTGTTTGTCCCAGAATAAAGTGCCATTGGTGAGAATCGCCACTTTGTATTTCGGATAGTTATCTTTGATATGGTCAAGGACCAGGCCCAGACCGCTGTTCAGAGTGGGTTCACCCTGTCCCGAAAAAGTTATGAAATCCAGTTCCGGCTGCCTGGCAAGGTAATCATCCAATTCAGCTATTACAGACTTGATGGGAACGTATTCCTTACGTTCAGTTGTAAGCAAAGTCGTCCTTCCTACTTCGCAATACACGCAGTTGAGAGAACAGACCTTATGGGGAACCAGATCAATTCCCAAAGATACGCCCAATCTGCGTGAAGGAACAGGGCCAAAGAGATATTTCATGAAAACTCCCGTTAGTTAATATCTGCCGGAGTCAAAAAAGTGCCGTCAGGCAGGACATAATCAGAATGAGGAATGCCGAGGGATTCCAGTTCGTAACGTTTACAGCTCTGCCAGTCTGCCAGACAGTATTCATCTGTCCAATGAAAGTCAATTAACCTGTTCACAGTAAAGGTTCGCATAGGGCAACAACTGAACCACTTACAGGGATTGAGATGAAAGGCGCGATGATATCTTTTTACCGTTTCCTGCCAAAACTGCGGATGGTGAATCAGCGAAGTGGGATGAGTCAGAGGAAGCACAATAAAATCTTCAGACACAAAGGCCTTGCCGATCAGCGCAGGATAATCCTCTTTGGTAAAGAGACCCAACTTGCGTGATTCAAATATGTATTTGGTGGCGTAGTATCCCAGGGGGCATACAATCTTTGGTTTAACGGCAGCCAATTCCTGTTCCAGATAATGCGAGCAGGTTTGGATCTCTGATTGTTTGGGCTTGCGGTTATGCGGCAATCTGCATTTGATGAGGTTGGTGACATAAAGATTGGATACATCAGCTTGTGCCTCTTCCAGCAGCTTCCAGAATGTTTCTCCCGTTTGCCCTACAAACATCCTGTTCGCTTCATCTTCCATGCTTCCCGGTGCCTGAGCTATCAGGAATATTTCACTGCTCAGACTGCCCTCACCCGCTATGGCGTGAGTGCGCGTCAGGTAAAGCGGACAAAGAGAGCAGTCTTCAAGACCCGGAAGTTTCATCTGATGTCAAGAATCGAGGAGGCAGCATGCTCTGCCGCCTCCTCGAGCTTAATTAATCCCTGTAACGAAGTTTTTTAGGAAGTCTCAGTTTTGGCAAGCTGGTCATTAAGCCATTGCAGTTGTTTTTCCAGCTCGGCTTTTTGCGCCTGCATGTCTTCCTTACTGTAATTATAGATGGGTTCACGGTAGGCGGAGTTTTCCGGTAAATCGTAAGCCCAAGTGCGGTAACGATATCCGTAACCCCTGCCAAATCCCCGGCCTCGGCCGAAGCCAAGTCCGAAGCCACCTCTGAGAGGGACTGCATTGAACCTTCCGCACGGGCCTAATCCTCTTCCGGGACGTCCGTCGCCAAAGGGTCCTGTTCCGTCATATCCAGGCATTGTTACCTCCTGTTCCCTGATTTCTTGGTTAGTAAATATCTGATAGCTTCCAGCACCAAGGGAATTATATTATTGGCAAAACCGCTGTTCGTATAATTCCCGCGGCTTCCCGAAGCAATGTTTGTTTTGCGGGAATTGGCACAATTGCCCAGTCCTCGGCCCGGACGGCCATCCCCATAAGGCCCGCTTCCAACGCGATTTGGCATACTAACCTCCTTTGAGTATATGCTGTGTTCAAAACCCAATCTTCTGCCTTCCGGAATTCAGCTTTTTCATATAGCCCTGTGCGTAAATTCCTGATTTCTGCATTTTTCAAATCATTCAGCAATCACTTACTGCAAAAGCTTTAAATATGTTTTTACCAGAAATGGTCATATGAACATATGTTCAAAATATGAAAGACGAATTATCCTGTCAATGATTTTTTTCCGCAGTCGCAGGTCAAACAGGCAAATCAACCTCCGACAGTAAGTTTCATTGCTCTAAAAAAGTGCAGACCCCCGACGCTGTAAGAATCTGCAAGGCAATAATCGGCAATGCAGAAAAATCCTGAAATCAGTTTTTCAGGTCATAACAATAATGAAACCGGGCGGTTTTCCATTTTCCCTTGACAGCATAGGCAGATGTTTATTGTGGATTTTAGCAATGGATTTGTTGAGCAGCAAAAATCAGAAACGGAGACCGCGAAAACGACGATAACAAAAGACACAACAGAAGGTTATGAAGAAATTATTATATATTGACTTGCCATTTTCAGAGACAGGAGATATCTGCTCCACCCGCAGCCGGTTCATTTGGGACATTCTGCACAACAATTGCGATGCGGATCTGCTCCTGGTCAAGACGGAAGAATTCCTGACCCGCAACCTGCCCGACCACACAGGTTATGAGCAGTTTTACAGCCTGGTCACCAACATTGTCAATCCCCTCAAACCAAAAGCGCTGTATCAGTTTTCGAAGGAGAACACGGATAAGTTTGCCCAGATCCTGCAGGCCAAACGGTATGAGATCATAGTCTTTAAACGGCCTGAGTTTGCGCAGTTGATCCTTCTGGCTCAAAACTGCCTGACGGCTTGCAACATTGTCATCGACCTGGAAAAACTGCCCTCTGAAACAGCTTTGGCGCAATGGGAACAAAACCCCGCCTGGAAAAACCGCAAGGCGCAACTGGACGGAATCCTGCTCCATCAAACGGAAAAAGCGCTGTTCCGCCAAAACTTCACCTTCCTTTTCGCATCCCAGAAGTTGAAGCAGAACTGCATCCGTAAATTCGGCCTGGATCAGGAAGATCCGGGACTGGCTCTGCTGCCCAATTATCTGCCGGAACAGGAATCCGCCGACCTCAAAAAGGATGTCAAGGAAGAGGAGAAATTCCTTTTGCACGATAGCTTCATCCTGTTTTACGGCAATCTGGACGAGCCCGCCAATCTGGACGCGTTTCTCTATCTCTGCAAGGACATCTATCCCCGCGTTTCCAGAAAAATGCAGGACAAAAACGTCAAGATCTACATCGTGGGCAGGAATCCCCAAAAGCTGCATGACCAGTACTGCGGCGGCAGGATCAAACTGGTGGGCGAAGTGGAAAACATCTTTGCCTATATCAGTGCCAGCCTGTTTGTGGTGCTGCCTTTCCGGCTTCCCGCCGGTTCCGGAAGCCGCATCCTGGAAGCGGCGCAACTGAAGAAAGCCGTGCTTACAACTTCATTGGGCGCATCTGAGTTTGAGCTCACGGCGGATGAGATCGCCGTGGAAGACAAAGTGGACGGCTTCTGCAACAAGTTAACCGAACTGCTGCAGAAACCGCGCCTGGCAACTGAACTGGGCAGGAACCTGCACAACGCCGTTCAGCACAGCTACAGCAAAGAAAACATTCAAAACGGTTTCATCGCACTTCTGAACGGGTTTGCGGATATACAGAGCGACGCCGCTCCCGCCTCCAAAATGAACATCGCCCTGGTCACCAATAACTTCCGTCCCGAATTAGACAAGCTGAGTTATCACATCTGGCAACTGGCAAAGAAGCTCTCCGGACAAGGCAAAGTGACCATTTTCTGCCCGCGCCGGGACCATAAGCCCAAGACCGAAACCATAGACAACATCACGATCTGCAGACTGTTTGACGTGCTCAATTATCCTATTGAGTTTCCCAATTACAAAGCCCGCACGCTTTGCCCCGAGCTCTTTTTCCGCCTGCTCAAACCGGAATTTGACATCATCCAGTGCTACCCGGGACTGAACAATAACTACCTGCTCGCCTTCTGCGCCGCCAAGATCAGGGAGATCCCGATAATCCTCAATGTGTTTGACTTTCAGGATTATGAACATCTCTTCCGGGAAGCCGGAAAGGTGGATTCAGAGATCCTGGGCAGGGTCGAGGTCAAATGGCTGGACAGGGCGCTGCTGAAAAATACTGATTACCTTTTCACCGTTACGGAAAAGGAATATACCATCCTGCGCAAGTTCAATGAACGGCTGGAACACATCCCGCTGCCTGTCAGTCTGGAGGATTATGAGACCGATCTGCCCTCCGTGCGTGAGAAATATGGCATCGGCAAAGACGCCTTTGTGTTTCTGATCCTGGGGAAGATCGCCTATCTGAAAGGGCAGGATCTTGCACTCAAGGCCTTTGTCAAAGCGCTTCCGGCCTTCCCCGACGCCAGGCTGGTGATGGTCGGCAAGAATGATGTCGAGCCGGATTACTCTGAGGACCTGCAAGCTTTTATCGGCAAGGAAGCTCTGCAGGACGAGGTCATTTTTACGGGTGAAGTGGAGAAGGAAGAAGTCTGGGCCTGGCTCAGGGAAGCCGATATTCAAGTTATTCCGGCGCGGCTGATGAACGTCGGCAACGTGGTCATCGAAAGCTGGGCGAGCGGAACGCCTGTCCTGCAAAGCGATGCGGTTGACCCCAACCTCGTGATTGAAGGCGTGAACGGCTTTCTCTTCCGCTCGCAGGACATCGAGGACCTGGCATTGCAGATGCAGAAAGCTCATGCGCAAAGAACAAAACTGCCAGGTCTGGCAGAGCAGGGCAAAGCCATTGTCAGGGAGAAATACACCTTTGACTATCTGCTCAAACGATATCAAAAAACATATAAACAATTGACACTGGAAACGTGATGCAATAATAGGTTCACAAAGTTATCCGATACTATGAGGTGAAAAGATGAACGTAAACTTTTATGAACAGGGAAAGGTCGGCGTGATGGAGTTTCAGGGTCGCCTGGATGCTTACTACGCGCCGGAATTGAAACAAAAATTCGAACAGATCATCACCAAAACTCCCTATGTCGTTTTCGATATGCGCGGCTGCGATTTCATTGACAGCACGGGTTTGGGCATGATCGTGGCATGCCTGAAATCAGCCACCCAGGCAGGCGGTGACATTCGCCTGGTCGGCCTGCAGGAAAAGCCGAAAATGGTGTTTCAGATCACCAGGGCTTACAAGATCTTCCAGTTCTTTGATGATGTGGAAGCTGCCATGGCCAGCTATAACGCGGAGACTGACAACTAAACAAAGCAACTCCGTTTAACAGAAATCACATTGTCAGAAACAACCAAAGCTCACCTCATCCTGATCGGTGGCGGAACCTGTTCCGGTAAAACCACCATCGCCCGCGCCATCGGCAGAAAACTGGGCGATTCCAGAACCGTCATCATCTCTCATGACAACTACTATCTAGACCTAAGCCACCTCTCGCCCGAAGAGATCAAACAGGTCAACTTTGACCATCCCGACGCCATTGATCATGAGTACCTGCTTTCCGACATCAGAAAAATGCTCAGTGGTAAAACGGTCACCATCCCTGACTATAACTTCATTACACATGAAAGGACCCAAGGCGAAATAGTCATCGACAATCCTGATGTCATCATCCTGGAAGGGATCTTTGCGCTTTACTATGCGCGGCTGCTGGGACTGGCAGACCTCAAGATCTATGTGGACACCGATCCCGACCTGCGCCTCTCCAGACGCATCAGAAGGGACATTCAGGAACGCGGATATGAACTGTGCAGGGTGCTGGACATGTATCTGGACACGGTCAAGCCCTCGCATGAAGCATTCATCGCGCCCACCAAAAAGAATGCGGATTTCATCGTGCCCGGCGAAAAGGAATTTGACCGCGTTCTGGTTATGCTCAACAGCTATTTGAAATACGAAATGAACAGCCGCGGACAGTGATATTTTATTGGAACACGAAATACACGAAATAGACGAAACACACAAAGGATGATTTCTGAAACAGTTTCTTTCTGCATGGCATTAATCTAACCAATGTTTGTCTTTCTATCAAGGCTGGAATCTCACCAATGTTAGTCATTCCTGCGCAGGCAGGAATCTTGATTCATCTATCCCACTGATACTTTTTCAGATCAATTCTGAACTCGCCCACAAACCTGATCCCTTCCGCTTCCAGCATCGCTTTCTGTTCTTCCGCACCATTATAGATCGACAGCGCAATTTCACCTTTGGCTTTGATCACGCGGTGCCAGGGCAGATCGTGTTTTGAGGTGCAAGTATGCAGAATTCTGACCACCTGTCTGGCTCCATTGGGAAGTCCTGCCAGACGCGCGATCTGACCATAAGTGGCAACTCTTCCAGCCGGGATGCTTTTAATAACCTCGATAATTTTCTGCGTCATAAATGCCTCAAATCTTGAATAGGATATTAGTTTTTTGTGTCAAACAATAAATTCAGTTATCCCCCACAACTCGTAACCCATAACTGATTATCTGATTTCGCTTGACACAAAAACCGAGCATAATTTTATGGCAAAACGGTGACGCGAGGTGGAGCAGCCAGGTAGCTCGTCGGGCTCATAACCCGAAGGTCAGAGGTTCGAATCCTCTCCTCGCTACCATTTTTTTTGTGGCGGCGTAGCTCAGTTGGTTAGAGCAACGGAATCATAATCCGCAGGTCCGGGGTTCAAGTCCCTGCGCCGCTACCACGTATTTTCCCTGCGCCAGTAGCTCAGTCGGATAGAGCATCAGCCTTCTAAGCTGAGGGTCAGGGGTTCGAATCCCTTCTGGCGTGCCATTAAATCTAACACATATCATAGATGAGAAGATTGCCTTGAGGTGGGTGTAGTTCAATTGGCAGAGCACCGGATTGTGGTTCCGGGCGTTGTGGGTTCGAGTCCCATCTCCCACCCCAGTGATTTTAAAACCGGACGTTCAGAGGGCGTCCGGTTTTTTTATCTAATATTGCTTTGTGTACATTACAACAGCGTTTTCAGCACCACTGACAGAGACAAAAACCGCCTTTGAATAACTATCCAGATACTCTTTGCTGAACTCGTTGGATGTCGCAGAAAAGACGATGAAGCGTTTCAGGTTCCAGTCTTCGTTCTGCCAGTATTCACTTTTCAGCCAGTCCAGGATTTCGGTGTAGTGTTCCTTTCTGAAAGACATTGAGACACCTGCTTTGAGAGAGGGCGGATACCAGGATTCACCTGCCTTGCGGCACCAATCCCATTTCAAGGCATCCATCAGATAATGCCGCTGCTCATCAGAGAAAAACTGTTCTATCCACTTTGCCATCAGGTTGAATCTGCTGACCCGGTCTATCGAATGCAACGAGCCATCACCCTCCAGACTAAGCTGCAGAAGTTGTTCCAGGCACTCATATGGTTCGCGCCACACCACTGCTTTTTGCCATACTGTTACAAAGTCACCCTTGTTCCAGTACTGGTTGATGATGAGTGCAATTTTCTCCAGATGCATGATATCCTGAAAGGGCAGGTCGGGAGTCTGTAGAACCTGATAGGGAGCAGTGTCAGACCAGATGTAGTAATGCTGCTTGGCATATTCATGCATTGTTGTTCCGCTTAGTATTTTGAGAAATCCAAGCTGCAGTTCATGGGGCAGGGTTTTCAGCACAGCATTGACAGACAAGGTTATCTGTTCAATATTCTCACCCGGCAGGCCGACGATCAGGTCTGTGTGCAGAGGGATGCGAGTATGCGCTTTCAAGGCTTCCAGACTGGATTTGACCTTGCTCCAGTTGGAGGGGCGGCAGATGGAGATCAGAGTGTCCGGATGGATGGATTGAATCCCGATCTCCAATTGGATTCTGCCTTCAGGTGCTTTGGACAGAATCTCAATATCTTCTTGTTCCAGCCAGTCCGGATGCACTTCAAAATGGAACGGCACGTTTGTCTCAAGGCCGATCACATGCTTCCAGACCGATCTTGCCCAGGACTTCTTGTGATTGAAACTACGGTCCACAAACTTAATGACCTTGGGTTTTAAATCCAACAGCTTGTCAATGTCGGCACAGACTCTATCCGCCGACAGCCAGTCCTGTTTTCCCTCCCGGGCTGACAGGCAGTAAATGCATCTGCAGGCGCAGCCCCGGCTTGCTTCATAATAGACCATTTTCCCTTGCAGCAGGGCTTGATCGGAATCAAGATAAGGAAAAGGCAACTGAGCCAGAGGAACCTGCTCGCCTGCAATCACTTTTCCTGAACTCGCAAACCGCTTTTCTGCCAGATCCCTGAACGCCTTCTCTCCATAACCTCTGATCAGGAAGTCTAGATTGAGATGTTCTGCAACGCTTGTATTATAGCTGATCTCCGGCCCGCCCGCCACAATTATAATATGAGGCAAAAGCTTGCGCACTTCCGGTACCAGTTGTATCAGATATTCCACGTTCCAGATGTAAACCGAAAGGCAAAGGACATCCGGCGCTTTCGCACAAATGATTTCCAGCGCTTCAGAGACCGTCTGCTTCAGGGTTAGCTCAGTGATCTCAACTTCATGATCAAGGTCCGAAACTGCATTTCTAAGATAGTACAGCGCTGGGCAGGAATGGGTCCAGGAGGCATTGACAGCCAGCAGAAGCAGTTTCATTCGACCACGACTTTATAGTTTTTCAGATTCTCAAAGAACTGCTCATGCTCGACATACTTCCTGTGTACTTTATGGTTATGCCTGACCACAAAGACATAGAGCAGATTTCCTATTAATAAAGCGATGTTCAGGGTCAGTGATTCGATCCACCAATGAATGATAAACAGTCCCAAGCCGCTGAGCAGCACCACCTTAAACAGAATTATAGAAGCAGGAGCTTTGAGCTTACGGAAAAACAATCTGGCGATCGGATTGCGCTCTCTGTCATAGTGGTCTGGTTTCATCACCAGCCAGGTGGTCCAGCCGTCCAACACATTCAGCAGCAGAAACAGCAGGCACTGAACCACAAGTAGTGTCTGATCAGTTAATAAGGTCAGCAAATAGGTCAGAATCATTCAAATACTCCATTCGCAGTCAGTTTGACACCGCCGGATAAGTCAAGCAAAAGATAAGAAACTTGAATTATGCTTTTTTTGTTTGACAGCTTTTTGCTTTGCAGCTACAGCAAAGATTATCAAGATCATGAATTGAGGGATGTAATGGATGTGATCTATTGCCTGAGCCTTGCATTGAAGCACATTGAGCAGCATCTGTGCGACAAGCTGGAACTGGAAGACCTGGCGGAAATCGCCAATTATTCTACCTGGCATTTCCACAGATTGTTCTCTGCCCATATCGGTTATGGAGTAAGTGATTACATCAGGCGGCGCCGTCTGAGTGAAGCAACCCGGGAGCTTATCTTCACCACCAGACCGATCAAAGAAATCGCTACCGGCTATAGATTCGAGTCTCAGGAGGCCTTCACCCGTGCTTTTAAAAACTATTCGGGAGTGACGCCCGGCTATGCCAGAAAGCTGAAAGGCCCGCTCATCCGTTTCTCACCCATCAATCTGGTCCATTATTCCCAACACTATAGAAAAGGAGAGATCATCATGCAACCACGTTTTGAACATCTGGACGCCCTGACCGTTGTCGGCCTGGCAGGCCAGTTCACCATGGAAAACAACACCATTCCCCAACTTTGGGACAAATTCAATCCCCGCGCCATGGAAATCCAAGACGCCAGGTATGACTGCTGCCTGGGACTGTGTTACTATGAACCGAATTATGAAAAGGGCAAAACCTTCACCTACATGGCAGGCAGGATCGTCAACCAGGCCAATGACATCCCCCAGGGCATGACTGTGCGCGAAGTTCCCGCCAGCGATTATGCCGTGTTTGAACACAAGGGCTCACTCGAAACCCTGCAGAAAACCTATGATTACATCTTCCGCGAATGGCTGCCCGCCTCTGAGTATGAAATGGTACCCCAGGACGACTTTGAATGGTATGACTACAGATTCAAATTCGGACAGCCGGATTCCATCCTCGAGATCTGGATCCCTGTAAAAAAGAAAAGTTAACCACGGAAAACACGGAACACACGGAAAGCACAGAACAGCATTATTAATTATTAAAGTATAAGGGATGAGCCAAGCTCATCCCTTTTTTCTGTGAATTCTTTCTTTTCCGTGTATTCCGTGGTTAAATAAGAGCTTTTAGAGCACCGTCGTAGTCAGGTTCCTGGCCTATCTCGGGGACAAGTTCCGTGTAGATGACTTTACCTTCCTCATTGAGGATAACCACTGCCCGCGCCAGCAGTGACGCCATTGGGCCATCCACGATTTCCACTCCGTAATCTTTGCCGAAATTGAAGTCTTTCATCTCAGACAGCATCACAACTTTATCCAGGCCTTCCGCACCGCAGAATCTTGCCTGAGCAAACGGCAGGTCGCGGGAAATGCAGAGCACGACTGCGTTTTCCAGGTTGGAAGCTTCCGCATTGAACCTGCGCACGCTCATGGCGCAGACCGCTGTGTCGATGCTGGGAAAGATATTGAGCACGACCTTTCTGCCGTAGTAATCTTTCAGGTTCTGGTCAGACAGATCTTTGGCAGTGAGTTTGAATTCCGGTGCGAAGCTGCCCACTTCAGGCAGCTCTCCTATTGTGTTTATGGGATTTCCTTTGAGTGTTATCTTTGCCATTTTTTTATCTCCTTATCACAAATATCTTGTATTAACCATAGGATAATCTCAATTCTGAAAATTGGCAAATGCCTGTTTGCTTAAATATTTCTTGACAGCAGATTTAGCTTGGAAATAATAAATTTTATGTAGGTTCGATTATTTATTCTCGGAGGAAAATATGACAAACAAGCATTACATTGTACTAATGGCCGTTTTACTTTTCCCCATTTTGATTTTGCATTCCTATTCTATTTCAGGTCTTTGTGTGCGCACCGACACGGGTCAGGTGATGATAGGGGGTTGGGCACCTTCAGGATTTCCTACTGATTATCCGTTTTCCTGGAATCCTTTCTCTGGAGAATACACTGCAACTGTTCCTCCCGGCTGGAGCGGAACCATAACTCCCGTCAGCAGCACCCCCGGCACTTTTTTCCCGTCTGTAAGGACTTATGATTATGTGATCTGCGACCTCTATAATCAGAACTATGAGTTCACACCGGTCACTTATTCCATTTCAGGAAGAGTGACCAGTGCCGATAACGGACAGGGAGTTCAGGGAGTAACTTTTACCAATCTGACAGGTAATGCCGTATCAGACGCCAATGGCTATTACAGCGGTAACGTTGTTTCCGGCTGGAGCGGAACTGTTACTCCGCATCATTCATTACTAGGGACCTTTTCCCCGCCCAACCGTTCCTATAGTAATGTTCTGACCAATCTGACCTTTCAGAATTATATTTTTGATGAAAACATTGTTTCCATCTCCGGAACCATCACCAATAATGATACAGGGCAACCCTTACCGGGTGTCACACTTTACAATCTGCCAGGCAACCCTCAAACCAATTCTTTGGGAAAATACTTTGTTATTGTGCCGCAGGGTTTTACTGCCGGAGTGACACCCCACGTCCCGATCGCAGGTGTTTTCACTCCGCCCAATCGCGTCTACACTAATGTCATGGCCAGTTTAACTGAGCAGGATTATACCTGGTCTGCGCTTACCTATACTGTCTCAGGAAGAGTAACCGCGGCTGAAAACGGATCCGGTATTGGAGGTGTCACTTTCACCGGTTTTGAGCAAAACCCAGTCACCGATCCTGACGGATTCTATTCTGCCACAGTACCCTGGGGTTTTACATCCACCGTGACGCCAATACATCCTCAAGGTGGTTCCTTCACTCCGCCCCAGAGGACTTATACTCATCTTACTGCCAATTCTCTTAACCAGAACTACCAATGGTCTGCCACCGCCGTTACAGATGATGCTTTGCCACTGGTGCAGCTTGCTGTCTACCCCAATCCGTCCAAAGATATTTTTACCATTTCATTTCACACGGACAAGGCCGCTCCGGTCTGTATCGAAATCTATGACCTCAAAGGCAGACCGGTAAGACGCATTACAGATGGTTTTCAGACTGACGGCCGCCATTCTTACTCATGGGATGGCCATGATAGTTCTGATAACTTGTGCCCAAATGGCATATACTTCTGCCGTTTCAGCGCCGGAACCCTGGTTCAGACCAGAAAAATAGCGCTGCTGAGATAAAATTGATACCTTCATAAATCTGATCTCTATAAGCCAAAAACCGAATTTGACCCTGGTTAGTGACTTCATTTGTCCTGAGTTCAGATAAGTATCCAAATCAAATT
>CAZWJK010000052.1:6847-13246 GCA_964634035.1 uncultured Candidatus Cloacimonadota bacterium | reverse complement strand
TTTCTATAGATGCAGTAATGATCCGCATTATTGCTGAGCCAGGAAAGCTGCACCTGGGATTCGTTCAAAGGAGTGACAACAAAATTGGAAGGAATGGGCGGACCGGTAAAAGGCAACTGCTTTTTCCAAAGAAAAGTCTTCAAGGTGTCACCGGCAGCCAGTCCGTTGGTCAGAAAATGGGGTTGGCCGCTTTGGTTCCAGACAGCGATCTGATAGGTCCGGTTGCTGTTTCCGTAAAACACCGGCTGGAATTTTCCATTGATGTATTTCAGAATATAGAGATTCGGCGCCAGGGACATGATGATCTCGTGCTTGCCGTCACCATCCAGATCAAAGGATTGGATGGCATTCTGGGAAAAGACATTGTTGAACTGGATGTTGCCCATGCTGGTATAGGTGCTGTTTCCGCTGCGGGTGAAACCTTCAAAGAACCAGTAGTTCAGATTCGGGTCGAGCAGGTCGGTGCTGTAGCCACCCACCATGAAATCCGTCATGCCGTTGCCGTCAAAATCGCCCGTGGTCAGATAATAGGTATTGGAGACCGGCAGTCTGTGCTTCCAGACCAAAGTATCGACAGTCGTAGCGCTGCGCACTTCAAAGACCATGATGTCACCATCCGTATCAGCCGTCAGGATGTCAGGATAATTGTCCCCGTCCAGATTGGCGCAGATGACAGTGGGGACAAACATATTCCTCTGAAAGGTCTGGGTGTTGTTATACAAAGTGATCTTGGGGAGTGAAACTTCCTGAGGACCCAGGCGCTTGTGCATCTGGATGACACGGGCGTTGGGCAGATCCTTGACAATGATGAAATCTTTGGTGCCGTTATTGTCATAATCAGCGATTGCGCCGCCCCAAACGGCAGGCTCAGTCCAGATGGTCTGTTTGGGATAAAGCTGCAGGGTGTCGGCAGGATTTTTCTCATACAGGATCAGGGTGTCCAGATTCAGGGTCAACAGTTCCATTCCGTTGTTGTTGGTATCGCCCAGATCGAGCGGCATGAATTTGTTCTGGTAGGAATGCTTGACGACCAGAAGCGTGTCAATCAGTTCATAGAAGCTGTCAGTGCCATAACCGGAAGTAGGCAGTTCCATGGCCATGAATTCCGGAATGCCGTTACCGTCAAAATCGTGGAAGCGATTCAAAGGGATCAGGGGCTTGCCGATGACATGAGGTTCATAGCCATAGTTGGGAACTGTCTCATACTCGATATTGACGACGTTGAGCATGAGATCGGAGTTGTAGGCCAGATTGCTGTTGTTGACAGCGTGGATTTCTGCATTGAATGGCCCGGGAGGAAGCGTGTTCGGCAATGCCCAAACCTGGATGGTATCCGGCTTGGAAGAAAAGACCGAGATGGGATCCCAGCCTGGAATATGAATGATGAATTCGGAACTCACCGGTTCATTGAATTTGGCTCCTGCATAGTAGCGCACGTTCTGTCCGTCATAACGCTTAAATACCTGAAAGGTGTTTTCCACGATGTAGGGTGCTGAAAGATCAAGGTTAACAGCTCTGAACAGGTTGTAGATGGAGCCGTCCCTGCCTTCGAACTGGATTCTGAGCAAATAATGCCCCTGCTCCATCAGGTCGTGAACCTTGAACCGTGCTAAAACACCATTGGTGACGGGCTGGTAGTAAAACTGAGGATGCGGCAGATTGGTAAAAACGTCCTTCCAGATCAGATTGGATGCGCCGTTCTGCAGTGATGCCATGACCGAATACCGGAAGAAATTGTCGCTATGAGCAGAACCAATGATGTCAAAATCACCCGAAACACCCATGTTGTCTGCCGGATAAGTGATCTGTACATAAGGCGAACTCAGGCTTTCCAGAAGCTTCTGGACATTGAGCAGACCGTGCCCATAAAATTGGTCAAAACCTGACAAGCCCAGATCATCAGTGGTGGTCAGAAGCCTGGAGCGCACTTCATCAGGTGTCAGGTAGGGCTGGACGGATTTCAGTAATGCTGCTGCCCCTGCCACAAACGGCGCTGACATCGAGGTTCCGGACATTTCCTTATAGATCTCTGCCCCCTCTGAGCGATAGGTGCTGTAGATCTGCTGCCCCGGTGCGACCAGATCAAGTTCTGCGCCATAACTGGAAAAGCCGGCAAGATTTTTATACTGGTCCACTGCGCCCACCGAGATCACGCTGGACAGCTTGGCAGGATAACTCAGAAAAGGTCCCGGATCATTGCCTGCAGATGCAACCAATACGATTCCACGACTTTGGGCATAAGAACAGGCATCGGCTATGATGGGAGAATAATTGGGATCACCCCAGCTCATGTTGATCACACTGCAGCCCATATCCGCAGCGTATATGACTCCCGATGCGGCATCATCATCCTGCAGGAATCCTGAGCCCGTGGTAGTCCTGAAACCGGCTCTGACGGGCAGGATCTTTATGTTCCAGCAGACACCCGCCACTCCAATGCCGTTATTGGTGGCAGCGCCGATGATACCTGCCACGTGAGTGCCGTGGAAGTTCTCATCAGTTACGTCATTATCCGGCGTCAGAAAATCTCCCAAAGCCACGTCGGCCATTTCCGGCGCATCGGCAAAATCCCAGCCGCAGTAGTCATCTATGTAGCCGTTGTTGTCATCATCGATCCCGTTATCTGGTATCTCATTGGGATTGTAGTAGATGTTTCCCTGCAGGTCAGGATGATTTTTCATCAGACCGGAATCCACCACACCCACAATGACCATAGCGCTGCCGGTTGTATAGTTCCAGGCCTGAGGCAGATTTACCAGATGCAGTTGCTGAAGGGAATACCAGGGATCGTTGGGCACGACGTGCAGTTTTCTGATGTAGTTGGGTTGAATGATATCGATGCCGCTGAACTGCAAAGCGTTGTTCCTGATGGCCTCCCAATCCGGCTCAGCAGCAAGATGGGCAGAAAACCAGCGATTGTCAGGCATGCCTCTCACAGGCTGAACAGCCATGGCCTGCACGGCATCCAGATAGGCGTCAAACTCTGTCAGACCGGTTCTGCCGCGTTGAATCTGCAGGCTTTGACTGGTCTTGAATAGCATTTGCCGGGGAGAATATTCCTGTGCCTGCAGAGATGCTCCGATCAGGATCAGAAAGACTATAAGGCACAGTCCGATTTTATTCAGTTTGAGCATAAGCAGACCTGTTTAGAAGTTATAGGTTATTCCAAAGGAATGGGAGTCGTTCAACCGGTCGGAAAAAGAGGTCCAGCCGTAATCGATTTCCAGGTTGTGCCAGTTGATTCCCAATCCGGCTGTTAGGCCTTCTTCATCATGCAGGAACTTGTAGCCAAGTCTCAGAGACAATAGCTGCCACATCGAGATTTCCGCCGCGTAGGCAGCAGTCAGATCATTGTCCACGGCTTTCTTGAAGGTCAACTGCTGAGCAATCCTGTCAGCAAAGGCAAGCTCCGGGACCGTGTATCCCAAACCCACTTCCAGAGTTAGCGGAAGCTTGATCGAATCCTTGTCCATTTTGGAAGTGAAGCCGATGTTCCTGACCGAGGAAAACAGGATGGCATTGGTGATGGGCGTCAGATACACATAGCCCAGATCAGCGCTAAGGCCGAAACTGGAAGCAGTGTCTAGCTTCTCATAGATGAGCCCGGCATTGATCCCGAGCAGGTGGTCAGGCATGATCCGCAGGGCATAATTCGCCATCAGACTGGCGTCCAACGGATGGTAGGTGCCGATCAGCAGACCTGTGTCATCGCGGTTTTCCAGTTCTCCGTAGTCGAGAATTCTTCCCGCCAGGCCAAAGTGCCTGTTCCTGTTCCCATTGGAATAAACAAGCTGTGAAGTGCTCGTATCCACCAGCCAGAGATTATGCTGCAGACTCAGACTGAACCGTTCTTCCAGCAGGTTGGCGGCCGGATTGAAGATGTACCCGCCGGCATAACCGGTGGCATAGATGCCCGTCCCGCCTAATGCCGAAGCCACGGGACTGATGGGAATCTGTAAGAATTGAAAGCCGTATTCACCCGCATTGGGATTAATTCCTGTCAGGGTCAATGGCAACAATGCCAGAGCCATTATGATCAAAATATATCGCATGGAATTCCTCCAAACATAAATTCTATTTCTCAACCGCAAACTTGATGCGCTTGACTGTATCGCCGGATTTCAGCACTGCTATGTACACACCGCTGGACAGATCCCTGACCGGGAAATCCACCAGTTCCCTGTTCCTGAGATATGCCTTGCAAAAGACATTCTTTCTGCAAAGCTTTTTCCCCGTGATGTCAAAGACCGAGACTTCGACCAATGCATCCCGGCTGGTCATGATCTGAAAGGTCAGCTTCTGTTCATAGATGGTCCTGACCGGATTGGGAAAGAGATAAGTCTCGCCGGAAACAAACAACTCAGTTGTCTCATACTGGTTGGTGATGTCACCCAATTCCCGTGAGGAAGTCCTCTGCAGATTTCCGTAACGGCAAGACCAGCCCGGATCGATCTTGTTCAATGCGGATTCAGGAAGCTCTGCCCGAAAGATCTTTCCGTTATCGGTCGGCAGCCAGGCATAGACCAGACTGTCTGAAGCCTGATGGATAAAGGGCATATTCCTGCTGCGGTCTGAAAAAGAAACCGGATATCCGCTCATGAATCTCAGGTTTTCTTCATAGGCAACCAGTCTGTTGCGGGAGAAAGCGCCTATGTATTCTGTCTTCCCGTCTCCATCCAGATCGCCTGTCAGCATGCCTGACGTAATCTTCAACGTATCCGCCGTAGCTAATCCGGTGAAGTTGGTCAGCATGTTTTTACCGGCATAATCATAGACTGCAAAAGAGTTTTCCCCGCTCACGATCAGATCCAGAATCCCGTTTTTGTCCGTATCGCTGATACTGACCTGCGCATCAGAATAGAAGGGCAGACTGATGGGATAGCCATCTCTGACAGTGCCGTTCAGTCTGGTCAGATAAAGGGAGTAGGGCGTCTGCAGAATAATGTCGCCAGGTGAATCAGGAGTGACCGGTGCGATCGACATTGACACAATTACGGAATCAGCAGGTATGGCCAGAGAATATACATCCTGACTGTTTACTACCGGCGTCAGCACATTCAGATGATAACTTCCGTCCGTAACTGATTTGGTAACAGCATAGATCTGATCCCTGAAGTAGGCAATATTTGCCACTAAAGAATCAGTGGTGCCCCCCCAGGAATCAATGGCATCATGGATATCGCTTTTATCATAGATATTGACTCCCCATCCGTTAAAGACATGATTCAGCTCACCATGGATGGGAGCAACGATGTTATTGCCATAGGTCAGGATGGGAGCAGCCCATTTCTTGCCGTTAACAGCCGTCCCCAATGATGTAACCTGGCCGTTATGCAATTTTCGCAGACTTATCATCGGCAGGTTTGGGTCATTGGTCATGTCCAAGGCAAAGTAAAACGCCTGCCCGTCCCAGACATAGCTGTCTATCCTGCCGGGCAGGTCGATCGGGAAGCCTGACATCAGTTCTTCGTCTTTCCAGAGGAACAGATTCCCGTCCGGCATCGGATAAAAGATCTCGTTCCTGCCGTCATTGTCAGTATCCACGGCACAGGCATCCAGAGTGTTGATCCCCTCGTAACCGGTATCCAGTTTCCAGCCGAAGCTGACGGAAAACGTCATCTGCTGGCCCATGGCACTGATATCATAAATTTCCAGCGGAACGCCTCCATAGTAGCTGACAGCGGTTGGCAGGTGTGTCACTAAAACATTTTGCTGCGTAACGGAATCATATACTGAAATCGTTCCATGCCCGAAGTAGTCGTTATTGCCGGCCCTGAAGGAGTCAAAGGGCCCGCCGTACTTATAGTAGTCAAAGGTGGCGGTGTCCAGGTGCTGGATGCCGTCTGCCTCTTCCAGGTCCACACCTTTGTGGGAAGCGTCATAATTGACAAAGTTATAGTCGAATCCGGGATCGAAGTTAGATTCAATGATGTTCTCATCGATGTGCCAGATCAGCAGTCCCGAACCGTCGATCGCCATGATCTCACCAGGTCTGATGGGTCCGCCCAGGCCAGGCAGGAAGAAATCCCACTCGCAACCCTTGTAGCGGTTTTCCATGAAGTTGAAGGACGGAATGTGCGCATTGGGAGGCGGATAATAATCCTGTTCGCTGGGATCAATCAGCACAAATGTGAAGCTGGGGAGCGTCTCTGACAGAGTGGAATCAGCGCTGTCATAGACGGTCTCCATGCTCATGTCCGGATTCTGCATCCTGTTTTCGATCAGGAAATATTCCTTGGCGGAAATTGGTATTTTATACAGACGCTGCGCCGTCTGAGCATTGCTCAGAAAGTGATCCACGGTCAGGTCCTGAGCATCGCTGACCACGGTCACGGTTGGCTCCCAGCCCAGGTAGTAACGGCTCCAGGCGCAAAGCTGAGCCGGCACGTTGCCGTTGGC
>CAZWJK010000052.1:2611-6747 GCA_964634035.1 uncultured Candidatus Cloacimonadota bacterium | reverse complement strand
GTCGTTGGTCTGGATGCCCTGATAGCTGTCGTTGTCAGGATCGAACGCTTCCTGCAGATCCCGTCTGGTAACGAATGTGGACCAGATGGTTCCAGGACGCATGGGATTCAGGCTTGGCAGCAGGCCGATGTCTGATTCCTGTCCCGCTCCGGCGTGAAACACCACGATGGCATCGTATTCGCTGAAATCCACATACGGGTCTGCCATCTGGATCAGTTCCTGCAGCATCTGCGGCACCCTGATGTCATAATCATCCGCTGTGTCAGCGCCATAGTATGACATCGGATTGGAGAGATTGAACACCATGTCGAAAACATTGAAGCTGAGGATGTAATCAGCATGTGAAGCTTCGGCGTAGAAATCCGCCAGATGCAGCATCCAGCGCTCGAAGAAGGCCTTGTCGTGAGGCAAATTATCAGGAAATTCACCGGCGGCGCGGAAGGTCACATCACTAAACTGCACTCTCAGCGCCAGCACGTTTTGGGGCAAGGTCCTGCCCTTATCCAGAGCTGCGGGACCGAACTGCTCGGAAGGCAAAGTCTTTCTGAACTGAGGCGGATTCTTATACAGCGGGTGCGCCGGCACTTTGGCATTGAGCAGACACGGCAGCGTTGCGATCAATAAAATCGCCGGCAGACAGGCATAACTCATCAGTTTTCTCAGTGGTTCAGGCATACAATTTCCCCATTCTGATATTTATAAATTGTCAAACAAATGCTTTCTGCTAAAGGTTTCTCCAGATAAATGCGGGACTCAAGCCGCCCCCGACACCTTATTCGTGCCACGGGAAGCTGGAGTCCCTATACAGACCATCCGCCCAATTCCGATCTTGGTTAGAAGTTCTTGCCGCTCATGACATCAGCTTCGTTGCATTTGCAGACTTTGATGAAGTCATAGCGGGGTGCCCAACCGGCTTGTCCTTTTTTCTGTGTGACGATCTTCACTTTCTTGATCTCAGTGTTGCACTTCGGACAGAAGACCTTCCCTTCGTGGGAAGATTCGTGTGCCAGTTTGGCGGCGAAGGATTTGACTTTTCCCATGCTTTCCTCTCTTTATCTTATCTTGTAAAATTCATTTTCCGGTTATTAGACAATTTAACATCAAACCTGTTTTTGGCAAGGCTGATGTTCAGGCTCTTTCTATATATTCACCGCTGCGGGTGTCAATCTTTATTTTTTCGCCTGCTTCCACAAAGAAGGGAACCATCAGGCGCAGACCTGTTTCCGTATAAGCGACCTTACCGCTACCGGAGGCCGTGTTGCCTTTGACATTGGGTTCGCATTCCGCGATGGTCTGGATCACTGTGGTGGGCAGTTCGATGCCTAAAATCTCGCCGGCAACTGTAGCCAGCACCCAGATCTCCATGTTTTCCATCATCAGCTTTTCATAATCGCCGATCACTGCTTTGTCAACCGTGATCTGTTCATAAGTCTCGCTGTCCATCAGAACAAAAAACTCACCGTCCCGGTAGAGAAATTCCTTCTTGGTTTTCTCGACCCGGACCTCGGTCATTACATCGCTGTCCCGGAAAGTGTTTTCTATGATCTTGCCGGTCTTCATGTTCTTCATTTTGGTGCGCGTGAAAGCGCTGCCCTTGCCGGGTTTTACGTGCAAAAACTCCACCACCGAGTACAGACCGTCCTTAAACTCGATTATCATACCGTTTCTGATATCTGCCATTGTTGCCATATAGGTCCTCTGAATATACTTTTTTCTTACTGGCAGACCATCTTTTTTGCCCCCTGTTTTATGGCAAGATTTTTTCTGCTGTTTCACTCTGTCCTTACCTCCCACCCTTAACTTGTCTATCCAGTTGAGTGGGAGATTGACTGCTCGCCTGCCCATGTTCAGTTTTTCTTGACAGGGAATGGGCCTGAAATTATGAAATGTTAGTCAAAGGAGAGAATAACACAAGATGAGTTTTACATTTAAAAAACGGATCTATGGTTACGAGTGCGACATCTACGGCCATCTGAATAACGCCAACTACCTGCCCATCCTGGAAGCAGCGCGTAGCGAAGCTTTGCAAGAAATGGGCATGCCGATCCAGAAACTCCTCGATATGCAATGGCACCTGTATGTGTACAGATTTGAAATAGACTACATCAAAGCCATCCAACTGGAAGACGTCATCGAAGTCAGAAGCAAGGTCCTGACCCTGACCAAAGTCAAATCAACCTGGCAGCAGGAGATCTTTGATTCAACAGGTGAGCTCTGCTTCCGCGCCATCATGACTGCTGTCTTTGCGCACCGGGGCAAGCCGGCACGCCTCATTCCCGAGATCTATGACGTCTTTGCCCGTTACCTGGAAAAGACTTAACCACGGAAAACACGGATTAGAAAAAAAAGGAACACTAAATACACGAAAGTTTCTAAACACACTAAACAAAGAATGTGACCTGATTTGTAAATCAAAGTTTCGTGTGTTTAGTCTATTTAGTGTGTTTAGTGTTCTTATAAATTCAATTGTTGCTGTTGAACCACCTGATGAAGCGTCGGATGCCCTCTGTAAAAGAGATGCGTGGATCGTAACCCAGCCGGTTTCTGCTTTTGGAGATGTCGGCGCACGTATATGAAACGTCGCCGGGCTGCAAGGGCTGACGTTCTATGAGTGCGATTCTGCCGCTGGCTTTTTCCAGTTCCGCTATCATGTCTTTCAGCATTATGGTCTTGGATTCGCCCAGATTGAATATGTCAAATCCAACACCCTGATCCTGATAATCCATGGCTTTGATGACGCCGTCGATGGTGTCCTCGATGTAGGTGTAGTCACGGCTGGTGGTTCCGTCGCCAAACACGGGGATGGGTTTGTTTTGATATAATAGACGCGTGAATTTGTGAATCGCCAGATCTGGTCTCTGGCGCGGACCGTAACAGGTGAAAAATCTCAACACCACAAAGGGGATCTTCAGCACTCTCTGCCAGAGAAAGCAAATCGCTTCACCCTCTTTTTTGGTTGCCGCATAAGGTGAAATGGGCTCTGCATCGGTGTCTGTTTCTTTGAATGCGCCTGACTTTTTGTCGCCATACACAGATGAGGAAGAAGCAAAAATGAATTTGCGGACGGGATGTAACTGACAGACCTGCAGCAGATAGAGCAAACCTATGATATTGACGTTAGCATAGAGTTCCGGATCTTCCATCGAAGGACGCACTCCCGCCATGGCAGCAAGATGAATTACCACTTCAATGTCATTGCCGGTAAAGCATTTTATGATGTCAGACAGATTGCGTATGTCACCTTCGATAAGCTTAAACGAAGGATGGGAAATGACTTCAGACAGGTTGCGCCGTTTGATCTCAGGGTCGTAAAAGGGATAGAAATTATCCAGGCAGACGACCTTGTGCCCCAGCGTAATCAGTCTTTCGCATAAGTGAGAGCCGATGAATCCGGCGCCGCCGGTGACCAGAACATTCATCCCGAAGTTATCCCGTTAAGCGTTGTCCCTGACGATCTGCGCCCCGACTGCGTTGAGTTTTTCCTCAATGCGGTCGTAACCGCGGTCGATGTGATAGATGCGGTTGATGATTGTTTCGCCCTGCGCCCTGATGCCTGCCAGCACCAAGGCCGCGCTGGCGCGCAGGTCAGTCGCCATGATCTCCGCTCCGCTGAACTGCTTCACGCCTTTGACGGTGGCAATGTTCAGATTCAGAGAAATGTCTGACTGCAGACGGTTCAGCTCTGCCACATGCATGAACCTGTCCGGGAAAATGGTTTCCGTTATGATACTGACCCCGTCCGCCAATGCCATCAGAACCATGAACTGGGCCTGCAGGTCAGTCGGGAAACCTGGATAGGGCAATGTTGTAATGTTGACGGGTTTGATCTTTTTCGGCGGATGAACAGTAATGCTGCTATCCTTGATCAGCATCTCGCAGCCTGCGCTGCGCAGTTTTTCTATCAGTTCGTCCAGGTGGTGGGGCTGGCAATTGGCAACCGTTAAGGGCTCGCTGCTCATGGCTCCGGCGATCAGGAAAGTGCCAGCTTCAATGCGGTCGGAGATCATTTCCATGCCCACGGGGAAAAGCTCGTCCACACCTTTGATGACAAGGTGAGTGCTGCCTTTGCCGCTGATCTTTGCACCCATCTGATTGAGGAAATCTATGGTGGAATCCACTTCCGGCTCCATGGCTGC
>CAZWJK010000052.1:0-2511 GCA_964634035.1 uncultured Candidatus Cloacimonadota bacterium | reverse complement strand
TCAGCACCGATTTTCCCGGCGCCAGCAGACTGGCTGCCATCACTGGAAGGATGGCATTCTTGGCACCGCTGACATGTATGGTTCCTTTTAGCGGAGAGCCGCCCTGGATAATGAATCTGTCCATATTTTCACACCTGATGAATTATCTTTTGAAAGTTATGACAATCCTGACGAGTCTTTTTGTCAATAAATCTTTATCGCGCCAGGCAGAGATAACGGTCCCTGCCTGCCAGGTCCTGTTTGAGTTCGATCTGCCTGAATCCTTTGCTGAAAGCGATTTCCCTGATGGCGGGAGCTTGCGACTCCCCTATCTCAAAATAGATTCTGCCCTGCGGAACAAGAAATTTACTTGCCCTGCTCAGAATCCGTTCATAGAACTCAAGGCCATGTTTGGCTGCCTGTAGAGCCAAACGCGGCTCATAATACCTGATCCCGTCAGCCAGCAGAGCGTATTCGGGAGCAGATACATAAGGCGGATTGGACACTATGACATCATATCTGATGTTGTTTTGGGGAAACAGATCTGCCTTCTGAAAAGTGACTTTAAGTGAATTCTTTTGTGCATTTTGACGAGCGAGCCTGATCGCCCGGACTGAGACATCCGTAGCTGTGACGATGAAATCAGGGTTCAGTTTTTTCAGAGCCAAAGCGATTACTCCGCTGCCGGTGCCGATGTCCAGTACTTTGAGAAAACCCTTTTCCCGAGCGGAGATCCACTCCACCAGGCCTTCGGTTTCAGGCCTGGGGATCAGGACATTCTCATTTACCATTAGCTGCAGGCCATAGAACTCTGTTTTGCCGATGATATACTGCACCGGCTCGTGAGACAGAAGTCTTATAAAACCTGATCGGAAGCGGTTTTGCTGTTCTACGGCCAGAACTTGGTCACTGTTCAAAGTTAATGCGGGAATGGGAATATCTGTGATTTCCGAGAGCAGAAGTCTGACCTGGTGGCTCTCCACTCCTGCTTCCCGTGCCTGTGCCAATGCTGACTTCAGCAGTTCAGTTAGAAGCTTTGAGGAGCGGGACTGCATGCTCAAACTTTTTCTCGATGCTGATCCGGCGTCCGCCTTTGTCAAAAGTGAGTTTATCGCAAAGATGATAGATGATGGAGATGCCGCGCCCGTATTCGTCAAGCTGGATGCTTTGTGAAGTATTGATTTTCTTCAGCCAGAAATCATAATCGAATCCGTCGCCCTGATCCTCGACTGTGAAGGTCAGCAGCTTGTTCTGCAGATCGACTTTCATCATGATGTTGATGCGTTTTTTGGCAATCTCAGGGTCTTGCAGTTTTGCCTTGATGACATCTTTATACTGCGCATGATTCAGAGTGCGCTCTTTCATGTTCAGCTTCAGGGTGCCGTGGATCAGGGAGTTGTAAAGGATCTCCTCGATGCAGAGCAGCAGTTCATTGATCAGAGAGCTGTGCAGATTGAGGTTGTAGCGGAAGAACATTGTGAAAGTCTTGCTGAAATCAACTTCATCAAACATCGCAGGGTCGATCACGGAATTAAATTCCACCATGTCGAATTTGGTGATGGCTTTCTGGACATCGCTGTCTTCAGTTTTCTTGTTGAGCTGAAGCTGGATCGTGTTTAACAGGTGTTCCGTGTCGATGGGTTTGCGGATGAAGTCGGAAGCGCCCAGTTGGATCGCCCTGATAAAGTATTCCTGTTCCAGAAATCCGGTCATCAGCACAAAGGGGATTTCATCATAATCCTGGCGCACATGCTTGAGCAGATCCAGACCCGTCAGGCCGGGCATTTCGATATCACATAAAATGAGGTCGTATTCTTTGGCGCTTATTTTGCGCAGGGCGTCCTGGCCATTATAGGCAGGATCAGCATTATAACCTGAAACCTGGAGGATCTTGACCAGGCCGTCCACCATGCTGATGCTGTCATCGACGACTATTAGCTGGGGTTTGTTTTCTGCCATTTAGCCCAAATTCACGGTAAAGAGTTGGTTCAACTTAAGCATGGAAAAAAGCTCATAAACTCCGTGGGAACATCTGATGACTTCGATCTCCCCGCCTTTGGCAATGAAATCTTTGTAGAACAAAAGGATCTTTCCGATGCCCGTACTGCTGATGTTGCGGCATTCCAGCAGATCCAGCTCCAGATACGTGTATTCACCTTTCAGAACTTCGTTCAGCTTATCCTGCAGGATATAGCTGTTGTCACTGGTCAGAATGCCGTCAATTTTCAGGCGGGCAGTCTGTTTATCGGCAGTAAGCTCAATAGTCACAGGACCTCCTCTTTCATCAAGAATTACCAAAATATCATACTATTGACACTCAATTGGCTTGTCAAGAGATTTATCTTAGCTCATACAAGCATTACTTGACCATTACGGTACCACTACGGTAGCATTACGGTAATTAACCGTATTGGTACCGTAATGGTATAGTAATAGTACCGTAATGGATTTATGCAGGGAGCATGGCAAAAGGAAGGATAAATCAACGTCAGCACAAGCGCAGAGGAAATGTGAAGAGAGCGAAAAATACAA
>CAZWJK010000051.1:6298-13273 GCA_964634035.1 uncultured Candidatus Cloacimonadota bacterium | reverse complement strand
AACTAAAAATCTTGACGACAATTATATGCAAAAAGAAGTTGTTCTGAGATGAAAACGCATCATAAAAAGGAGTCTGAAATGCATCCTAAACTTAGATTATCGATAGTCATGCTGTGCCTGATCCTGCTCGTTGGCACGATCTGGGCAGCGACCACCAGCTCAAAACCCAATCCGCCCAAAACCGCTCCCGTCTCACAAACTTCCGTCGCCAAAGTGACAGTGCCCAGAGAAGACATTCTGGCGGAATACGACGGCGGAATGATCACCAAACAGGATCTCGACAAGCGCATCGGCAAGATCCCGCCGCAGTCACAGGGCCGCTTCAAGACCATCGACGGCCAGACCCAGATCCTGGACATGATGGCGGTGGAAGAGATCTTTTACCGCAAGGCGCTGGACATGAACATGCTGACCGACGCGGTTGTCATCGAAAGGATCAATGCCGCCAAGAAACAGCTTCTGATCAACGAATATTACAAGCGCAACGTGACTGATAAAGTGAACCTGACCGAAGCCGACAAACAGGCATTCTATGAGGAAAACAAGAAAGACTTTTATGTTCAGCCCTACATCACCATAATGTATCTGCAGCCCGCCGACGAAGCTGAGGCGCAGAAAGCCATGGCAGAACTGCAAAAAGGCGCAACCTTCGAATCCGTTTCCGACAAGTATTCCATCAATACCTATGCCAAAGGCCTCAAGGGCAAAGTAAAAAACATCCGCCTGAACGGCTACCTTCCAGGCATCGGCAACGATGATGAACTGGATGCCATCATCGCCAACGCTCCGGTCGATTCCATGGCTCTGATCGGCCCCCAGCAGACCACGACAGGATGGAGCATCATCAAGGTTATGGACAAGGTCGAAGGCAGACAGCGCCCCTACCTGGAATGCGAAGCGGAAGTCGATCAACGGCTGAGACCCAAAAAGGAAGCGGAAAGGCTGGAACAGATCATTGACCGGCACAAACTCACCTACCAGGTCAGGATCGACACTCTCACCGTCTCCCAGATCAATCTGCGCGAGCCGCATAACAATCAGGCCCTGGAAGAGATCAATCTTGTCTCTGCCACCGATCCCAGTCTTGCCATGACTGTCAAAGATCTTTTGGACAAATTCAATAAAATGTCGCCGCAGGAACAGATGATGTATATCAAGGGCGGCGGCGCAATGCAAATGGTCAATCAGGAACTGCAGCGCAATTTGATGTATCTGGATGCGCTCAAGGATAAATCCTACGATCAATACCTGTCTGGCAATGAAGAATTCGTGCAGTCCCAGCGTTACTATGTCCTGCAGGAAACCTATAAAAAGCTGGTTGCAGAACAGGTCAGCGTGACTCCGGAAGCAGCGCGCGAGTATTATGAAAACAATCTGGAAACCTATACGACTCCGCCCTACAGACAGATCCAGGCGGTCTGGAGCAAGGATATGAAATCCGCCCAGAAAGCGCACAAGAAATTCGTTGCAGCCGCTAAAAAGAACAACCAGAAAGCGCTGGACAAAGTCATCCAGCAATACTCTCTCAAACCGAATCAGGCCATCATAGACAATAATTACAACAACGGCGTGGTCACCGGAATGGGCCCTGACCAGAACCTTTCCAAGCTGATCTGGAGTACAGAGGTCGGCAAAGTCAGCCCCATCACTACCAATGCCAAAGGCGAAGTCCTCTTTTTCAGAGTGGTCAGGGAAACTCCCGCCACCGTCACCAGCTTTACTGAAGCCGAACCGCGCATCATGGGACAGCTCAAGAGAGAACTGGAAAAGACCAAAATGGAAGAGGTCACGGAACAGCTCAACACTCAGTATGCGATGAAAAAATACCCCGAAAAACTGGTGATCAAACTATCTGCGGAAGAGCTTTTCGACCTGGCAGACAACTCCGCCCGCCAGCGCAAATTCAAAGACGCCACCATCTACTATGACCAGATCATTCAGTTCTATCCCAACGGTTCTGATGATTACAAAGCGTCCTTCATGAAGGCGTTCCTGATCTCGGAAGAGGTCGGCAACAAGGAACTGGGCCTGCAGCTTTTCAAAGAGTTCCTGGTTAAGTATCCCACCGGCGAACTGAATGAATCGGCACAATACATGATCGACGAACTGGAAGGCAGAAATCCGGATTTTGAAGACTACGATACAGAAGAGTAGATAAGAACACAAACCTATAAGATAAAGAAAAAGCCACGTCAGATCATTCCAGCGTGGCTTTTTGCATGGGCAGAAAACTCTATCGGGAGTAAACGATCTTACTCACCGTCCTCCTGGCATTGTTCTTCATTTCAAGATAGTAAACTCCACGGGCAGCGGGTTTGCCCAGCTTGTCCAATCCGTTCCAGCGGACCGTGTGGTTGCCCTTGGGCATTGTGCTGTTGTTGATGCAGCGGACCAACTGGCCTTTCGAACTGTAGATGCTGATCACGATATTGGCAGCTTCCTCCAGTTGGAAAGAGATGCTGATGCCGGGATGGCTGAGTTGGGGTGAGGTGGGAAAGCTTCTGGTGGGGTGATGAGTGTGGCCGTCGGTATCTTTATATGAAGTGAATTCCGGATCGGCAAGAAAATCTGGATGGCGCAGAGCCCTGCCTTTGTTATCCAGAATCACCAGTTCATACTGGCAGAGCTCGGTTTCCGAAGCGATCGGAACCCCGGTCCTGACAGCGCTGAAACCGGTTTCATCCGTCCGATAGGATAACTTGTAGGAGCAGTTAATTCCGGTGACAGGCGTGGAACGAAATGTAAACAGGCGTTCCCCGTCACTGAACACAAAGTTGACAACTTCCGTTGACAACCGCATATACGATTCCAGCTTTTTCAGGGCAGTGCGCAGGCCGTTTACAACATCATACTTTTCTCCGGCGATGTGGCACATCAGATAATGGAAGAGCACTTCGCTGTCGATCCAGCAGGCAGGAAAAGCGGCGTTCACAAAGTTGTCGTAATTGGGTCTGTGAAAGGTGAACCAGCCGTTATCCTGATTGTAAACTTCATTGATCATGAAGGTGCGCACGGATTGAGATATAAAACCGTTGTGCATGAGAGAATAGGTGCGGTTGTTCAGATCCAGGCGGAAAGGATGGTTGCCCGGTGCAAAAGGATTGGAGGAAGCGTTGCGCGCATGGCACATCACAATGCCGGTCCGGTTTTCAGGAGTCCTGATCGCCTGCAGCGCATAATCAAATAAGTCTGGCGCAGCACCTTCATTGAACAGGCTGCCGGTGTACCAGACCTGGTTGGCCTCTGCCGCGGAGTGCACATATTTGTACCAGTAATTGCGCCGCTGCAGCTTGGTCTCATTCTTTTCGTAATAGAGAATGCCATAGCCGTCGTCGTGCATGGCGCTGTTTGACCTGCTCATCACAAACACTGGATAATCCGCCGGCACATCAAAATCGCTGAATTGATTATCCGCCAGGGCAGGGCCGAAATCTGACCATAACCTGTCCCCTCCCAAAATCACGGCGCTCATGTCACACGCCTGCACTAAAGCATGCAGAGCCAAGACAAAAGCCAGACAGAGAACAAGTTTTTTCAGCATAAGCGTATCATTGGCAATTTGATATCCATGTCAAGAAGTAAATTGCTTGCCAGAAAGTATCTGTTTATTTTCTGTATTCACATGCTGCAAAGATTATGATATTGGAAAACAAAATATGATGTTCAAATACACACTAAAAGCCAAGTCAGGCAAAGCCCGCGCCGGAGTTATCAGGACTCCGCATGGCGAGATATTGACCCCTGTCTTTATGCCGGTCGGCACGGTCGGCAGCGTCAAAGCCATGTCTCCTCATGAACTGGAGGAAGGGCACGCCCAGATCATTTTGGGCAATACTTATCACTTGTATCTGAGGCCCGGACACGAACTCATCCGTGACGCCGGAGGCCTGCACAAGTTTATCTCGTGGGACAAACCCATGCTGACTGACAGCGGCGGCTTTCAAGTAATGAGCCTGGCCAAACTGCGCAAGATCACCAAAGAAGGCGTCAAGTTCCAATCCCATATTGACGGCTCCTATCATCTGTTTACACCGGAAAAGGTGATTGAGATCCAGCAGGCTTTGGGGGCAGACATCATCATGAGTTTTGACGAGTGCCCGCCATTTCCTGCAGAACGCGATTATGTGGAAAAAAGTCTCAAGATCACGCTCAATTGGGCAGCTAGGGGTAAGGAAGCTTTCACCAATCACAAGAAACAGGCGCTGTTCGGCATCGTGCAGGGTGGAGTTTATGAAGATTTGCGTGAGAAGAGCGCGCAGAAACTGATGGAGATGGACTTTGATGGCTACAGCATCGGCGGCCTGGCTGTGGGGGAACCCAAAGCCGATATGTTCCGCATCACTGAGTTTCTGAATCCGATTTTGCCGCAGGACAAACCGCGTTACCTGATGGGCGTCGGCACCCCCACAGACCTTTTGAACAACATAGCCCGGGGCGTGGACATGTTCGATTGCGTAATGCCGACCCGCAATGCACGCAAGGGCAGCATCTTCACGCGTTACGGCAAAATGATCATCAAGGCAGCCCGATATAAGGAAGACTTTGCACCCATCGATCCGCAATGCAACTGCTACACCTGCCGGCATTTTTCACGCGCCTATATCCGCCACCTGATCACAATGAACGAGATACTGGGCATGCGCCTGACCACCATCCACAGTCTGTATTTTTATCAGGAACTGATGCAGATGGCGCGCCAAGCTATTCTGGAAGACCGCTATGACGCTTTTCTCAATGAGCAATTGCCCGTCCTGGACCGCATAGTTGACCAATAGTTTCATAGCCGCAGAAAATAGTGTTTCCTCATCCCTAAGTTTTTATCAGATATGAATTATGGTCCGGACTGGATGAGATTTATGTTGACAAAAAGCGTGTGAGCAGTTTATTAAACGTTTAATAAATTTACTGGAGGATTCAAACGATGAAACTAAGAGTAACTATCCTCGTTCTGCTAATGCTTCCGCTTTTGGTGTCAGGAATCAATCTCACCAAAAATCCCATGCTAAATCTCAGCAAGGTGAAAAACACACCTGAACGCAACTGGCGAATGACAGAAGTATTGGAAGAGCGTTATGAACTTTCCAGTTGGGTGCCTGACGGAAAGTACACTTATTATTACAGCCAGGATCATCCGGCCCGGCTTGATTCGGTCAGGTACGAGGTCTGGGAAGCTCCGGACTGGATAACTGTTTCCATGCAGTATATCACTCATGATGTCACAAACGAATATGTCACTCATATTGAGCAAACTCTCAACATCATGGGTGAACTGACCCCCTTTGCCAGAGGTGATTTTACCTATGACACACAGAGCCGGTTGACCCATGCCGTCTATCAGTTCCTGACTCCCTCCATGGAATGGGTGGTGGCCTTCAGATTTCAGATCGATTATATCTCCAATACTAACTACACCGTGCACAATTACCAGTTGGAAGAAGAAGGCACCCTGCCCATGTGGTACAGGCAGAACTTCACCTGGGACGCTCAGGGCAGGATAATTCAGGAAGTCCAGACTGCTTCCACCGATTCACTGAACTGGTACAACAAATCCAGGAATAATCTGACCTATCATCCCAATGATACGACCACGGGAGATATCTTTGTGCATAATATTGCGCACTATGTTCCGCTACAGGATTTGTATGACAAACTCAGCATTGAGAGCTTTTTCGGAATGCTGAGTGAAGAGATGACAGAAGAATGGATAGATGGCAGTTGGGTGGTTTCCGATCGGACACTTTTCACATACAATGCTTCAGACAAACTCATCGAAAGAACCGATCAGTACTGGAATTCAATGAGTTGGGTAAACGGTTGGCTATATACTTTTTCCTATGATATAAACAACAACCTCCACCAGAAACATGAGAATCATTGGAATGCAGGCAATTGGGACAATGACATCCGGCTGACCTGCACCTGGGAACAGACAACCGCTAATGACGATGACACAATTCCTGCTGTCAGCACACTTAGTCTGATCACCTCTCCGAATCCATTCCGTGATAATTTGTCGATCGAGCTCGGAAGAAAAGCCAACACTCCTGTTCAAATCACCATTTATAACTCCAAAGGACAATTGATCAGGGCATTGGAAACATTACCCGGTTCCAGGTTCTGGTGGGATGGCAGGGACAGCAAAAACAATCCTGTCCCGAGCGGTGTTTATCTGCTCATGGCAGTAACGCCTGAAGGCTCGGTTGCTTCCAAGGTCCTGAAGCTGAAATAAGAGAAAAGTTAACAGACAAAGAAAACGCAGGAGTGATCCTGCGTTTTTTTATCTGCTTTGATGTATTACAGCTTTTTCTGGGCGCGCCAGGTCTGCAGACCGGGAATCTTGGTGAAGCCGACCCGTTCATAAAGATGAGCGCCTTCCGGGGTGTGCGAATACAGGTACAGATGGTTGTCCGTCGTCTCTTTGTTGTATTTGACCAAATGGTCAAGCAAGGAGCCGGAATAACCCTTGCCGCGATAGAACCTGAAAGTGAAGATGTCGTCAATGCGCGAGTAGCCTTCAAATACGCTGATGGAGCCCATGGTGACCAATTGGTCGCCCACAAAACCGCCGATCAGGTGATAGCCTGGACTCTTGATATGCCGATCCAGATATTTGATCGCCCATTCGCCATAGTTTTCCGCTCTGATCAGTTCCTTGACATCATCCTTGATCTGCACCAGACGGTCAAAGTAAAGCCCGTGCGCGGGCTCGATCGTGGATTCCTTTTCCCATTGGTAATATTCATGATTCAGAAGCTCCAGTTCAAAATTGTGATTCTTCAGATGGGGTGTGATTTGCACCAGTTCATTCTGCTTGAGGGAAGGGAATAGCATGGGCGTGATGTCCTTCTGTTTGTAGAAAAAGCTGATGTCCTTGAGCGTGGCTTCTAAACCGATGAAATCGGTTATTATGGCATGATTGCACAGATATGAATCCTTGTTGGCTTCGTTCCAAAAGATGTAACCATAGGGTTTCTG
>CAZWJK010000051.1:0-6198 GCA_964634035.1 uncultured Candidatus Cloacimonadota bacterium | reverse complement strand
TCGTTGAATTCATCCCGGACTTCATAATCACCATTAGGCAGGTCAATATAGAAACTGTGCCTGGTGCTGATATTGGCAAAACAGAAGTGTGTGTAGCTGATGCAGAGACCCCTGTCCAGGATCAGTTTATCCAAATTGGCGGCAGTCATGTTGTGCTTGAAATCGACCATGTAATACTCATTGAAAAACTCCCAGGTCTCCATTCTGGTTCTGCCGAAAAACCAGACCGGGCGGGTCAGATTCTCTAAGAATGGCAACCTGTGGGGCAAGCGCCAGGGATCGTCAAACGCATTGAAATTGTTAGTGGACGGCACGTCATAGATCCAGGCATAGTCGATTCCGGACTGGCTGATCACGTCCAGAGTGTAAAAATCGGAATCAGGCCAGGTGCCCATCTCAGCAAAGTTCTCATTGTTATGCCCGTGGTCTATCCACAAGCGGATATTGTATTCAGTCATCTCATCCAGCAGGGACTGAGCGGTCAGATCAGTAAGGTCGGGATTTCCGGTAAACGTATGAAAACCGATAGCGCTGCCATGGGACATAATGTCAGTCCAGATGTTGCCCAGGCTGTTTCTGTTGATCCCGAAAACAGTGTTGGAGACAGGGATCTGGTTGGCGATCAGGCCTTTGGTCAGATAAGCAGGACTGTCAGGATTACTGCTGCCAAAGTAAACCGCCTTGAGTCTTTGGATGGTTTCGCCGTCTGCGTCGTGCGTGATGGCAAGAGCAGCTTTGCTGTCTCCGGGTCAGCGGTTTATGGACATGATCAGAGGCTTGGTCTCAAAAATCAGAAAGGACCAGTTCTGCATCTGGTTTTCAGCTACTGGCATCTGGTCAATGACTTTGTCTCCAAAATTGGGTGGTGAATAAAGTCTGGCCAAATGCAGGGTGTGGTCATAGAGCTTGATGGAATTATCGATAATGGCTTCGATGCCCTCACAGCCAGCATAATTTGAACCAGCAAGCCAGAAACTGCTGTCCGTTCCTTTATATTCAATGACCTTGTCAGTATAGGGATAGAGGTTTTTGTTCTTTTCCCCATTCCCGCTGTGAATGGCTCCCGGGCCTTTTAAATATTGTATCAGGCCAGCCTGGGTGAAATCCAGATTCAACGCAATATCTCTGATCATCAGATCCTGTTTGTAAAAAGCAGTTATCTGCACCTGACGGCATTGACTTTGAAAAGATGAGACCGGTATAATGCTGATCATCAGATCCATCTGCTGATTGGTGAAATTTATTTCATAGCCGTCTGATGTTTCTGTGATCGATGTCGTGAATTGCAATTCCTGATACAGATTTTCACCGATTTTGATCCTGATGTAGGGATCCAGATTGAATAGTATGTCATTCACACAAACTGCATTGGGATCTGTTATGCTGAATGATGACAAAAGCATTACAGGCAGTGCCAGAAAAATAATAAATGCCGCTCTTTTCATCCGAAATCTCCTTAAACTGGCACGGGTTGATTACTGCTGATCAGTTCCCGAACCACTTGCAACAGCAAAATGATAAGTATCGGAATCAAACAATTCTGTCAAGATATGTTACGATCTTTTCTCTGATGCTGTCCCGAACGGCTCTGAATTTAGGCAGGGAGACCTCATCCGATTCGAAGGTATAAGGAACAGGGTCTTCAATGCCGATGTGAATTTGTTTTACGGGCTTCAGAAAAACCGGGCAGGTTTCTTTGGCATTATCACAGACTGTGATCACCAGATCAAGGTCATCCCTGCTTAAGAACTCTGTTACAGATTTTGACCTGAATCCCGTTGTCTCAATGCCAAGTTCCTGTAAAACCTGAATGGCTCTGGGATTGACCGCCGAAGGACTGACCCCGGCAGAATATGCCTGCCATTTTTCTTTCAGATAGTGATTGATCAATCCTTCCGCCATTATGCTGCGGCAGGAATTGCCAGTGCAAAGAATTAATACCTTCTTCATCTTTTCTGTTACTTCTCCGCTGGAAACACCACGATCAGAAACATCTTGAACTGCTCTTTGGCAAAAACTGCATGAGGTTTCTGAGCCGGCATGACTATTGATTCACCGTCTTTCAGAAGATGCTGTTTACCGTCTATGGTGATCTCGCCTTCTCCGTCCAGAGCCATGACCAGAGCGTCCCCGCCTGATTCATGAGTGCTGATCTCTTCATCTTTGTCAAAGGCAAACAGGGTCAGACTAACGGCTTGGTTCTGCGCCAAAGTCTTGCTGACAATCTGTCCCTGTTGGTATTTAACCAGATCTTTTAAGCTGAGAATGGTTTCTGGGTCGATATTCTTCAGAAATTTCTTATCCATGGATTTCTCCTTATTGGTTTAGAATTATTTGTCGGTCTGATTCTCTGCTTTGTTTTGCTGATTATCCTGGCGTTTTATACCTAACTTTTTATCTACTAACCTGATGATATCATCTTTGGGATAAAATCCCTCGTGCCGATGGAATTCCTTACCATTTTTATCCAGAAATACCTGTGTAGGTATGACTCTGATTTTGTAATCGGTAGCTTTCTGACGTTCTTTATTGACATCATAAAAAACTACTGATATTTTGTCTCCATACTCTTTCTCCACTTCTGCCATGACAGGTTTCATCATCTTGCAGGGAATGCAGTTGACCGAACCAAGTTCGACAAAAGTAACCAATGGTTTAACCTTGTGTTTAGCATCTTCTTGTTGGGGATTACCTGCCTGACAGGATTGAGTCGCAAAAATCAGCATGAGCAATATTATGACGATAATAATCATCGATTCTCTCATTCTAAAAACCTCTTTCTTTTATCTTTACCATTAGTTTTTCAATCAGGCCCGGCTCAATCTCAAAGGTGCCTTCTTTTTTGACGCCCAGTTGCGTAACGATGACATGGTTGAAGTTGGTGATGCCTTTCTTCTCAAACATCTTTCTCAGGCAGGCCACTTTACAGCCGTCGATCAGAAGGTCTTTTTTACCATCGTTTGTTACGGTTCCGCCGCAGCCGCAATCGCCTGCCCCGACACAGACAGAACAGCCCATTTCATATTTGCCCGCAGTATGCAAAGCTTTGGTCAGCTCAAATGAGATGACTCCGACGTTGCTGGCTCCGGCGCAGGTATATACTTTGGTCGGGGCATCATTTGACACACAGCCGCTGGAGCAATCGCTTCCGGTGTCTGATCCGCATCCGCAGGAACAACCGCATTCATTTTCCAACATCTTAGACTCCTTTATTCATCATAGCTTTTACATCTGCCACAGACAGCAGTTTACCTGATGACACCACTTTCTCATCGATCACCAGAGCCGGTGTCATCATCACGCCATAGTCCATGATCGCATTCAGGTCAGTCACTTTTTCAACTACTGCTTCGATGCTAAGTTCTGCCAGTGCGGTCAGAACGTTATCTTCCAGTTTCTTGCATTTGGCACAACCCGTGCCCAAAATCTTGATAACCATTTATTACCTCCAGCTTAGATATATTTCTTAAGAATCAAATACCAGCCTGCGACAAAGATCAGGATGCCGCAGATAATTCTGATGATCTTTGTCCCTTTGGATTTTTCTGACCAGTGCAGATAGCTTTGCACCGCTCCTGCAAAGGTGCCTGCCAGAATTATCACCAGGCAGTGACCAATGATATATGCCAGCACCAACGCCAGCGCAAAGATGAATTTACTGCCTGCTGAGGTGAACACTATCCCCAAAATCGGCGCCATAAAGGCAAATGAACAAGGTCCCAAAGCTATGCCCAGAATGAATCCAAGGGTCAGTGCCGCCCAGACGCCTTTGCCCGCTTTTTGGTTCAAACTGTGATTAATGAAAGACGGCATTTTGATGATATCCGCTATGAAGAACGCCATTATGATAAAAACCACTCCCACAACAGGCTCAACCCAGCTTCCAAGATCACCCATCAGCCTGCCCAGCAGTCCTGTGATCAGACCGATCAGCGCCATCATCAATAGTATTCCGATAGTAAAGAACGTAGATAGTTTCAGCGCTTTCCCGGTGGTCAGGTTCTTCTGTCCATCCAGAAATCCCACGATCAGCGGGATGCTTGCCAGATGGCAGGGACTGAGCAGAATGCTCAAAATTCCCCACAGGAAAGCCGCGCCCAAAGCCGCTGCAGGATTGGCATACAGGGCAACGGTCAGCTTTTCGAAAATCGTCATTATCATGCGAACCACACTCCAAACAGATATCCTGTCAGGGTGGACATTATTACGACCAGAGCAACGAATGCTGCTGTCTTCTTAAGTCCCAGAACCGTATTGATCACCAGCATGCTGGGAAGCGACAACGCAGGACCTGCCAAAAGCAATGCCAGAGCCGGCCCCTTGCCCATTCCGCTGCCAAGCAGGCCTTGCAGGATCGGAACTTCGGTCAGCGTGGCAAAGTACATGAAAGCTCCCGAGACAGCAGCAAAAAAGTTTGCCCAAAGAGAGTTTCCGCCCACCAGAGATGCCACCCAGCGGGACGGGATCCAGGCCTCAAAACCAGGCCTGCCAAGCAGCGATCCCGCAATCATGACGCCAATGAAGAGCAGCGGAATGATCAGCTTGGCAAAATCCCAGGTTGAGATCAGCCAGTTGTTTAGTTCACCCTTATCCAGAATCAGCCACAGACTCAGAAAATATACCGCAATCACATATGGAACGAGCGGCTGGGATGGAATTGCCACAGCCGTCAAAGTCACAACTGCAGCGCTCAGAATCACTTTCCACAGTTTCAATCCATACCACAAGGCAAGCACGATGCCCAGCGCCAGTGCAGTCAGGCCAGCCACCAGCCATTTGTGAGCATACATCCAGACCATGAATCCCGTGCCGGTGATGTCATTCGGCTTTGCCCAGTTCAGCATGACCAGGATCAGGATCATCAGTCCGAAGTAGATGATCGTCTGCCACAAAGGCCTGCCGTCTTCAACCATACCCGCTGTCATGTTGCTTGCCTGCCGTTCTGCTTCCTCTTTCCTGAACAGCAGATGCATGATGAACCCGATGACAATGCTGAATAAAATTGCTCCCACAGCCCTGGCAATGCCCAGTTCCAGACCCAGAATGCGCGCTGTCATCACGATCGCCAGGACGTTTATCGCCGGTCCCGAATAGAGAAAAGCGATGGCTGGGCCAAGTCCTGCGCCGCGTTTGTAAATTCCGCTGAAGAGCGGTAAAATCGTGCAGGAGCAAACTGCCAGAATGGCTCCTGAAACTGAGGCGACGCCATAGGCGACCCATTTTTTCGCATTGGCGCCCAGATATTTCATAACCGCTGCCTGACTGACAAAAACACTCACCGCACCGGCTATGAACAGCGCCGGCACCAGGCACAGCAGCACATGCAGCCGGGCATAGTCCTGCAGCATGAAAAACGCTTCCTGCAAGCCGCTTCTGAATCTTTCCGCCTCGAACGGAAGAAAGTATGCCAGCAGGAAAATTCCCACCATCAGCAGCAGAATCCGGATCTCTTTCCATTTCCCGTTCATGACTTCCCTTTCATTTGAATTTCTTTGTTTCATTGACTTCAAGTACGCACTGATAGACATCCAGCACGCAGGGGCAGATCAGGCTGTAGAACACCTGGTTGTTATGCTTGCGGCTGTCGATGATCCCTGCGTTTTTGAGCACCGACAAGTGCTTGGAAACTGTGGACATATCCGCGCCGATCAGTTCCTGAAGTTCACACACACAGTGTTCTTTTTCGTTCAGTCTGTCCAGAATGAACAGGCGCGTCGGGTGAGCCATGGCCTTCATCACCACAGCCATCTGCTCATATTTGCTGTCGTTTATCATGATTACCTCTGATTAAAATTACATCTAATTTCCTTATTTGCCAAATAGCCAATCCAGTCAAGCCCTTTCTTCCATCCATACTTGCACTACTTTAGCATTACGGTACCATTACGGTAGCATTACGGTAATTAACCGTATTGGTACCGTAATGGTATAGTAATAATACCGTAGTAGTTTTATGGACAAAAAAAGAGAGAAGCTATTGCCCGAAGTCCGTTATGCCCTTGACTTTTGTGAGAGCCTGATAGTAGCGTTGGCAAAAAGGACTCCAGGAAGCTGGAATAAGCATTTTGAGTTGATAGACTAAAAGGAACACATAGACCTGCAGGAGTTCAAAATTCCAGCGTTAACAAAAAGTGGTCTTACAGTATAAAGAGTCACCCAAAGTTGCAAATCGGCTCACTTGGACATTTGGGGATAAGG
>CAZWJK010000050.1:2119-14291 GCA_964634035.1 uncultured Candidatus Cloacimonadota bacterium | reverse complement strand
CGGATTGGGAGAAGGCGGAGAAGCACAGGCACCTCTGGCAAGAGCTGTGGTCGGAGGGATGCTAAGCTCAGCTTTGATTACGCTTGTTTTTGTCCCTGTAGTCTATTCCTTTTTTGAGGAAAGATCAAGGAAACGCAAACCGGCGGAGCGAAGTAGTTCGACATGACAAAGTGAGCCTTGAGTAAAATAAGAAAAACACCGAGGCCTGAGAAAGTTATTGCCCAAAACCTTAATATCAAAAACATGGGATAAGATAGATAAGACATTACATGAATTTCGTATAAAGGAGAAACGATGTTACAATCAAGAAAAAGCTTGTGCCTGTTGCTGTTGGTTGTTGTGCTGACAGTGTTTTCGACCGCAGCCTGTGCCAAAGAAAAGGAAGTGAAAAAGATGACAGATCTGACTGCCAAAAAAGTGCTGGTAACAATGCAAACCAATCAGGGCACCATCGAATTGGAACTCTGGCCTGATATGGCACCCAAGACAGTGGAAAATTATGTTAAGCTGAGTAAGGCTAGTTTTTATGACAGCACTTATTTCCACAGAGTAATTCCTGATTTTATGATCCAGGGCGGCGATCCCAACACCAAAGACGATGATCGCAGCAATGATGGTGCCGGAGGGCCGGGTTACACATTCGAAGATGAATGCTATCTGGATGACGGCGAGCCCATCACAGGAGCAATCAAGGATGAGCAGATGGCAATGAAAGTCTGGACCGAAGTGATCATCCCCTATCTGCAGTCAACCGAGACACCCAATCCGGAAATCATGGCAGTGGCTGATTCCGTTATGGCAAAGCAGGCCGGTGATCCGATCATGGCGCATACAATCGAGTTCTTTACTGAAGCAACCGGGCATGGTCCTTTGTTTGAAAAGACTTTGAAGCATCCTGTGGCATATGGAACCATCTGCATGGCCAATGCCGGACCCAACACCAACGGATCACAGTTCTTCATCGTGACCAAAAAAGACGGAGCAAACTGGCTGGACGGCAAACACACAGTCTTCGGTAAAGTCACCAAAGGAATGGACATTGTCCATAAGATCGAAAGCCTGCCCAGAGATGAAAGGGACAATCCCAAAGCTGATAATCAGGCTGTGATACAGAAAATAACAATTAAGTGATCTGACCGTTAGAGATTGATTATATCTAAGTTAGAGGATTCCTGCTTTCGCAGGAATGACGGTTAATCTGAAATCAATACGATGGAAAAAAAAGACAGAGATGTATGTATGAAAGCGATTTACACATTTGAGGATGAGCACACTGGCAAGGATTATGTGATAATCCCCAAAATCAGAGAAGTACAAACTGCTTTGGGAAACATCGTGATAACCTTTGATAATGGTGAGAAGAAGACTTTTGCAGTCGATAACCTGAAACAGTCTGTGAAACACCTGATCCTGTCCATTCAAGCTTATTATTCAGACCCGAATAAATGAGGACAGGCCTTTCTCAAAGAGTAATCAGGCAAATACAAGAAACAATTGAAAGACGGCAGTTGTTCAGGCCGGACGACAAACTGCTGATCGGGATTTCCGGAGGAAAAGACAGTCTGACCTTACTGGATTGTCTTTTCCAAGCCGGATACCAGAATCTGCACAGCATACACGTTAAAATAGATAAGACCGTAACAAGCGAGTTCTATGGCTTTTGTACGGAGCGTTCTGATTTCACGGTTGTAGAATCAGATATCCTGAAAAATGTGAAGCAGCAGACCAGAAGGAACCACTGTTACATGTGCAGCAGGGCAAGGCGCAAAGCCATCTGCCAATATGCAATTGAGAACGGCTTTACAAAACTGGTCTTTGCTCATCACAAGAATGACGCAGTGGAAACCATGCTGCTTAATCTGCTGTTTCAGAGAGAGTTCAGTACAATGCTGTCTTTGCAAGAATTATTTAAAGGCAGGCTTGAGATCGTCAGACCTCTTTATGATATAGACCAAAAAGCGATCAGCAAGTATGCAAAACTGGAGAAGCTTCCTGTTACCAACTGGAACTGCGGTCTGGAGAAGAACAGTAGAAGAGCTTGGGTCAGAGATCAGATCTATTTGTGGCAGAAGGCTTTCCCGAAGCTGGACATGGTTGATAATCTATTCACTACCATGCAAAATGTAAATACCGATTTCATAACAGATTACAAAAACACCAAGCAAGGGCCAAGCAGGAGGTAAAAAATGACAATTGCAATATTTAATACTCAAGAACTGCTCAGCAGTTTTGTTACACCAGAGAGAATCACTCTGGTAATCAGAATAGTTTTGATGCTGATCATCGGTATTCCGCTGGTAAAATTCATAAGGAGAATGACAGGCAAAGTAATCAAGGATAAGCTTTCTGCCCAGTCCGAGATGCTGATCAAGCGGTTTGTGTCCTATCTGGGCTGGCTGATTCTGGTTGTGATGATATTAAACGAGTTTGGATTCAAGCTATCAGCATTATTGGGAGCAGCAGGAGTATTGGGCATAGCGATAGGTTTTGCCTCACAGACCAGTATTTCCAATATCATCAGCGGGATCTTTCTGATCTCGGAAAAACCTTTTGCAGTGGGCGACATAGTCCAGATTGGCGACACAGTGGGAGTAGTTCTGTCCATAGATCTGCTGTCCATCAAGGTTAGAACTTTTGACTACAGATTTGTCAGAGTACCCAATGAGAATATGATCAAAAGCGAGATCATAAACCTGACCAGATTTGATTCGAGAAGAGTCAATCTGATGCTGTCAGTTGCTTATAAGGAAGATCTGAACAAAGTATTCGAGATTCTCAGAGAGATCGCTCAGAATGAGCCTTTGGCATTGCAGGAGCCGGTTCCTTCTGTCCAGATTGATAAGTTCGCCAATTCCGGAATCGATATCTTATTTGGTGTCTGGGCGATGAATGAGAACTTCGTAGCACTGAAGAATGCCCTGTCATTCAAGATCAAAGAACGCTTTGAGCAGGAAGGCATCGAGATACCTTTCCCGCATGTAAAGATTGCCAATGATGAGCACGTTCCACTGCCATTGTCAGTCGAAATCAAAAGCAGGAAGGCAGAGGATCTGAATGCCTGATCTTCAAGGGCTTATCTTCGATCTCGACGGAACGCTACTTTACACGCTGGAAGACATAGCAGACGCGGAAAACAGCGCCATGGCAGAGCTAGGTTTGCCTGCCCTGCCTGTAGAAAAATACCGTTGGATCGTGGGTGGCGGAGCTGATAACATTGCCCAAAAGCTGTTGCCATCTGAACTACACGATGAACAGAACATCAATGCTTTTGTGCAGCGATTCCGCCATTACTATCATCAGAATTGGCATAATAAAACCAGGCTGTATGACGGAATAGATGAGTTGATCGAAGCCCTTCTGCAAAAAGGATTCAAGCTTGCTGTGCTGTCCAACAAACCGGAAGAATTTGCCCTGAAAATAGTGGATCACTACTTTCCCGATTGGCAGGGTAACAACAGAACACCAGTGTTTACTCATGTGATCGGTCAGAGAGCTGGATGCCCTGTCAAACCTGATCCTGCAATGGCTCTGGGCATAGCAGAAGAGTGGAAAGTGAGGCCCGATAAGATCGGCTTTGTCGGTGATTCCGACATTGATATTATAACTGCGAAAAATGCCGGCATGTCTGCTATTGGAGCAGCCTGGGGATTCCGCGGCAGGGACGAACTAATTTCCGCCGGAGCAGATATAATCATTCAAGATCCCCTTAACCTGTTAGAACATCTGTGTAAGGAGTAAGCGTTGAAGAGTTATCGTAAAGAACTATGGTTCCAGACTTCCCTTAGAAGGGAATTTATCAACATTACCGATCAGGTTGAAGACTGCCTTAGAGAAAGCGGGATCAGAGAAGGCCTGTGCCTGGTCAATTCGATGCATATCACATCCAGTGTGTTCATCAATGATAATGAGAGCGGATTGCATCAGGATTTTGAAAAGTGGCTGGAGAAACTGGCACCTGAACTTCCCCATTCCCAATATGCCCATAACGGTTTTGAGGACAATGCCGATGCACATCTGAAAAGACAGATTATGGGCAGGGAAACTGTTGTAGCAGTGACCAACGGCAAGCTTGACTTTGGCACTTGGGAGCAGATTTTTTACGGCGAGTTTGACGGGAAGCGCCGCAAGCGCGTTCTGGTCAAGATAATTGGCGAATAGCAAAAAAGTATCTGTATGAAGAATACGTTGATAGTGATATTCGGTTTGGCAGCAGTGCTGGTGGCGGTTTATCTTGTCATAAGTGCTGAGAGCGAGCCTGTTTATGTCAGAACGGCAAAGAGCTTGTTCAGTACAGATAACGAGCCCTGGCAATCAACTGATTCACTCATCACCATCGCACCAGTTGAGTGGGGTAGGGCTAAGTTCTTTCTTACTCCCAAGGCAAAATATTCCATTACCGGAAAACTCGTCAGCAAACGCAGATACAGACGCGGTCTGATGAGCCGTCTCTCGCCCATGGACTATGCACTGATCTGGGGTAAAGTGCCTGAAATGCTGTCTCAGCTTAAGTTCAGCCAGACCTACAGATTCTGCTTTTTCAATCTGCGTCCAGGTGCTGTTGTTGATATGAATTATATACAAAACCACGTGTCCAACAACCATCTGATCCCTTCCACAGAGAATATCCGCAGAGCTTTGTCCAAAGCACGGAAACATGAGATTGTGAGGATTGAAGGTTATCTGGTTGATGTGATCGCTAACAACGGCAGTAAGGGCACAAGCCACTGGAAAACGAGCCTCAAAAGAGAAGACACCTGGGGCGGAGCTTGCGAAATAATCTACATCACAAAACTGCAGATTGCTGATAAAATCTTTGAATAATATTGAATCAGAAATCTTTGTTTACAATGTTTCTGGCAATTCTCAAACCGATGCTTGAGTATTTACCTGATGGATTTTCCTTTCCTCTGCTTGCGACACGCTGATAGTTTTTGTTGTCTGCCCATGAGCCACCCCGGATGATTTTATAGAGGCCCTGCTTTGGCCCGCAGGGATTGATAAGTTCCGCTTCAATGTAGTTATCATACCAATCCCAGCACCATTCCCATATGTTTCCGCTCATATCATAAAGACCGATCTCGTTGGGCTTTTTCTGTCCCACCGGATGTGTCTTAAACGCTGAATTGTCCTTGATCCAGGCCACGCTGTTCACCTGTTCGGCTCCGGCATAATTATAAAAATTGCTGTTGTTTCCACCTCTGGCTGCAAACTCCCATTCGGCTTCTGTCAGGAGCCGATAGCCGTCTGCATCGCGATTGCAATGGATCAGCCATTTTTTACCGTCGTTTTTGTTGAGATTGTCCGCGTCAGTTTTTTCTTCATCTATGATGTAGTATGGCGTAAAGTCAGCCATAATGCTGAGCTTGTTGCAAAACTCGATGGCGTCATACCAACTGATCCTTTCCACAGGAAGCTCAAAACCCTGATAATTGGAGGGGTTTTCATTCATGACCAGATTCCAGAGCTTCTGTGTAACCGGAGTCCGGCAGATCAGGAAAGAGCTGAGTTCCACTTTCTGGATGGGTCTTTCATCGCTTCTGCCCACTCCGGCAGTGTCACCCATTTCGAATTTACCGCCGGGCACTTCCACCATGTCAAAATCGACCAATGCCTTGCCAGTCAAAAAAACAAAAGAATCCCGATAGATATTGACACTGTATCTAATCTTCTTCTTTCTCTCTATGACCTTGGTCTTGGTGACAATCTTGGATTCTTCCTTGCGAAACAGGCTCTTCTTTCTGATTATCACTTTTTCGTGATAGGGCTCTATGACCTGAACGACAGCTTCATGCTCGATCTTGAGGTTTTCTATCAGTTTGGAGTCAAAGATGGGTGTAGTCTTGAAGACATTCCATTCAGCAATGCTTTTACTGAGTTGCATCAGAGGCGTTTTTTCATTGAATTTATTGATGATGGACTTCAATTCCGGCGGCATAACACTGGATTTCATCTGTTTCAATTCTTCATTGATCCTGTTATTGAATTTCTCATACTGAGCATGTTTAAGATTGATCAGATAGCTCTTGAATTCAGTTTCATGTTCTTTGAAATCATCATCCCCGGCAGCTTTCAAGGCAAAGAAAGCATCTGCCTGAATGGCTTTGGTCAGGTGCTCAAATCCTTCACCTATTTTACTTGAAGACAACAGGTATTTGGCCATCAGATATTGCGCTTCAAAGAGTTTGGAATTTCTATCCAAAGCTTCTTTGGTATGCTTGATAGCGTCTTCTGTCTTACCCTGACAATAGGCAGCCCAGCCTGCAGCCATAAAGGCAATTGCAGAATCTGTGCGAAACTCCCCTTGAGCAAACATGGCAGCGTGAGTGAATTCTTCTTCTGCTTTGGCCAGATCGATCAGTTCCGTATCACAATCAAAAAAACCCAAATGTAAAGTTCCAAGCAGAAGATAGAATCTCCATTCAGATTGAAATCCTGAGGAGGTCCGACTGCCGTAAATGGCTTTTTCAGCTTCTTTCATGGCTTTCTTGCAATCTTTGACCTTGAACGCTTCCCTGGCTTTTTCGAAATGCGAGAATGCCAGTGTCTGCTCCGGAGTATCAGTATGATCCATCAGACTGCTGAAACTCTCGTTCATATCCATGATCCTGACAATGCAGTCACCCATGCCCCATCTGAATTTAGCAGGCAATTCAGATATGTTGCTTGCCAGCACTTCTGCAGAACATGACAGTATGATCTGATCAGAATCAGGATCAGAATTAATTCCGGGATATGCATCCAAAACTGACAGTCCATTGAGCTCAAGGCTTTCCTCATCTGCGATCAGGTCCAAGATCTCCTTGGAAACCACCATTACAGCATGAGGGAAATCAACTCCCTCAGTTTTGATATATTTCCTCTGATTCAGAAAGTCCTTATATGAAAAATCCGGCGAATATTTGTAGTATGACATATGAACATCCCCTTATTGAAGTTCTTCCGCTGCTAAAAATGATAACTGACCTGCAGCATCTTATCCTCAAATTTGATCCTGATCTTTTCTTTCTCTTTGTTAAAGTTATACAAATGCGCATCCACAAAGGCATCCGCCACAGACAGCACCAGAACCGTACCCATCCACCAGTAATCACTGCGCAGATCATCACGGTAACTGTCTCTCTGCTGTTTGTAGATCAGGTAATCCGGTTCACCAAATACACTGTTATTCATCAGATCCTGATAGTGCAGCTTTCTGTCATTATGATGCACGGCGGTTGCTATAAGATAACCTTGTAGGCCAGCCACCACAGCGGCTTTGACATAAGCCTGATTATAAAGCTGGCCTCCGCCTGGCAGAACTGCTGAATACAACATTGCCCTATAGGGATTTTTGTCATACTCGATAGCCTGCAAGCTGTTCAGGAAAAACAGTAGAACAGCACACAGAATCAGTCTTATCTGGATTCTTCTCATCCGATCAACTCGGTCAGGCTCAATAAAAACAGAGGCAGCATTATCTCATGATGCCCGATGAAATAAAACCCTTTGCCTTCCGGCAGAACGGGTCTCTGCACAACATTAGTCAGCGGTCTGTACTGCAGATTCATATCGAAGACAGCAGTGGTGAAGTCTTTCAAGGGATACCCCAGATTCCTGACCACGGAAACCGCTTTCAGAAAGACTTCCGGAATGACGACACTGGAACCGAAATTGAGGAACACGCCCCCGTCGCCCAGTTCTGTAAGGTTGTTGCAGAAGATCCTGAAGTCCCTCAGACTAGTCTCCCCTATGGCTGCACCGTCGGCTGAAGGATGCTGATGAATGATGTCCGTGCCAATGGCAACATGCACTGTGACAGGAATGCCTTTGGCATAAGCGCAGGCGAGCAGTGAGTTTTCCTTGTGGGGAGCACTTTCCGACAATACATTACCGATGGCTTCGCCCAGTCCCAGTCCTTGTTTTTGGGCTTCTTTAATGATCGAGTTTATGCCGTCCGCCGTATCCGATGCCATACCGAATGAACCGTCCTGCAAAGCGTTTTGCACGTCTTCAGACGTCTGTCCGAACATTGCTATCTCATAATCGTGGATGACGACCGAGCCGTTGACGGCAATGCCCCTGATAGCTCCAAGTCTGATCAGATCATTGATCAGAGGCGTCAGGCCGCATTTGATGACATGGCCGCCCAGCCCGAGATAGATCGGTTTACCCTTGTCGATAGCGGTTTTGCACAGTGCCAGCAATTCTTTCATATCCTTTGCTTTGAGAATATCCGGCACCCGGGTCCAAAATTGTGCCAGGACTGCCTTTCCAGGTTTGGCAAAGAACGAACTGCTGACCTTGCTAAGTCTATCCTGAGCTTTGTATCTTTTCAGTTTACTGAGATCGATTTCCTGATAACGGCTCATGTTCATGCCAGGGTTTTATCCGCTTTGTAGTAACGCTCTTTTTCGCTGAAGATGCAGCCGCAATAGGCCTGGCGGTACATTCCTTCCTGCTTGGAAAGGTCGATGCCCTGTTGCCAGAGTCCGCGCCAATCCTGATAATAAAAGTCCACTCCAAATCGCCTTGCCAGCTTCTCTCCCACAGCTTTGATCTCTTCATGCCTCTGATATTTGCTGTAAAGCAGAGTCGTAGAAAATGCGTCAAAACCCTGCCCCATGGCAGTCTGAGCCGCACGCTCCAACCTCATCTCATAACAGCTTGGACATCTCTCAGTGCTGCGGGTTCCTGTGGCATTGAGATACATTTCCAGATCATATTCATCCTGCCAGATCATTGGCAGGCCTATCTTTTCGGCATATTCTTTGAGGGTGTCGCGGCGCTTGACATATTCAGTGTAAGGATGTATGTTTGGATTATACCATAAAGCGGTTACATCCCAATCCTGCCTGAGCTGCTGCAAAGGCGCGATCAGACAGGGCGCGCAGCACGTATGAACGAGTAATTTCTTAGCGGACATGATGTTTCATCTCCTTTGGCAATTCGATCGAAAGCTCCACCAGGCCGGCAACTTTGCCGTCCCTGAACCAGGGCTGCTGATGTATTAGTTTCCTGACGCCGTTCTTTTCTATCGTGTAGGTATTGCCTGTGCCGGTGGCCAACATCTCTTGTATCTTCGCCCAGGATTCCAGTTTGTGGCAATCCTTCAAACTGTGCCCGATCAGCTTGGCACCGCCTTCTGCAGCAAAAGTGGCACAGGCTTTGTCGTTCATGGCAATGACTATCCCTTCTCTGTCACAGACAGTGACAGCGTTGGGAAATTCCTTTATCCAGTCAGTATTCATACTTTCCTTCATTTAACACAGGGACACAGAGTTAAAAAAAGACACTTTTTCCGGAGTTCGAATTTTTCTGGTAAAACTATCAGGAACATCTTACCTTTGGGCAAATTAGGACTTCGTGGCACATGCCGGATTCAACGAAGTCCGTTTCTGCCTTAAGTTTTCTGATCATATTAAAATCCGCCGGCAGAAATGAACTCCGAAAATCCTTATCTTTGTTTCACTCTTTGTGTGTTTCGCTTTTTTCGTGTGTTTAGTGATCCGGTTTTTAAAACTCTTTCAGCAGTGCGTTTGCCACGATGCCGCGCTGGATCTGATTGGTGCCTTCATAGATCTGCAGGATCTTGGCGTCGCGCATCATTTTTTCCACCGGATATTCTTTCATGTAGCCATACCCGCCGCAGATCTGCACCGCGTCTGTAGTGACCTTCATCGCCACATCGGATGCGAAGTACTTGCACATGGCGCTTTCCTTGCCGAAACTGCGGGCGCCGGAATCGATCATTTTGGCGGTCTGCATGACCAGGGCCCTGGCAGCTTCGATCTGCGTCGCCATGTCCGCCAGCATGAACTGCACGGCCTGGAAGGATGAGATCGGTTTGCCGAACTGGATGCGCTGGTTGGCATATCTGGCGGCGTATTCAAACGCTCCGCGCGCTACGCCTACAGCCTGCGCGCCCACCATGGGACGGGATTTGTCAAACACTTTCATGGCTGTGATGAATCCCGTGCCTTCGCGTCCGATCAGATTTTCCGCCGGAATTGCACAGTCTTCGAACACAAGCTCGCGAGTGCAGTTGGCACGGATGCCCATCTTGTTCTCTTTCTTGCCAAAGCTGAATCCGGGAGTGCCTTTTTCCACGATGAAACAGGAAGCTCCGCGCGGGCCTTTGGATTTGTCTGTCATGGCAAAAATGGTATATATCTCAGCTTCCCCGCCGTTGGAGATCCATTGTTTGGTGCCGTTCAGAATGTATTTGTCGCCTTCTTTGCTGGCCGTGGTCTCAATGCCACCGGCATCGCTGCCGGCATTGGCTTCCGTCAGCCCGAAGGCAGCCAGTTTCTCTCCTGAAGCGATCATCGGCAGGTATTTCTTTTTCTGCTCTTCACTGCCGGCGATCGAGAAGGGATACATCCCCAGTCCCGTCACGCCAAAAGCCAGTGAAATTCCCATGTCAACGGCACAAAGCTCTTCCGTCACTATCGCCAGGTCCATGACCTTGCCGCTGATCCCGCCATACTCTTCCGGGATCAGAACCGCGAAAAGATCGCTCTGGCGCATCACTTCCACGATGTCCCACGGGAAGATGCCTTCTTCATCGTATTTTTCACGCAGGGGCATCATCTTTTCCACTGCAATCCTGCGCGCAATGTCTCTCATTTCTTTCTGTTCATCTGTCAGGAAATAATCCATAAGGCAAACTCCTTGTTAACTTTGTATGCTGATTTATTCAGATATATCAGAATCCTATGTTTATGTTTTCTGTCAATTAAAAAAAACTTCTTTCCCCCCATTCTGCTATTTTCTTTACAAGTCGTAATTTAGTCGGGATCCAGTCGGGATCCAGTCGGATTAATCCCGACAGGATTATGACAGGATTATGACAGGATTACGACTTAGCTTTAACCATGATAAAGGGATGATGAATGTGACAGATAAATGTGATTGATGATCTGGTGTTTTAGGGAACCCGCTTCCTGCCTGCTCTATGACTCTGTTTGAAACTCTGTGCTTCTGTGTTCTACGGCTTCATCCTTACCGGAAAAAAAGTAGTCCGAATCTGCCTGCTACACTAAATCAAATGGATAGTATAGCGAGGCAGATTTGAACTCCGGTTTCTGTACAACTCAGGATTATTTGGCAATGCGGGTATACATAACTCCGCCGGCAGCGGAACCAAAGCAGCCGAGCGCGTTGTGCACCCCGCCATAATAGTAGCCTTCCGGCATGTACTTATATTGGAAATAGTTATCGTCCATGATGTAGGCGGTGACCTGGTATCTGCCATAGAAGACAAAGGCCTGCCGGTAGTCGGTCAGTGAAACATACCAGTTGCCGTCCGTGTGCTGTTTGGAGATGAATCTGGACATGATGTTGATGCGGCGGATGGACTCTCCCGAAACCTGGTAATAATTCGATTCCAGTTCGGCGGGCGGATGCTCCTGCCCCATAAAGACGGTGGTGAACTCCAGATTTGTGGAAAATTCCTCCCGGCAAAACAGCTCGACCATATAGTTAACACTCTGGTAACCATCCACTTTCAGGGTTACGGGATAGTGCAGATCCACTTCCGGATAGCGGATAAAGGTCGTGCTGTCAGAAGGGTCAAGCGTAAAACCCTGCCCCTCAGGAGGTGTGAAATCGAAGTTTGGGATCAGCTCAGCCGTCTTGGGAACGGTGGTTTCGGCATAAATCAGTTTTTCGAATCCGGGGATCGTGACCTCGATTTTGTAGGTGTATTCAGGTTGAATGATGTGCAGATCGGGATCGATGTAAAAGGCGACCTGCCTGTCTGAATCAGGGATTGGAAAGATGACCGGGGTCAGGAAAAAGCTCATTGTATCGCCAGTGGTCGAGGTCTGCAGGATCTTTACTGTGGCGTCGCTGACGAACAGTTCAGCGGAATTGAGGTCGCTCACGGCAGCGCTTTTGCCGATCCAGACAGGATTTTCGTATGATATGGCCTCCCCTGCCTTGAGGATGCCGTTCAAGGTGTAATGCGGTTTGGTGAACCGCTCCGGGGAAACGAAGTCGGAACAGGCGGAAAGGAAGAGTGTTAAGATAAGTGCCACAAGGAGAATAAGATTCCTGCCTCCGCAGGAATGACAAATACTCAGTTTACTACTTCCGCAGGAATGACTTTGTAAGGACAGACGCCTCGTCTGTCCGTATGGAAAACAGGCTGGATTCCTGCCTGCGCGGGAATGACGAAAAACAAGATTCCTGC
>CAZWJK010000050.1:0-2019 GCA_964634035.1 uncultured Candidatus Cloacimonadota bacterium | reverse complement strand
GGAAAACAGGCTGGATTCCTGCCTGCGCGGGAATGACGAAAAACAAGATTCCTGCCTCTGCAGGAATGACTTGCTTCGGAAGTTTTCACACTTCGACTATGCTCAGTGTGACACGGTTTATAACATAAAGTACATTTGCGATTCATAGTTTTACTCCCTCACCATTTGACGTTGACGCCGATGAACGGAACAAAAGGAAACTGCCCGCTGTCCGATTTCTTCAGGACGGCGTTGTTGCTCTCATCATAAACGATGTAGTAGTTGCGGCTGCCGATGTTCTTGTGATTGAAGACATTGATGACTTCGATGTAGGGTTCGATCGTGCCCCAAGTCTTGTTCCACTCGTTCTTAAGGCTCAAATCCAAACGGCTGTAAGCCGGCAGGCGGACCCTGTCCTTGTAGCTATAGAGGATCTGAAACTGCTCTCCGTCAAAGAAAACGCCTTCCGGAACCGAGGTCGGCTGGCCGGTGGAATAGGTGTAGTTGATACCGATCCTGAAACTGCCGCCCAAGACCTCACGTCCGAGGTTCTCCGTTAATTTATAGGTTTCCACCAGATTGAGCTGATGGGTTTTGTCATAGAGAGGATAATAGTATTGCGGAACCAGAGTGGCAGGATTGATGTTGGTCTGATCCATTTTGCGGCGCGTGCTGCTCAGGGTGTAGCCAACGAAACCCTCAAAGCCGAGCCAGTCTGTTCTGAGCTGAGTATCGAATCCGTAGGTGAAACCCTTTCCTGCATTGAAAGTGTCGGCAAGCTGACCGGTCTCATTGTTCCAGGAAAAATCGGTGGCAACATTGTATTCCAGCAGGTTCTGATAATCCTTGTAATAGGCTTCGATGTCAAATCCGAACTGAGAGGAGAGGTTGTTTTTATAACCGATGATGTAGTGGTCTGAGATTCCCGGTTTGAGACTCCCGTCTAAAGGAAACCAGAGATCAAAAGGAGAGCTCATTCCGGCCGTCATCAATGTCAGGTACTGATAATACCTGCCGTAGGTAATGAAAACGTTTTCTGCGATGTCCAGTTTGCGCCGCAAAGAGACCCTGGGCTCGAAATTGGTGTAATGCGCCTTTTTGCAACTGGGCAGATTGATGCTCATGGAATTGTAGGAAGAAACCCTCAGTCCCGGCTGCAGAGTCCACAACTCATCCAGGTCCCAGATGTTCTGCACATAAGCAGCCGCCGTCAGAGAAGTGGCTTCCACATCAGGCAGGGAATTCGGATCCATCTGGTAGGCAGTTTCCATCAGGAGCCGAACCTTGTTCCACTTGAGCTCAACTCCGAAATCAAGCTGGTTGTTGTTATTCGCCATCCAGGAATAGATGCCCTTGAGTGTCACATCGTCAATGGAATTGTGGCGGCTGAAGATCTCACCGTGCTGGGAGGATTGATTCAGATTGCTCTCGAACTGGCTGCCCGCCAGCACAAAGTGTGAAAAGAGCCTGGGATTAAAAAGATGCACCCATTGCGAGGAAAAAGTGCGGTTGCCCCAGTCGATGTGAATGTCATCGCCCACATCCATGTCCAGGTTGTCTTTGCCGAAATACATGCTGGCGCTGAGCTTGTCCTTTTGGTTCAGGTCCCAGTTCAGCTTCCAGTGCCCGTCGTAGAAGTAGTAGTCAGGCAGGTCAAAGGCCTGTTTCAAGATATCCAGATAGGTTCTGCGGAAGGAGCCCATGTAGGAACCTTTTTCCGAACCAAGCTTCCAGGGGCCTTCCAAAGTGGCGCTGGCAGAGATCAGACTCAGTCTTGCCACGCCCTGATGGTGTTTGCGGTTGCCCTGGCGGTTTGTCACATCCAACACGGAAGATAACCTGCCGCCGTATTTTGCGGGATAGCCTCCTTTGATCAGTTCCACGCTTTCCACCGCATCGGTATTGAAGGTGCTGAAGACGCCGCCAAAGTGACTGGGATTGTAAACATCAATGTCATCGATCAGAATCAGGTTCTGGTCAGGACTGCCGCCCCGGACATAGAGTCCGCTGGAAAAATCCGACACAGGCGTTACCCCCGGC
>CAZWJK010000049.1:3314-14291 GCA_964634035.1 uncultured Candidatus Cloacimonadota bacterium | reverse complement strand
TGCTGCTAAAGGGATAAATGCTGTTACGGAATTTGAGAATGTTTGATGCGGGAGAGAAATTTTATGAAAGGATCAGACGCTGACGTTACGCTGCACGACAGCTTTCAGATCGGAGATGTTGAAAGGTTTCTGCAGGATGTCGTCAAAGCCTCTGTTCCTGTAGTCATCCAGTTCCTTTATCTCCAGGTTGTTGCTGTAGGCGATGAGTCTGACCTTGGGATCGGCTTTTTTAAAGACCTGCAGCAGGGTCGGGATGTCGCTGTGAGTGGGCAGATTGAGGTCAGCCAGGACAAGATTGACCTGAGTGCCATTGTTTTTGGCTTTGAAGAAGAGGGTGGAAAGCTCTTCCGGATCGGTGGTTTTCTGCACTCTCAGGCCCATCTTGACCATGGTTTTGATCAGCAGGTTGCCCAGGGTGTCATCCTCATCCAAAACCAAGGCCAAAGGGGTGTTGCTGGCGGCGGCGGGTTTATGTTCCGTCTGAATGGTGGAACCCGCTTCTGCCAGAGGAATGTAGATCTCGCAATCGGTGCCCTTGCCCGGTGCGGATTGCAGTCTGATGTATCCCTTATGCTTTTTCAGAAGTGAATAGGCAATGGTCAGTCCCAGTCCCGAAGCGCCTTTTCTGGTCGTGTAATAGGGCACGAAAATGCGTTTCTGATGTTCCGGAGCGATGCCCTCGCCCGTGTCTTTTATCCTGATGCAAATGTATCTGCCTGCGGAAAGAGGCAAGCCCGAATTCCCGGCAGCTACAAATTCCCTGGCGCTGACTGTCAGGACACCGCCTTGGGGCATTGCCTGCAGCGAGTTGGTGACTATGCTGCGGACGATCTTTTCAAAGATGTCGCCTGCCATTCTTATGTCCGGAAGGTTGTTCTGCATCAGGAAAACCGGCTTTACATCAGTGCCTGAGACCATTTTATTGATCAGGGGTTCCAGCTTGCTGAGAGCTTTGGTGCTGACCTCTGTCACGGGACTGCTTTTGGCCATTGCCAGCAGGTTATCCGTGATGGTCTTGCCCTTGAGGGTGGATTCCTCCGCCGCTTTGAGGAAAGATGCGGTTTCGCTGTCCGGCGGGATGTCATCCAAAGCGAGGGAAATATTGCCCAGAATGGCGGTCAGGATGTTGTTGAAATCATGCGCAAAGCCTGAGGACAGAGAGCTCACGGCCTCCATCTTTTCAGATTCGATGCGGGCATTCAATTGCCTTTGCTTTTCAGTGATGTCACGCAGCAGGAAAATGACGCCGACGACTTCTTTGGATCTGTTCAGGATGGGCGCCGCCATGCCCTCGATCTGCAGTTCCCTGCCTCCGAAAGCGGTCAGGATCACATTCTTGAGATAGATATTGCTGCTGAAATCACGGTATATTTTGATGACGGGATTCTGCACAGGCAGGCCTGAACTGCTTTCCAGCAAAGGAAAAACTTCATTCCAGTCCTTGCCCTGGACTGCGTCATTCGTGCAGCCTGACATCTGCTGAGCGGCCTGATTGAGCATCGTGATCCTGCCTTCGGTATCGGTCAGATAGACGGCGTCGTCCAGGTTGTTCACCACCGCCTGAAGGTCGATGTGTCCGCCGGTTGAACTCCCCTGCTGATCAAGGTTATAGACCTTGCTGCCCAGTGCGCCCGCAATAGAAGTCAGGCGTTCAATCTCATCATTGGAAATGGGCAGACAGGCGGTCTGATATCCCATCAGGAAAATGCCTGCCACTTCACCAGCTTCCAGACAGGGAACGCAGATAAAATGCTCCCAGCCCTCGTGCCTGGCGAGTTTATGCTCAAATGATTCCTGCGCCTGCATGCGCATCCAGGCCTTGACATCGTCAGCGGCATTGCGGATGCTTTCCATCATGCTGTCCAGCAGGGCTGCCCTGAAAGTGAAAGCCTGGCCTGACTTAAGGGTTTTGTGCATCCATTTGTATTGGGGAAGCTCTATGGCATCAACCTTGGCGGAATGACGAGCCCATTCCGGTTCCTTGTCCCAACTGCCGATCCTGACATAGTTTTCAGAATTATCGGCCCGTTTGTAGATGGCTGCAAAGTCGCATTTGCAGTATGAGCCCAAAGCGTTCAGCACAGTTTCCAGATTCTTGCAGGTGTCGGCATTTCCGCTGCTGAGCAGCGAAAACATCAGATTGTTGAGCTGACGCTCGGATTCCAGTTCCGAATTCATAGATTTTGGTTTCTGTTCAGTTTCGGGGGTCGGTTCAGGCAGATATTCAGAGGGATGTGAATAATAGCTGTCAGTTTGTTTGGAGCCGTTACTGCCATCTTCCTCATCCCAATCATCCGTGTCCCCGTTCAAGTGCTTTTCCTCCAGTTCGCTGATGTTCTGAAGGGTCTTTCCCAAAAGCAGAAAAACCAGGCCGATGGTCAGGAGCAGGGCAAAGATGACGAGGATTCCGATGTCAAACAAGCCGGGGATGAAATCATTGATCTGCCGGCGCAGGGCAAAATCCTCAAATTCATTCAGGTTGTTCAGATATAAAAGCAAAGCCAGACCCCCGGTGATTACTATGCTGATCACAGCTATAGCAATTACCCTATTAACGAGCATTCTCTTTAGAGAAGCGGTTTTGAGCCTGTTCATACTTCTATATCCAACATTCCTTTTTCACTGGATTGCACATATTATATAGGTTGTATTCTTAGTCAACAAAGATTTTTAGTGGGTTGAGAAACGATTATGTCACGCCGGCAGAATTATCCCGGAAAAAGTGATGAATCAGCAGTTTGGAAAGTATTCTCTTGACAAACTTCTAACCTCATTCATAATATCTTGAAGGATTATTTCATGGACTGCAAAGAAACGATTTTTACCAGACACAGTGTCAGGGAATTTCTCCCGGATCCGATTCCGGAAGAAGTTCTGAGCGATATGCTGGAAGCAGCCAGACTGGCGCCTTCCGCCCAGAACCGCCAGCCCTGGAGGTTCATTGTGCTCACCGATCCCAACAAGATCAAAGATCTGGCTGCCAACACAGGCCTGATCGGCCTTTCCAACTTCTTTATCCGCAATGCGCCCTGCTTGATCATTGCCTGCGCCGATAAAAGCAAAAATCTGCGCATCAATGACCAGGATTATTATCTGGTCGATACCGCCATCGCTTTCCAGCAAATGATGCTGATGGCCTGGAGCCATGGCATTGGCGGCTGCTGGCTGGCGGCCTTCAGTGAAAAAAAACTGCGCGCTTATCTGGATCTTCCCAAAAGCTGGAAGATCGTGGCACTCAGTCCTTTTGGCTATCCTGCTGAAAAGCAGGGCTTCTATTTCAAAGCCATTAAAACTCTGTCCGGCAGCAAGGACCGCTTACCCCTGGACAAAATTATCCGTTATCTTGATTAAACTAAAGGAGATATATAATGGCAGCCAAAGTCAAGCTCACCCGTGAATTCATTCACAAACTGCCGAAAACCGACCTGCATGTCCATCTGGACGGCTCCGTGCGCATCGAGACCATGATCGAACTGGCTCAGAAGGATAAGATCGAACTGCCTTCCTATGATCCCGAAGAATTGAAGAAGATCATCTGCTGTGATGAAAACTGCGCCAGTCTGGATGATTATCTGCAAGGTTTTCACATCGTCAATAAAGTCCTGCAGAACAAGGAAAGCCTGAAACGCACCGCTTATGAACTGGCGGAGGATTGCGCCAAGGAAAACATCCGTTATGTGGAAGTGCGCTATTCCCCCATTCTGCATACGGACAGGGGCCTGAAGCTGACCCAGATCTTGGAAGCAGTGATCGACGGATTGAAAGCTGCCGAAAAGGACTTCAATATCAAGACCGGCGTCATCATCTGCGGTATCAGGAACATGGACCCGACGACTTCTGTCAAACTGGCAGAGCTCGCCATCGCCTACAAAAACAAGGGTGTAATCGGCTTTGACCTGGCCGGCGGTGAAAACAACTATCCCGCCAAGGACCATAAGGAAGCCTTTGATCTGGCGCTCAAAAACAACCTCAATATCACCATCCATGCCGGCGAGGCCTACGGCCCGGAAAGCATTCACCAGGCCCTGCACTATTGCGGTTCACACAGGATCGGACACGGCACCCGCTTAGTGGAGGATGGCGATCTGCTCAATTATGCCAATGACCACCGCATCCCGCTGGAGATCTGCTTAAAGAGTAATTTTCACACCAAAGCCGTGCCCAGTATCCGTGCCCATCCCATCGACTTTTATCTCGACTATGGCTTGAGAGTGACGCTCAATACAGACAACAGGACCATTTCCAGCACCACGATGACGGATGAGTACATGCTGGCGATCGAATTGCTGGGTCTGGACTACCCACAGGTCAAAAACATCATTCTGAACGGCTTCAAAAGTGCTTTTATCCCATATAAGGAAAGGGTCCGCCTCATCAACCAGATCCTGACAGAGATCGACGACCTGGAAGAAGCTGAACTCAAAACCAAGATCAAAGTTAAGGAAAGCCTGTAACAGCCATGCTTGAGAAAATCAGAAACCTGTTCAGCAACGCCGAGTTCACTCTGAGGGATTTTTATCATAAGGATGAGAACCTGAAGACGATCGGCAGCATTGCTGATGCCATATCCGCCGCTTTTGAGAAAGGCGGTAAAGTGATCATTTTTGGCAACGGCGGCAGCATGTGTGACGCCATGCATTTTGCTGAAGAGCTGACCGGCAGGTTCAGGCACGACCGTCCCGCCCTCAGTGCCATCGCGCTTTCCGATCCCGCCTTCATCACCTGCGTCGCCAATGATTACGGCTTTGACGAGATCTTCAGCCGGGGTGTTTCCGCTTATGCCAAAGCTGGAGATGTCGTGATCGGCATATCCACCAGCGGCAATTCCGCCAACGTCATCAAAGCTCTTGCCAAAGCCAGGGACTTTGACTGCATCACGATCGCTCTCCTGGGCAAGGACGGCGGCAAGCTCAAAGGAAAATGTGATTTTGAACTCATTATTCCTGCTGAAACCACAGACCGCATTCAGGAAATGCACATCAAGATCCTGCACATCCTGGTTGAATTGGTTGAAGTAAAAATCTTTCCCCGATTGTATAAAGTTTAAAGAAAAAAATATTTGGAGATGTGAAATGCACAATAAGTTAAAAACCTTGCTCATTGCTGTTCTGCTGCTGAGTTTTGCCGTCTGCAGCTTTGCCCAGGCCAAGGAAAGCAAAACTCCCCGGCAACTGGAAAACGAAAAACAGGCCAAACAGGTCCTGCAGATGCTTTGCGAAGGCGATGTATCAGCCATCAGCTATATCTTTTGGGATGATTTCTATCTGAATGATGAGGACATCACCTATTACTACTATGAAAGTGTTGATTATGGCGACGATGAAGACTTCACCAGAGACATCGTAATGGAAATCTCAGGCCTGCTCATGACCGACGGCAAGCCAGATTACAACTACACAGGCTGGAGCTTTAAGCACAATGCCGACAAAATGAATGCCAGCAGCGCCAACAAATCCAAGAAAGCTGAAATGCTGTTCTACACCCCGGAAGACAGCCATATCTTCATTAGAGAGATCAACATCAAAAAGAAATAACAAAACAGAAAACTCGACCTAATAATAAAAGCGAACCTGAAACAGGCTCGCTTTTTTATTTTTGGCTCCTGAAGAGGGATTCGAACCCCCGACCTAGTGGTTAACAGCCACCCGCTCTACCGCTGAGCTATTCAGGATAATTTACGTGCTGCACAAATTCTGAAATCCCCTCTTTCTGTCAACCAAAATCTTGCGTCACATCCTCTCGTGGTTCGAGGAAAACTCGAGACAGTTTTCCAAACTGCACCCTCGGGAATTGCTTCCAACCAGCGAGATAAGTCATAATCGATGCAGTGTCTGGCCAGTTTATCCGATAACAGACTTGACGGTCATAGCCTTGCATGATTACCTCTTTCTATATTATTGGGATGGATGTTGAATTGGTCTGACTATCTCTTATTGGGGTGTGAGCGGTTGTAGCTGTTCTGTTTGTTCAGATGTTCGGCATAGGTTTTGGAGAAAACATTCTGTCCCTCAAAATCGGCAAAGAAATAGAGATATTCCGTTGCTTCCGGATACAGCACCGCCTGCAGGCTTGTAATGCTCGGATTGCAGATCGGATGCGGCGGCAGGCCATCATTCCTGTAGGTATTGTATGGCGAATCTATCTCCAGATCCTGATAGGTCAGTGGACGCCGCGCTTCTCCCCTTTTTTCGATTATATAATCCACCGTGGGACAGCTTTCCAGGCGCATCCTTTTCTTCAGTCGATTCAGATAAACACCTGCGATCAGGGGTTTTTCCTCTTCTCTGACAGCCTCTTTTTCCACGATGGAAGCCAGAATCAGATCATGGTAAAATTTCTTTTCATCCGTGATGTTAATATTCTGGGCAACCAGTCTTTTATGAAACTGCTGTGTCATCATGCTGAACACTTCTTCCGGTTTGACATCCGGGTCAAAGGCATAGGTCTCGGGATAGAGACAGCCTTCCAGGGTCTTCCATTCAAATCCTGTCAGGCGTTTGACCACCTTCGGATCAGTAGCAATTGCCAATAGTGAGTCATAAGACCCAAATCCGCTGCGTTCCATCTGTTTAAGAGTCTGGTATAGGGAAAAACCTTCCGGGATGGTGAGATGGATAAGGGTTGAGCGTCCTTCCCTGATCTTATAGATGGTTTGCATGATGCTGACATTGCCTCCGAAGACATATCTGCCGGCTTTCAGGTGTCTGTCGCTCTCAGTCAGCCGGGCCAGGACATCAAACCAGAAAGCGCTGCGGATCACATGGCTTTGCTTGAGTTTGGATGCGATGGCTTTAGTGCTATCGCCCTGTTTGATCCTGACAATAACCTCACCGGTCCTGAGCGGCATAAAGATGGTGTATAGCGTTGCCAGGATAAGGAATATCAGTATCAGGGCAAGGATATTAGCGCCTATCCACAGGTGCCGTTTTTCAATTCTATGAAAGTATCTTTTTATCTTATTTATGATCAGTTTGATCTTCATCAGAATGTGTCTCCAGATAGCGTTTCAGGATCAGGTAGGCTGCCATGGCATCAATCACCCTGCGCGCCTGTTTCCAGTCATAACCCATTTCCCTGAGCATTTCATTGGCATCGGAAGTCGTGAATCTTTCATCCATGCCGATCACCGGGATCTCGATCTGTTGCTGCAGGTCAGACAAAAACTGTTGGGTTTCTCTTGTCTTGTCAGTGGCATTGCCGTCCAGGCTCCAGGGAATGCCGACAATGACCCTCGCCACCTCTTTGTCCCTTATGATGTCCTTGAGAGTAGAAACATTATGTTCTAGAGAGACATTGTCCAGCGTCATCAGAGGTTTGGCAAACATCTGCATGGGGTCGCTCAGCGCCAGTCCGATGCGCTTTTCACCGTAATCGACCGCCAGCAGACGCCCTGCCATCAGATGAAGGATTCATCCCGCCAGACTGCTATGTACCAGCGGTTGTTGATCGGTTTCAGGTAAAATCTTGCCACTCCGTTGGAGGATAAAGAGCTATTGGTCGAAGTATAGATCAATTGCAGGTCAAACAGACAGGGAATCACCACCCATTCCTCGTGTCCGACCTGAGGATCGGTTTCCCACTTTTCCTGAGGCGGGATCTGCAGGTTGAGCAGAATCTGGTCAGGCGGAGGATATGAGCCGTCACTGGAGCCTTCCAGAAACAGGTTGGTGTGATACTCCACTTCCTGTTCGTAACCCCACCAGCTATCCTTTATGCCGTCATTGTTCCAGTCTATGCCTATGGAATTGACTTCTGTGGACAGCAGTTCAAAGCGAAAATCAGGTGCCAGGCAGCTCTCAAACAGCTTGATGTTTTTCAGTCTGTAGGATTGCTCCAGAGTCTGCAAAACCGCGATCGGGCTTTCGTTTGTGACAGGAAGATCATCGCCATACCTGAGTTTGGGATGGAACGGATTGGTGCAGTTGGTCAGAAACGCTGCAGCCAGCAGCAGAGCCAGGATATCTCTAAACCGAATACTCATGTTTCAGCTTCCCCCAGGTAGGGCGGATGGATGGCAGATCCGTTCTATAATCATACCAGTTCAATATGCGCCAGAATCCGCTTTCCTGCTGCATCTGGATCTCTGCCTTTCCTTCATAGAGCGATCTGGTCCCGTTCTTTTTGACCGTAACCTGATACTGCCGGTAGAGCTTGATGGGAGTTGACTGCAGGTCATCATTCTGTCCGGGAATTGAATCCAGCACCACGTTGATGCTGTCTGCCAGGTTATGCAGGTTGTAGAGCATGTCCCTTTCCATGTCTCTCGTCCAGATCAGGCTGATGCCATAATCGTTGATATCCTGCGCCGAGAAGTAGAAGCGGAAGTTCGGCATAAAGAGGTCGCTGGATTTGACCAGGTTGCGTTCATCTTCGTAGGCGTATTCCAGGTTCTGCAGAGCCAGTTGCCAGGTGGTGTAAAAGCTGTTCCACAAAGGCGGCTTGACGGGCTCTTCGGCTTCCCGGAGTGTGAAGATATCACATCCGCAAAGCAGGACTATCAGCAGAACTGGAATATATTTTCTCATAATGGCAGTTTCCTGACCCACGGCATATGTGTCAACAAAAAACAAGGCAGTCCAGTCACAGCACGGCTCCTGCTTTTATCCCTTGACTGATTGGCACAGCCTTGCCAGTATGCATCATAAGGAATAAACTGAGGATAAGATAAATGCAGACAGCCAAACTTGTGCTGAGCGGAGGAGCAGCTCTCGGGCTTGCCGAGATCGGTGTGCTTCAGGTTCTACAGGAGAATTTTGACATTACCGGCGTGATCGGAACCAGCATGGGTTCTCTGGTCGGAGGCCTGTATGCCAAAGGCCTCAGCCCTGACGAGATTCTGGACATAGCATTACAATATAAGAAGCGCGACATCTTTAATCCTTTCAATCTGGACATTGAGCTTTCCGGCATCTTTGACGGCAAAGCCATTCTAAAACAATTTGAGGAATGGACGGAAGGCATCCTGATTGAAAACTGCCGCCTGCCTTTCTGCGCCGTAGCGTTTGACCTCAACAGGCGCAATTCAATCCTTATCAACAGAGGTTCTCTGGCAAAAGCCATGCGCGCATCCACTTCCATACCATACCTCTTTTCTCCTTTCCAGTGGGAGAAATATGTCTTTGTGGACGGCGGGGTCGAGTATCCCCTGCCTTTGGCATTGGTAGACAGCCTGCCTGGAGAGCTGACCATTGCCATCAATGTCTTGCCCAGCACATCTCCCCATGCCGAAACAATTTCCCTGGACGGGAAAAAGCACAAGTCCCAAAAGCTACGCATGCATGAGGTTTTCCTGCGCAGCGTGATCCAGAACCAAGCGTGGCTGGCACTTCAATCCATTCTGGACAACAAGCCTGACATCGTGATCGATGCCCATTTTCCTGAGGGTTCGCTCTTCGGTTTTGACGAGGCGGAGTTCTTCTATCACTACGGCATTGCTTCTGCCCGAAAGGCTTTGATCGAATACAAAGAACCCAACTATCTGGATAAGCTCCGCAAAAAATACCAGCAACTGTTTTCCCGCTTGTATAGAGGTCTGAATGCCGGATCTGAATGAACCCGGATCTGTCAATAAGAGCCAAAGTTGGATTGCGCACAAGTTCGTCGTTGCTCAGAACGGCAGGATCCAGGGACGGCACTGGCTCACTTTTTCCGGTATCGCACTCGGCGTGTTTGCCCTGCTGGCTGTAAGCAGCGTGATGAACGGCTTTGACAAAGATATGCGCCAGCGCATAATCGGGACCAGGAGTGAACTCCGGCTCAGCACACAGAACGGTTCTCCCCTGTCCCGGTATGAGGAACTTCAAACCCGATTGGAAAAGCATCCCTCCATTAAAGCAGTCTCTCCCATCGTGCGCAATGAACTGATGCTAGTCAAGGGCACTGCCATGGCTGCCACTATCTGCTTTGGTGTTGACCTCAAGAGACAGCAAGCCGTCAGCCCTGTTTTGCAACCGCTCAGTCCTGAAGAACTGAACCGCTCCTCTTCCCACTGGATCCAGGGCATCATCAGCAGCAAGCCCACTGTGGAAAGATTTGACCGCGATGGCATCATATTGGGTTCTGAACTGGCTCAAAGCATCAATGCCATGGTTGGTGATTCGCTCCGATTAATCGCACCTTTGGGAACGATCCCCACCCCCATGGGCATGCTGCCCAGAATGCGCTCCGTCAGGGTTGACGGCATCTTCGTAGCCGGCATGCCTGAATACGACAGGCTTTATTCCTATGTCCCGCTTTCCGTCGGCCAATACTTCAGCGCTTATGATAATGCCATTGACCACTTTGACCTCAAATCCAACAATCCCAAACGCCTGTTTCAGACCACCCGCCTGCTGCAAAAGGAATTTCCAGATCATAAAGTGGAGAATTGGAGCAGTTTTGACACCGGGCTTTACGGAGCCATGCGGTTTGAGAAGTATCTGATGCTGGTGGTGCTGGGGCTGATGTTCATCCTCGCCTCTTTCAACATGACCGGAAATATCTTCAAGACCATCGTCCAGAAACGCAAAGCCATCGGCATCCTGAAGACCATCGGCTACCGGGATGAAGAAGTGGTCGGTGTCTTTCTGCGCCAAGGCCTGTTTATTGGCATATCAGGCATTCTGGCAGGCGTGCTGTTTGCCCTGCTGATCCTGACCCTGCAAAGCAGATTCAGTCTGATCCAGCTTCCCGTCGGCAATATGCCCAATCTCATCCTGCCCGTGGACATGCGCCTGGCTGATTTTATCATAATTCCGCTGGTTGCTCTGGTTGTGATCCTGTTCAGCATTTATCTACCTGCCCGCCGCGCCGGCAGGATAAATCCCATCACCCTGATCAGGGAAATAACATGATCTTGTGGAATAGTGCAACAGTGAAAATATGGAAACCTGTTTCTGATAAACTCAAAGCTCTGACATCAGATCAATTAAAATGTGTCGTAACACAGATTGGCAATCTGTTGGAGGGCGGGATTGGTAATCCCGGCCACACTTTTTT
>CAZWJK010000049.1:0-3214 GCA_964634035.1 uncultured Candidatus Cloacimonadota bacterium | reverse complement strand
ATGACCGACCTCAAAGCCGCTTACGAACAGGCAATCCTGAACGAGATCAAGTCCCAGAATCTTTACACTTCTCTGGCCCGCAGCTTTGGCGACAATCCGGAAGTCGCACAGACCTTCAACAGTCTGGTTCCTCTGGAAACCATGCATGAGGAAAAGCTCAGTTCTCTCTACCTGCTGAATTTCCCCGACTCAGTTTTCTCACCTGACCGCAGTCTGCATTATTCCATCCCTGCGCCGGAACTGCAGGACGCTGACAAAGTCATTGAATTTGCCATTACGCGTGAGGAACTGGCGCGAGATATCTACCAAAAACTGGCTTCCGATACTGCTGAACCTGAACTGAAAGCGCTGTTCAGCGAGTTTGCCGCTGAAGAGGGAAAGCACAAAACCATCCTGCAGACCGAGATCCTGCGCCTGGACGGCCTGATGACCTGGTATGACCCTTCCGAGCTTAACGGCTTGGTGGAAGATTGATCGGTGTACAGATATCCACATGCCTGCAGTGAATGTCGTAACACAGATTGTCAATCTGTTAGAGGCATGGATTGGTAATCCCGGTTAAAGAGATCTTATCTTATGGAAACCTATCTTGGTGAATAAATGAAAACAGGCAGGATCCTCAATATAGAATGCTCCTGCGGATTTCTGCTCTTCCGCTATTTCAAAGCCGGCAAGGGCAGGATCATCAAATGCATGCTCAACCGCATGGAAGCTGACTATGTAGGCATCAAAGGCTCCCCCACTTTCTCCAAACCGCTCTGTCCCCAATGCGGCAAAGAACTCGGCATCATCATGATGATCCACGGCGAACCCGCCCTCAAGATCAATCACGGCACCATCAAAGACATCAGAGTGTAACTCCCCGCACCCGTCCTTCCTGCGAAAGTGTCATCCTGAGCTTAGTCGAAGGATGAACATTGCCACGTGTCTGCATTTCGACTGGGCTCAATGTGACACGCTTTTTTTACGAGTCATTCCTGCGAAAGCGGTTTGTAGTTCCGCGTTTACGCGGTTTTGGCCAAAGCAGCACATCCCTATTTATGAAAGCAAAACTGCCTGAAGGCAGAACTACGAACATAATCATTCCCACGTTGTTGATTGGGGTGGCAAGCTCCTTAATAACTCCAGATTTGTAATTCTCTTCCCCTTTCCTGGTCAGGATTTGTTTTTTTTATCTTTGGACTGAGGTATGAACTGCACTGTAACAGTGCTCCCAATAATCTCCCGATAGCGCTCCTCAGTCATCAGCGTAAATCCGCATTCCAATGCTTTCCGTTCCAAACGCTCTCTCATAGCCAGAGCAGAGATGCCCTTTTCCTTAGTTGGCTTATCTTGTTTCTCTCGTCCTTGTTCCTGAGTCTTGTGCGGAACTGTCTTTTTCTTATTTGCCATAATGGGATGCTCCTTTCCTGGACGGCGGTTTCCGGCTTAACTGATAATCGGTGCTGCTTTTTGTGATCCGGAAAAATTCAGGCAGCCAGACCAGGTCTTCCGTTCTGATGATACCCTTTTCCATAAGCGACGCCGCAAAACTGTCACTGACACGATCAGGGCATTTGTCTGGTTTGGAAAAATACTCTTCAAGCTGTTCAGCGTATTCAGCTTCCTGCTCAAGGGTTAGAATTGCGTTTACATACATGTTTTTGAAAGGGGCGGTGCCGCGGTATTGATATACCTGCACAGGCCCGTAGGAGCCTTCCCGTCTGAGGTACAGGCTGTAGGTGCTCTGGTATGTATAATAAAGTTCGCCCCGTCCGGTGATCCAATAAATGGTGTAATAGCCGTTCAGGGCGGCAAACACGCGCAGGTCAAACTTGGAAACCGGATCCTGCGGCAGGTTTTTCCCCTGTCTTTCGGGTTCGGAATCCCAATTGTCATCACCGGTGATCAGATCGGCGAATTGGGAATATCCGGCCCTGGCGGAAATGCACTGCGGGATGGCTCCCTGTCTGATCAGAAACAAGAGGAACGCATACTCCAGATCCATATCCATCCGCCGGATGACTTCACTGCAGAGCCAGCCACTGCTGCCCGCAGGGCTGTAAGCGATCAGGCATTTGTTATTGTTCATGATTATCCCCCCTTTTTTTAGGGATCATGGTTGCGGTCAATCCCCCTCCTAACAGTTCCTCAGTTGTCTTGTGACTTTCGAGATACTGCCCGGAATCCTTGAACTTCTGGTTCATCTCATCTGCAGCTTTCAGCATCATTCTCGTCAGCCGCATTGACAGACTTTCCTGCTCCTGCTGTCCGTCCTTTTGGGTCTTTTCCGCCCCGCTCCGCCTGACGACAGCCCTTTTCCTGCGTTTACGGTTGAGGTAATTTCTTCTCCAGGTTTCTGTATAATCTATGTGGTATTCCGGATCCGGCATAACCCTCTCCAGCGGAGCAACATCGAAGACGTCTTCAGGTTTCAAAACTTTGCTTTTGATCAAAAACTCCTTTTGGGCAAAGTCGATATCGTATTTATCGTTACTTTTCAGGCACTTGTCAAGCTCAGGCTGCAGCCGTTTTTCCTGCTCCGGGGTCAGGGTGGCGATAACCTTGTGCTGCAGTTCAGGATGCCCGATCTCGTTTCCGACCATGACCACATCATAGTTCATGCCGGGCTCGCAGGGGATGATTTTCATGCCGGTGACCCTGTACACGTTCACCCTGCCCGTTTTCATATCCCTCAGCAGGAATATCTGGTTGATGCATTGCCGGGTCCTCCACAATTGTCCGGAGGGGGTTATCCAGTAGATGGTTTGGATTTTCAGCTCAGCGGCCAGCTGGCACAGGCCGGGCCTGGCTATGGGCTCGTCCATGAAAGGGCAGTCCATTTCGTAACTGTTTTCCACCATATCTGCTATGGTGCTGTAGCTCATGTTGTTGCCGATGGCGTTTTCCACCGCTTCTCTGCGGATCAGGCAGAACAGGAGGGAAACATCGATGCGTTCAGATAAACTGTAATCGATGCTGGCATAGATCCACTTGTCTTTTTGTTCATAATCCCTGCGCGCCACCAAAAGAGTGCTTCCGGTGCTCATAATGATCTCCTTTTTCATTGTTGCGCGGAGATAGCCCTGCCCCCATAAAAGCAAAAAAAGCCGGCTGCAAGGAGCCGGCAAATACTTTTCTGCCTATCCTTAGCACATTTTTGAGCGGAGCAAAGAGCAAATCACCGCTGTTATGAGCATATTTTGTTACGGTGCGGAAAGATGTCAAGGAAAAT
>CAZWJK010000048.1:0-14306 GCA_964634035.1 uncultured Candidatus Cloacimonadota bacterium | reverse complement strand
ACGGCTGCCCCGCCTGCACCGGCCCCGTCGCCGAAAACGGACTGGGCGCCAAACAGCACGCCAAAGCCATCCTCAAAGAATTGCTGGGCGATCTCAAACCATCGGCCAATATAGTTGATTTTCCTCCAAGAGAATAGGAAACCCCGCTAGGGTTGTTCTTTTCTCCCGTCTGACCAGTGAATGAAGTCACTGGCTATTAAATTGAGAATCCCGAAGGGATTATCTGAAAGCACCTCAAGCAAGCGTGTTTTGTTTTACATGCAACCAAAGCTGAAATCCCTGCGGGATTATTATAAATCAAATCCCCAATACCCTCTTTCACACATAGCTTGTTTTTTTCCTTGACGTAATGATCATTATTAATTTCATATTCTCATAATAAAAAGCCAAACGTGATAACAGGGGGAATAATGAGAAAGCTGGTTCTGCTATATTGTATTTTTCTATTCAGTAATTCCATCGGCGCAACCCTCATCATCAACGAAAATATCCAGAACTGGACAGCCAGATCAACGTATGGTGATTATTCTCAAGCAATTCCGGCAGGTACAGTGAATATGACCAATTGCATTGTCAGCCCCAATGGCACAGCAAACGGGACCGGAACAAGAGGTTATGTTCAGATCAACAGGTCATCTGGGATTCTGGAACTGCCTGAGATCCCTACAGCCGGAATAGTTGAATTTCGCTTGAGAGCTACAAATACAAACCAGACAATAAGGCTTCAACAATTTATAGGCTCAGAATGGTCCACCATATACATAATATCTAACGTTGGCACGTCAGGTCAATCCTATGCATATGCAGTTAATTCAGATAGCCCCATAAGGTTGCGCCTGGCTTTTGCTATCGCAGTTACATATGTTCATGATATACTGATATCTAATAATCCCCTACAGACCCCGTTGTTGCTGAGCCCGGCAGATATTACATCATCAGGCTTTACGGCTAACTGGAACGCAGTTGATGGAGCAACCGGCTATGAATTGGATGTTTACACTGGTACTAAGATTAATGAACTGATCAATACAGGTTTTGAGGGATTTTCCACTTTATCGCCTCCAACAGGCTGGACCCTGTCAGCTTCCAATTCCTACATCACCAACGGCATTTATGCTCATAATGGCACTTATTATGCCGGTTTAAGCGATGATGCCGGTTGGATTCAAACTCCATTGATTTCCAATCCTCAAAACTGTTCTTTTTGGGTCAGGACATCAGGGATAAACACAAATCATGTTATGAAAGTTCAAAGCTCTCCTGACGGCGCATCATGGACAGACAGAGCAGTGTATAGTGCAAATAATTATGATACCGGTAGCTTAAATCCTATTTATGCCCCAAAAAGTATCGAGCTCAATCTGTCTGGAAACTTCTATCTACGCTGGATCATGACATATCAGAACACCGGAAGAGATTACATCGACGACATTGTCATTGAAGGGCCTCATCCGGTTGTCTATTATGTTTCAGGATATGAAGGTGTGAGTGTGGGCAATGTGGTCAGCCATTCGGTTACTGGTCTAACTCCCAACTCCACATTCCATTATGTTGTCAGAGCAGTTAGCGCTTACAGCACAAGCGATAACTCCAATGAAATGGAAGTAACCACAAATGACTACACCCTGCCAGTCGAGCTCTCATCCTTCACTGCCAGCGTGATCGCGCAGGATCATGTGCAGCTTAACTGGACCACGCAGACGGAGACCAATCTGCTGGGATATTATCTCTATCGCGGCCTGGGAGGCGAATTGGCAAACGCGGAACAGATCCCGTCCCTGATCAATGCCACCAACACATCCCAGACGACGGAATACAGCTTTGCAGACAGGGAAGTTCAGGCCGGAAACACATATCATTACTGGCTGCAAAACCTCGACCTGAACGGCGAATCCGACTTCCACGGCCCCATCAGCGTCACCATCCCTGATAACGGTGATTTCACTCCTGAATATATTCTGAATACCCAACTCCTGCCTGCCTATCCCAATCCCTTTGGCAGAAGCACCGGAACCAGGTTCCACTACACACTGAAAGCGGGCGGAACCGTCCGCATCGAAGTCTTCAACCTGAAGGGCCAAAAGGTCTGGTCTGCGGTCAGGCAGCATGCCAAGGCGGGTGATTTTCACCTGTATTGGAGCGGCACTGACATAACGGGAAATCCTCTCGGATCAGGGATCTACCATTACCGTCTGACCTGCGGAAACTGGCGGGCAGACAGGAAGGTGGTGCTTAAGTAGTGACCGGTTATCAGTTATCGGTTAAGGGCAAAAAGATAATTACGAATTATGAATTACGAATTATGGGTTACGGGTTACGAGTTACGGGTTACGAGTTATGTAGCCCATCCTTTAGAATGGCTGTTTTACATATTTTAGTATGTTTCAATCGTTATGCGCGACGGCGGTGAATTATGAATTATAAAGACCGTTACGGGTTACGAGTTATGTAGCCCATTTTTGGAGTGGCTGTTCCACAAACTTCAGTTTGTCTTTTCGTGATGCGTTAAGCGTGATGCGTGACCTAGAAAAAAAGTTTTCTGTGTTTTCCGTGTATTCCGTGGTTAAAAAAAAGCCACAGACCTTTCGACCTGTGGCTTGGTTATCTGATAAACCCACGTTTTGCACCGTCCCATCCTAAATTATCCGTTTTTCTTTCGGAGTCATCCGGCGTTCCGGCGCTGCGGGTTACATTCAGATAATGCTGACGAACTTCACGCTGATGTGTTCAGTTTTATATTGGTTCCATTTTCTTATCAGTTTCATTTCATTCTCCTTGAGCGATTGCGTCGCTCATCTTATATTATAATCAAAAGCTGTTCCAAATCAATTGATTTCGCTAATCTGCATGTAATCCAATCAGTTGCGATGATTTTATGACTTCCGGCTCAGTCTCAGATTGAGCACTATATATCATTTTGATATTTTCCCTATATCTTTTAGATGTGATTCCAGAAGTCCATTTTGCCCTGGAAAAAAGCCTGGATTTCCCCGATCAGAGTCCTGCCCCTGCGCAGGCAGGGGTCGAGGACAGGCTATGCCTGCGCAGGAATGACAAGGTGCGTAACTCGTAATTCATGATTGCTCCGGCAATGCCATTACCGGAGCCCAACAGATTGCCAATCTGTGTTACGACACAAATCCTCAGTTTAGCGTCTTTTGCATTAAATTATGTGCCATCCTGTGGACGGTTATCGCGGTTTTGCTCAAAGCAATAGAACTCTGCCCATTCTGAGCCACCTGCCTGAAGGCAGAACTACAAACTGATGTCATTCCTGCGAAAGCAGGAATCTTAATTCATAATTCGTAATTCGCAATTCTCTTTTGCCCGTAACCCGTAACTCGTAACCCGTAACCCCGTCACCGAAGAGAAAGTGTCATCCTGAGCTGAGCCCGCCCTGAGCATAGCCGAAGGGAAGGATAAGACACCGTCTGCGTGTCTGCATTTCGACTATGCTCAATGTGACACGCAATAACCCGTAACTCGTCACCCGTCACCCGTCACCACGTTCATCTATTTCTTGACAAAAATTAAGTTGTCGCTCTGATGAAGTTTATTCGAAAAAACCGGTCATAATTATGGACTACAGCTTATTAGATATATTTCAAGGGTAAATTGAATCTGGAGGTTCTTATGAAACCCTTCCTAACCGGTACCATCCTCGTTTTACTGTGCGTTTTTTTTCTTATATCCTGCGATTCATCCACCAAGCCGAACAAAGTGGCAACTCCCATTCTCACTCCTGCAGGCGGTTCGTATGAACTGGAGCAGACGGTCAGCATTTCCTGCATCACGGAAGGGGCGGAGATCCGCTACACTTTGGACGGAAGCGTTCCTCCCGTCAATTCTGTGGTTTACACCGCACCTTTTATCGTATCATTGGGCACGACGGTCAAGGCTTATGCCATCAAGCCCGGAATGAAGGACAGCAATGTCATCACGCAGTTCTATTCCGGAATTGTGCCCGTTCCCGTGATCGAACCAGAATCCGGAACCTATGTGCCAGGCATCTTTATCAGGATCAGGATCAACGGTCTTTCCTCGGCTGCAAGCTGGCCGGACGGAGTCAGTGTCCGCTACACCCTGGACGGAACGGAACCGGATTCCTCCTCAACCCTATACGCAAACCCGTTTATTTTGAATGAAGCTGCGGTCCTCAAAGCCAAAGCTTACCGCTACAACTGGACTCCATCGCCGGTAGTTACCGCTGCATACAGTATTCCAGAGCTTCTGAACGTGGTCAGTACCACATCCATGGGAGGGACCGCTTATGATGTGTCGATTTCGGGGAACTATGCCTATGTGGCAGTGATGGGAACCGGACTGAAGATCTATGATATCAGCAGTCCGCACGCACCGGTGCAGGTGGGGGTTTACATCCTGCCGGGAGATATCTTTAAACTGGAATTGGTGGGTCAGCACGTTTATCTGGCCCGGGGCGGGGAGGTCAGGGTCATCAATGTCGCCAATCCAGCTTCGCCGCAACCTGTGACCAATTTTACGCTCGGCAGTTCTACGATCTTGTCCATGGCACATGCCGGGAATCTGCTTTATGCGGGCTCAGGCAGCGGCTATGTGGTTGCCACTGATATTGCCAATCCCGCCGCACCTCAGCCGATCGGCTCCTATCTGCTAAATGAAGCGGCTTATGATTTGGCGGCAAGGGATAACTATGTGTATGCCACGGACGGGAAATTCGGGATGAAGATTCTGGATTTCAGCATTGCCGCTTATCCGGAATTGGTGGGAAGCTGCCAGATCCAGGGTTTTGTCAGCGATGTATCAGTCAGGGGAAGTTATGCCTATGCGACGGGTTACAACACCGGACTGCAGATCATCAATGTCAGCGATCCAACGGCACCGGCGGTGGTCGGCTCTTACATCACGCTTGATGATTTGGAAAGCGTGCTTGCCGCCGATAACGGCTATGTCTATGTCTATGCATTCGGGACCGGTCTGCTGAAGATCAATGTCAACAGCCCTGCCGCGCCTGTCCTTGCCGGATTCTGCGACTTGTCCGGATCAATTACCCGGATCAGGTACAGCAGCAATTACCTGTTCCTGACCAACACATCCTCAGGCCTGCAGGTGGTGCAGCCGTAAGGGTCTTGTAGCACGGACATTTTTGTCCGTGAGTAAAGTGGCACGGACAATCCTGTCCGTGAAGGGAACGCCATTTTCAAATGGCAGGACCACCGTTTTTAAACGGTTTTTTTTTAAGAACCGGATTAATCCGGTGGACCGGCCGGCTGAAGCCAGCGTTCCTTGTAGCACAGCTTGACATCTGTCGTAGGGACAAGCGTCCCCGCTTGTCATAGTACAGGCGGGACGCCTGTACCTACGTCTTTTTGTAGCGTAGCTTTCCAAAGCTACGTTTATGTAGGATTGGAATCCAACACTAAATTGTCATTCCCGCGCAGGCGGGAATCTATTGGGGTGGCAAGCTCCTTCTTGCCGCTTGTCAAGCGGGAGCTTGACAACCCTTTTTGTCATTCCGGCGACTGGGGTCCTCAAAAGACTTGTCTTTTGGGGTGAAAAAGCGGGAATCTTAACCCGTGATAAAACTAATACAGACAGAAATATATAAAGGTCCCCCAAAGGAGAAACGTATGTTCAGAACACTTAGTTTATGTCTGCTGCTTCTGCTGTTGGCAGCCCTGCTGACAGCCGTTCCGCGCAATTATGTAGTGGTCGAGATCGGCACCGGCACCTGGTGTCAGTATTGTCCTGGAGCGGCCATGGGCGCCGATGACCTGGTCAATAACGGCCATCCCGTTGCCATCATCGAAAATCACTACAGCGATACCTTTGCTAATACCTATTCCAATGCGCGCAACACCTACTATGGCATCACCGGCTATCCAACCGCCTATTTCGACGGATTGAACCCAACCGTGGGAGGCAGCGCAACAACTTCCATGTACAGCAGTTATCTTCCCAAAGTGAACGCAAGACTGGCTGTCGCATCGCACTACACCATCTCCGCCACCGGTTCCATGGCCGGAAACAACATCACCATCAACGCCACGGTCGCCAAACCGGAAGCCGACAGCAACACCAATGTGGTTCTGCATTGCGCCTTCACCGAATCTCACATCGCTTATGCCTGGCAGAACCAGACTGAACTCAACTTTGTCAACCGCCTGATGTCACCCAACCAAAGCGGAACCCCCATCTCCCTGGCCACGGGAGGGCAGACCACCGTGACGCTCAACGCCACCTGGAATGCCGGCTGGGGCCTTGATCACGCAGAAGTCGTCTTCTTTTTGCAGAACACCACCAGCAAGGAGGTCCTGCAGGCGATGAAATACAATCTGATGGAACTCGTCTTCACCGATCCGCCCAATCCTGCCGTTCTGGTCTCTCCTGCCGATGGTTCCATCGTTTTGGACGATACGGGCCTGGCCTGGAGCAGCGGAGGAAACTACCCCAGCGGCTACAGACTGTATCTGGGAACCGATGGCGGAGGCAGCTCCACTCCCACCAACCTGGTCAACGGCCTGGACATGGGCCTTGCCACTTCATACCAGCCCCCTGCCCCTTTGGCTGAAGGAACCGTATATTACTGGCAGATAATACCCTACAACTCCAATGGCAATGCTGTCGCCTGCCCCGTCTGGACTTTTTCCACCAACGCTCCCGCCACAGGAGTCAAGACCATTGGCCCCGGCGGCGATTTCTCCACCCTGACCGCCGCCATCAACTATCTGAACTTCAATCTGGTCGGTCCCGGCGGAGTCACTTTCAACATCGAACCCGGAACTTATCAGGAGAATCCGCCTCCCATCACAGTTTCCGGTTCCGAGGGCAGTCCCGTTCTGTTCAGAGCCGCTCCCGGCGCCCGGATCAACCCAGTTGTCAAACCATTGGGAGGAACGGATTCCTTTGGTTTCAAACTGGACGGCGTCAGTTGGATCACCTTTGACGGCGTGGATGTCGCCAACCAGGACGGCGCCACCAACCTTGCCTATGGCTACTGGATCAACGGCTCAACCGTCCCCGCCGCCCACAACACCATCCGCAACAGCAATATCACGCTTTCCAGTTCCAATACCGCTGTCCGCGGCATCTACCTGACCGGGCAGAACTCCGATACCGTCATCCAGGCCAACACGCTCGACCAGGTCTATAACGGCATCTACCTGAACGGCGTCAGCGGGCAGGAAATGCAGAATATCTCAGTCCTGGGCAATGTCCTCACCAATGTCCGCTACTATGGGATATACAACATCTTTGGCGTGGGCACCGTGATCAGCGGCAATTCCATTTCCTATGTGACCGGCTCCGCCCTGAGAATTTACGGGATCTCTGTCAGCGGTGCAAGCAGCACGAGCCAGATAGACAATAACGTCATCTCCGGCGGTTCCAGCAGCAACAACATCTATGGCATCTATCTGATCGGCGGGACCAACCAGGTCCATAACAATACCGTCTCCAATCTCACCGGAACCTCCACCGGTCCGGTTTACGGGGTCTTTGTCTCCAACAGCACCTATGATATCCATCACAACACGATCTCCGGCCTCGCTTCCGGCGGTCACGTTTACGGCCTTTATATCCAGACAGTTACGCTTTGCGTTGCCTATTCCAATGTGATAACGGGTCTCACCAACACAGGCAGCGGAAACTATGTGACCCAGGGCATACGCCTGGCTTCGGGAACGGAATGCAATCTCTACAACAACATGATCTCCGGCCTGAACGCACCCAATGCCACCTCCGTGCCCCAGGTCTCCGGCATTGAGGTTACCGGCGGCACGACCGGCAGGATCTATCACAACAGCGTTTTCCTGTCCTCATCCGCCGTCAGCGCCTCATTTTCCAGCGCAGCGCTCCGCATAGTCCCCACCACGAACAGTTACAGCATCAAAAACAATATCTTCGTCAATCTGAGCACTCCCGGCGCGTCAGGCAGGACGGTCGCCTTCTGGAAAGCCGGAACCGGATTTGACAATATCTCCGATACCGACGCCAACATCTATTATGCGGGAACGCCCGGCGCCGCCAATCTCATCTTTTATGACGGGACGACCGGTTATCAGACCCTGACGGAATACCAGGCAGCCGCTTCCATCGATCAGAATTCCCATTCGGAAAATGCGCCCTTTATCAGTGTGAGCGCACCTTTTGACCTGCATCTGCGTGACGATGTTCCCACCTTTGCGGAAGGTTCCGCGCTGCCTTTGGCCATGGTCGGATTTGATTTTGACGGTGAGGCGCGCCATTTCCTGACTCCCGATATCGGCGCTGATGAGGGTGATTTCCTTCCGCTCGATCTTGCTACCGGCCATGTGGTTTTGACGTATCCGGCAGACAATGCCGCCAATCTGCATCCGCAGACTGTCGAGCTGGGCTGGCAACCGCCGCTGAACACACCCGCTCCGCTGTATTATGAGGTCTTTGCGTCCACTGATCCCGATAATCTGTTTGACGGTTATTTCTTTGAAACGGCGGATCCGGCCCTGGCTTTGTCAGCTCAGCCGGGAGTCGATCTGGGCTATGGCACGCGCTGGTTCTGGGGGGTCCTTCCCGTAGCGGAGGATCACACCAGTCCCGATCCCGAATCCCCCGGTTTCATGGTCTGGAGCTTTGTCACCCTGCTGGCGCCAGTATCCGGCCTCAATGTCCAGGCCTCGGGAACGGCTCTCAATTTCACCTGGACCGCTTCTCCGACCGCCGTTGCCTACAGGATCTACGGCTCGGACGATCCCTATGCCGAAACCTGGGATTTCATTGTGCAAACCGCAGATACGCAGTATTCCCTGCCGCTGGGAACCCAATCCTCCCGCTTCTACAGGATAACAGCTGTAGCGCCGTAATTTTATTGCAGCGTAGATATTCATCTGCTGTGAGCCGGTATATTCATGCCGGCTTTTTCTTTAGTGTCGTGGCACGGACAACTTCTCTCGCGCTCTTTTGCGCAATCTTGTCCGTGAATGGAACGCCATTTTCAAATGGCAGGACCACCGTTTTCAAACGGTTTTATTAAGAACCGGATTAATCCGGTGGACCGGCCGGCTGAAGCCAGCGTTCCTTGTAGCGTAGATATTCATCTGCCGTAGGGACAAGCGCCCCCGCTTGTCCGGTTGTAGGGACAGACGCCCACGTCTGTCCTGGTACAGGCGAGACGCCTGTACCTACTTTGTCATTCCTGCGGAAGCGGGAATCTATTGGGGCGGCAAGCTTCTGCTTGCCATTTGTCAAGCCGGAGCTTGACAACCCTTTCTGTCATTCCCGCTTAGGTGTCATCCTGAGCTGAGCCTGCCCTGAGCATAGCCGAAGGGAAGGATAAGACACCTGATCGCGCGTCCGGTCTTCGACTAAGCTCAGGCTGACACGTTTGGTTCGATGTGACACGTTAAGCTTGTCATTCCCGCGCAGGCGGGAATCCAGCCTGTTTTTTCACCACAATGACACTAAGGCACAAAGAAACACAAAGAATATTGCATTAGTGTTTTTCGTAACTTTCGTGTATTTCGTGTTCCCCTGATTCGTAATTCATGATTATCTTTTGCCCTTAATCGATAACCGATAACCGGTCACTGTTTTTCCTCTTAATACTTTAATGAATCTTCCTGCAACTCGTAACCCGTAACGGTCTTCATAATTCATAATTCTCATTTCCCTTCGTGCTTCTTCGTGTCTTTGTGTCTTCGTGGTTAAATTCATAATTCATAATTCGTAATTATATCAGTCTGTCCAACCTCTGATAATTCAACACCGGCGGCAGCAATCCTGCTTCCACAGCGTCTTTGACACTCCGGCAAGGGAGTTCTTCGGATTCGATCTGTTCCCGTGTGAGGGTGGCAAGGTCGATGCCGAGTGCTCTGCTCATATTCCACATCAGGAGCGTGAACACGCTGTACCAGTTCAGGCAGGGCCGGGTTTTATACTGATTCAGGGTGCTGTAGCGGAGCGTGTAATCCCTGAGGTCGTTTTTGTAGTCTTCCGAGATATTGAGTGCCTTGAGATTGACAGAGATGCTTGTAAACCGGGCATTCTGCTCAGTGCGCCTGGGGATCACATATTTGCGCGACTTCATTCTGCCCAGCTTTTCATTGTAATAATACACCAGTCCGTCACACTTGCCCGAGTATGCCAGAACCATGTTCTTAAACCATACTTTCATTGTTTCCTCCAATTTTATTAGTTATCGGTTATCGGTTATCAGTTAAGGGCTATATACAAGCGTGTCAGTCTGAGCACAGTCGAAGACTTAGACACCGATCGCGTGTCCGCATTTCGACTTAGCTCAATGTGACACTCTGAGCATGTCATTCCTGAAACCTTACACCCGTCATTCCCGCGCAGGCGGGAATCTAGCCTGTTTTAATTTCACCACAAAGACACAATGCACACGAAGATTGTCATTCCTGCGACCGGGGCCCCCGGACGACGCAGTCGGCTGGGGTGGAAAAGCAGGAATCTTATTGTAGCGTAGATATTCATCTGCTGTGAGCCGGTATATTCATGCCGGCTCTTTCTTTGCCGTAGCGACAAGCGTCCCCGCTTGTCGTGATACAGGCGGGACGCCTTTACCTACGTCGTCATTCCCGCGAAGGTGTCATCCTGAGCATAGTCGAAGGATAAGACACCTGTTCGCGCGGCTCATTTCTTTTCATCTTCGTGAATTTCTTCGTGCCCTTCGTGGTTAAAATCTATACCCTTTACGGAAAACGCACCATATCTCCCTGCCGTTCATGGGATTAGAGCCAATAAGCCCTCGCCTAAATAGGTTTACTGCATCAGATCATGTAATTTAGCCGCCGTTTCATCCGGCAGAAGCTTAATTGAATTTATAAGTACCTGGCATTGTTTAATCCTTAGTGCCTCTTAGTGTCTTTGTGGTGAAAAGTCCGTCATTCCTGCGAAAGCGGGAATCTTGCCCGCACCTGTCATTCCTGCGAAGGCGGGAATCCAGGCTCAGCGACGGTAGGCGCGGCTCTCCAATAATTCTCAATTTCCCATTCACTCATCACGCATAACGCTTAACGGTTTATTAATTCGTAATTCATAATTTACTGCCGTCAGGCAGTCCCCCTCCCCCGCCCGGGCACAGGTGCTCAGCAGCCGGACAGCAGGTGGATGCCAGGTCTGGATTATGGAACTGTTAATAGCCGGTTCTGATAAATGGCATTAGAGGAAAATAGCCAGCCGGGCAGGAAGCGCAGCTTTAAGTCGATAATCTGGTGAGCTTAATGCCCGGCATGTAGATTTTTTTAAGCATTGTATTGATGAGATAAACTGAAATGTAACTGCGGCGGAATTCTCTCTCTATCTAAACTGATAACCGGTAACAAATAACTCATAACGTCTTCTTAATTCATAGTTTATAGTTTAATTTATAATTCTGATAAGTGGACTCTTAGAATTGGTGAAATTGAGGATTGCTTTGCCTGATCACACTTTTATCAAGCAATTGGGTAATACACAGCCCTCTGTGTTATTCAATTAATCATGCTATATCTCAATCAGATCCGGATTATGTCTATTCCAATAATTCCAATATCTTTTCTTCAGATGAAAGCTGCTTAACCTCGTTAACCTGTATGCTAGCAATTCCTTTTACGGAACCGATGAAATGATTGGTATTTAGAAGGACTTTTTCGAGTTGCTTTTCTCTCTTTTTCCAGATTAACTCCATCGAATGCCGTTCCTTAAGATACCCCAATTGTAGTTCATTAAAGCCGTCAACAATTGCTCCTACTTGAAGGGCAAATTCATTACCGGTCAGGTAATCATAGAGCATTTGCATTTTATCGCCTTTGTTTGTCTGAGATGCTATGACTTCGCTAATTTTTATCAGATTCTCCCTTAATACCATGACCAGACTCTTCATCTCCACAAATGAACAAATCCATACACCTTCCCGGAGTCCTATTTTATCCATACCGTCAGGCATTGTTTCTGTTACGATAATGCATAAATCAGCTTTAACCTGAACCGCATCGGTTTTCAGTTTTTTTATCCAATCGTTAGAAAAAGATTTTGTCCGCTTGCTTTCATAGATTATCTTTCCGCACTCAATGCCAAGTTTGTTATTCACTATCTGAATGACATCAGCTCCCTTAACTCCTTTAGGTACTTCTAAAATTTCATCCATAGGAAATAAGAGTTCTAAGGCATCTTCCATTGCTAATTCCTGGATTTCACCTTGTAGCTGCTGAGAGCCTTGTTCTGCTTTGCGTTTCATTTCAGCTGCAAGATTTTTCTGATCATTTAACTGCTTCTTAAGCGCTTCAATTTGTAAACGACTACTCTCTTCTGCCTGCTCAGAAATCTTGGCTTTTTCCTTTGCCAAAAGGGCGTTATATTCTTTTGCTTTTTCCAATTCGATTTCACTGCGGAGGGTATCTTTCTCACTAATTAGTTTTAATTTTTCAGCTTTTAGTTTGTTTAAATCTTTGACCTGAATGGTTTTCTCATTCAGTTCATCTTGTAAAATTTTGAATTGCTCCCCCATCTCATCCTTAAGTTTCCTCGAGATTTCCTCTGTTACTTTTGCTTTTTCTGACTTCAATTTATCATCTACCTCAAGTTTGACTTTGTTTCTAAAATCTAATTGCTCCTGCTCAAATTTTTCTCTTTCCACAGCGAGTTTTTGCACGTCATTTGCATGTTGCTCTTCTAGGCTTGCTTGAATTTGATGATACAATACATCACTTACATTGATTTCCTTACCGCAGTTGGGACATTTAATCGTGTTCTTTTCGCTCATTGTTCTCCCCTTGTACACAATTTTGTGAAAAAATAATAAAACGCAAAATAGAATGTGAGTTATATCTGTCAAATAATAAAATAGAATAGGCACAAATCATAGTGAACTAAGCACAGCGGTTCACCCCAATAAACACCAATTAACAATTAGATTTGTGAAGTGGTAGAGGATTGAAATCAAGGTATTTATGATGTATATTCTTTACCACTTCACCAATAAACTATATCTATCCCTCTCTACTCTCTTTTCCTGTATCACCGTGCCAAAATCTCAAAATCCGGGTATTGACATAGGTTGTTAACCGGTGAGTTGGTGAATTGGTTTTTCTTGACATATAGTTGTTACTGAGATTTATATAAAATGATATATAATAATTTCTGGGAGGTTTCTCAGATGGAATCAAATTCAAATCTGTTCTTGTTCAGCAAAACCGTGGATTGGAGCATACTGAACGATGGCGTTTCAATTCCGATCAGGACTCACCCAATCATCATGGGGGCAATCGGAAATGAACTCAGGCACGGAGAAAGACAGCATATTAATTTTCGCTTGGATGGCCACATCTATAAAGTCTTGCTGACAAACACCAATTACGACAGGATAAAATATCCGGACCGGAGTGACATCATACAATTCCGTTGGAGTAAAACAGGCAGTCTGGCAAAGCATTTGCGCCGGATTTTTCAGGCCAGTTACAATGAACTGGAGCATTATCGAGCCACTATAGACAAAAGTGGAATGGATAGGCCCATCATCCATGAATCAATAACTTTCCTCTATAACTACAATGAGCAGCTTGTCGAACTGGAATACATATCAGCTGACGATTTTCTGACAGCCAAAGAGCATATCTCCAAAGTAAAAGAGGATGATTTTGAGTACCAACAAAACTATTATCAGGCAGATTCTACTTCATCCCTCGTATATAAAGATGCAGTAGTAAAAATCAGGCGAATCAACAGGTCAATCATAACCGACCTGAAAATTCTGTATGATTACCATTGCCAGATCTGCGGAACCTGTTTTACTGAATATGATGTCAGATTTATGGAGGCACACCATATCGACCCATTCGTTAAATCCATGAATAACGACTCAGACAACATAATGATAGTCTGCCCAAATCACCATAGGATTATCCATTCCGTCAATCCTGAATTCTATGATACAGGATTGTATTTCCTCTATCCAAACGGGTTAAAAGAAGTGCTCAAAATCAATAGACACATCGGAATAGAAAACACACTTTCGATAAAGTCTTAAGATTGGTTGATAAATATAACTCAATTATTGTCAAACTGGGAAGGCGTGCCAATAAAGCAAATCAACTAATAAAAGAGATGTATAGCATTCCAATATTAAGCGTTAAAGATATATCAAAGATACTTGATATTGACTTTGTCCCAGCTAATAAACTTGTGGGGGCGTTAGTTGATTCTGGTATTCTAAGAGAAACAACGGGATATTCTCGTAATAGACTTTTTGTTTTACATGAATACTTGGATCTATTTCTTGATAAGGATAAATAGAATTTCCATTATCATATTCTCACCCTTAAAAAGTAGAATATGAATGATTATATTATACT
>CAZWJK010000047.1:0-14317 GCA_964634035.1 uncultured Candidatus Cloacimonadota bacterium | reverse complement strand
AATTGTATGATCTTCGTTGTTATGCTTGTGACCTTGTTTATGCTGCATCCAGGTGCGTTGGCTGCGCAGGATTCGCTCAATACACAAACAGAACTGCCGGAGATAACAGAACTCACCTATGATGAGGTCGAACAGCAGAACTGGCGTCTGTCCGAACCTGCAGAACCGGAGATCCATTACAGACCTGACCTCAGACTGAACACACGGCACAACTTCAATCCTGATAAAAAGTCACTGACCAATCGCCTGCTCTTTTCTGCTATCGAGCAAAAAGGGAAAATCCAAACCGATATCCGCGGTATCGGCTATCAGAAGCTGCAGAGAGACTTTGAGCCAGTCAACCTGGCTCAGTTCGCCTTGACCGTGGAAACCGGAATCGTGTTGAAACAGGCCGTTCTGGGGCAGTTCAGGCTACAGGCGGGAGAAGGTCTTTGCCTGGGCGCATATAACATATCCAACAAACGAAACAGCCACTTCGTTCAGCCGGCACCAGGGCTTTCACATCCTGCTCTGACCGGTTTTGCAGCACATCTGAGTTATCAGAAAATTGAGCTTGTGAGCTGGATCTCTCAGACCCGGAGACTGGCATCCCTGCAGGCTGATAAGATCGTTAAGCTGTATGAATCAAGCCTGATCATCACATCAGACAAGGAAAGAATCCTGGAGCAAACTGCCGGTTTATTATCTGTTTACAAGCTTCAGGCGTTTAGGTTCGGCGCGCTTACTTATCATCAGTCATATGACCATGCCTTTTCTGAAAGCTTTGTTAAACCAGTTAAACAGGCAACCGGCATCTTTGCCGGTTATGATAAAAAGCCGATTGAACTCAGTGCAGAGTTTAGTCTGGCAGGGGATGTAGTGGCTCAGGCAATGCATTTCAGCCATGAAAGTAAATTTCTCAGGCAGAGTTTGCGTTACTATTACAGGCCCGTTGGACAGAAGCTCTCCTATTCCAAAACGCAGCAGATCTTCGGTCAGGCTACCGGCAGCCGCGAACTAAGTTGGGATCTGGTTTACAGGCCTCTCAGACAGCTGACCCTGACCTCGCGCATTGCCGCTTTTCAGGATCAGAACAACAACTCTGACACAGACTGGAAGGAGCGCCTGATCCTTTCTGCCCGCTGGCGCGAAGCAGACTGGCAGGGCAATCTGACCTGGTATCGCTTCCGTAAAACAGCAGTGCCAACCTTTGATTCTCTGCAGGCGGAGCTTTTGCCCACGCAGAACAGGATCAGGGCTTTAGTTAGCAGACAGGTCACGGATAGAATTGAATTCGTGGTTACCTGCCAGTATCAGCATTATCTGGAGAAATCCTTTACCAGAAACGGTTTGTCCCTGCAGCAGGCGGTCAGGGTCAAAACCGGGAAACTGGATGCTGAAGTTATTTTCCTGGCCTGGACCAATCAGAAAAGCGCTTATCAGCCCTCAGAACTGCTAACTCAGGATGAATTGCTTCTACAGGCCGATTCGGACACGGCTTTCAGAGCACTTCTAAGTTATAGATTCAATCAGCGTTTCAATTTGAATTGCTCTGCCTACCGTCCCAATACACGGGTCAGCAGACAAGCCTATCACCTCAATCTTACAGCTAACTTTTAACGCTTGCTTAGCCCCTGAGTATTTAAGTATTAATCAGAAAAAGGCTCAGGATTTGATCTGTGACCGGTAAAGCTGAAATGCGGTGGGTGCAGGTGTTTTGATAGAAAGGGAGACGCTCCAGCCAGACACGGTGGATCTCTTCATCATTCAGTCCGTGCAGTAGTGGCCTCTGGTCTTTGCGGATGCGTTCCAGCAAAAGCGGAAAAGGCAGATCCAGCCAGATTATGCAGTGCTCCGGCTGCAAAAGGAAGTCACGGTTTTCCTTGATCAGGACGCTGCCGCCGCCGGTGGCGACGATGGCTTCCGGTCTTTTGGTGTGCAGATGGTTTTCCACCAGTTGCCTTTGCAGGAATTCCCTTGTCTGAAGCAGGATCTCACTTTCCAGGCGCCGGAATTCCTCTATGCCTCTTTCTTCGATAAATGACCAGACCGACCTGCCGCTGCGCTTTTCCAGTTCAGCATCCAGGTCCAGAAAAGGGATGTTCAGTTCATCCGCAACGGCTTTGCCATCAGTGGTCTTGCCGCTGCACATGAAACCGGTGAGGAAGACGAGCATAACTAAAACCAGTGTTTTACAGTATTCTTCAAATGTGCTGTAATTCTGCCTTCAGGCAGGTATCTATCTATCATAACCAAATGGATACATATTAGAAATACCTGCATAAATGCAGAACTACAAACTATGATATGTGTCTTGTGTTAAACAAGCCTTTCGCAAATCTCAGTTTCAACTTCCGCGGCTACTGTCCCGATCTGTTTAATCAGGGCCGCGGACCTGCTTAAGATATCGTCAATAAAGGTTTTAGTTGTGATGCCTTTGATATTGATCAGGATATTGTAATAGGCGGCCTTGGCTCCCGTCAACGCTGTCAGGGCAGCCACTCCCGCATCAGACAAGGCATTGGTGTTGCCGACTTTGGCTACCTGTTGGGATAAATTTACCGCCGCCAGAGACAGTTCCAAAGTCTCAAACGGCACCAGAATGGCTTTCTGAGTGCTCTCCTCGATCTTGGCATTTCGCAGGGCGATCTCTTCATCAGTCTTCTTGGGCAGGCGCATGGCATCCATCATCAGGTTGAAGGCATCGGTGTCCTGATCGATCGCCTGCAGCGCTTTTTCCTTGATCGCCTGTGCCTGTTCGGCAAGTTGCAGAACCGCTTCCTGCACCTCTTCATAACCTTTCTTATCAACGGTCAGATTGGAAACCATGGCTGTCAGAGCACCGCTCATGGCAGTGCACAAAGCTGCCACGCTGCCGCCGCCGGGGGCGGGTGCATCAGTGGAAAGCAGATCACAGAAACCATTCAGAGTGAGGTTGACCAAAGCATCCTGACGCGCGATGGCATATTCGATCACCTTTTTATCCAGGTCAAAGGGACCCAGATCGGTCAGACCCATGCTCTGGACAGCGGTTTCCATAATCATGCGTTCCGGGATGCCGGCGCTTTCGTTCATCCGCTTCAGATAGAACTTTCCCGCGTCCAGCAGAGCTGCTTTGGGGATCAACCCCACCAGTTCGCTGCCTGTGATGCCGATGCCCATTTCCGCTGCCAGTTCACGCACCTTTTCCAGAACCAGGTGAGGCGGCGTGACTTTGTAGTTGGTCAGGTTTATGCTGATCTGGGCGCGATTATAGCTGTCAATGTACCAACCGACCGCCTTGCAGAACTGGAACAGGCCAGGAATGACAACTTTATTGCCGTCCTTATCCTTGAGCATCTTGCCGTCAGCGCCTTTGGCAGTGCGCCCGCTTTCCCTGATCATCAGGGCGAGTTCATGCGCTTTCTTTTTGTCACGGGTGTTCAGGTTGATGTTATAGGCAATTAAAAATTCGCGTGCGCTGATAGCGGTGGCACCGCTTCTGGCATTGAATTCATGCGGCCCGAAATCGGGCTTCCAATAAGGATCTTTGGCTTTTTCAGGCAGGGCTTCGTATTCACCCTGCCGCACATTGGCGAGGTTTTTCCATTCCGGTTTGGAGGCGGCATTTTCATATAAATAGACCGGGATTTTCAGTTCACTGCCGACCCTTTTGCCCAATACCCTGGCCCACTCAGCGCATTCCTCCATGGTCATCTCAGAGATCGGAATGAAAGGGCAGACATCAGTGGCGCCCATGCGTGGATGCTCACCGTGGTGCTTACTCATGTCGATCAGTTCAGCGGCTTTTTTGATCGCCTGAAAAGCTGCTTCCACCACCGCTTCCGGCTCTCCGGCCAGGGTGAAAACGGTGCGGTTGGTATCGGCGCCGGGATCGATGTCCAGCAGAGTGACATTCTTCACGCTTTTGATGGAGTTGGCGATGGCGTCCAGGACGGCATGATCCCTGCCTTCACTGAAATTGGGCACGCATTCCATTAACTTCATTGAACTACCTCTTGTTGTATCTGATTTATATTAATTATCTTTGTTGTCGGTGCGGTGGATCTTGACTCTGATGATCTTCTTTTCCGTGGACTGCAGAACCTGCAGCGTGTGCCGCTCGAGATGAATGATCTGTCCCTGGCGCGGGATCGATTCCAGCTGGTCAAGGATAAGGCCTGCCATAGTTTCATAATCACCGGTCGGCAGATCCATTTGATATTCATCGTTGAGAGAGTCGATCTCTGCGTCTGCCGCTACTATCCATGTATTGGGACCAACTTGCTCCACATCCTCTTCCACGTCTTCTTCAGTGTCATATTCATCAGCGATCTCGCCCACGATCTCTTCCAGAATGTCTTCCATCGTGACGATGCCGGCAGTGCCTCCAAACGAGTCAACCACGATTGCCATGCTCTTGTGATGTTTCTGCATATCCTTCAGCAGGATGTCGATATCCGTGTTTTCCGGAACGAAGAACGGCTCGTGAACAAGCTGTCCGGCAGTCATATCGTCCTTTACATACTGGCGGATGATGTCATAAATGATCAGCACGCCGATGATATTATCCAGATTCTGCTTATACACGGGATAGCGGGTGAAACCTTCTGTGCGTGCCAGTTCAAGCACTTCCGAAATGGGTGTGCTTTCTTCAATAGCGATGACATCGGTGCGCGGAACCATCACATTACGCGCTTTCTGCTCATTGAATTCCAGGGCGTCTTTGATCATCTCCCGATGCGGTTCCGATTCTTCATCCGTGCTGCTCTGGCTGATCAGAAAAGCCAGGTCGTCCCGGGTCAGATACATCATGTTGTAATGGCTTTCGATTTTGAGCATTTTCTGCAGTTTGCGGTTGATCCAGGTCACGGTGGAGACGAAGGGCTTCAGGATTATGTAAAAGAATCTCAGCACCGGATAAAGCTTTGGCACAAGCGTATCTGCATAATCACGGAAGATGGCTTTGGGAACGATCTCTCCAAACAGCAGCACGACCAGTGCCACTGCCAGTGAGGTCCAGCGCGGGTCAAAACTGCCTGGATAGGTCCTGTTCACGAGACTTTGTACAATATAGGTGGAAACCGACGCCAGGATCACATTCACGATGTTGTTGCTGATCAGGGTCGTGCCCAGAAACTTGTCCGGCTGTTGGATGAATTTCAGCAGATGCGCGTGCTTTTTATTTGTTTTAGCGCTGTTTTCCAGTCTTAGGCGGTTGATGGAGATCAGTCCTGTCTCGAGACCGGAAAACAAAAACGACAAACACAGAAAAAACAGGACTATTAATAATGCGGGAATCAATTCCATATAAGTTATGAATTTACCTTCTCATTTCGCCATGCGGTTTTGAGAGCTTCGATGAATTCATCTATCTCTCCTGACAAGAATCCGTCCAGATTGTAGGTTGTCAAGTTTATTCGATGATCCGTGACCCTGGACTGCGGGAAATTGTAGGTGCGGATCTTGGCAGAACGGTCTCCTGTGCTGACCTGTGCCTTCCTGTGCTGGGCGATCTCCTGTTCCTGTCTGCTGATCTCGAGGTCGAGCAATCTGGAACGCAGCACCTTCAATGCCTTGGCTTTATTCTTGATCTGGGATTTCTCATCCTGACAGGTGACCACCATGCCGGTAGGGACATGCGTAATGCGGACCGCGGAATCAGTTGTATTGACGCTTTGCCCGCCATGGCCGGAGCTTCTGTAAACATCTATGCGCAGGTCGTTTTCACTGATCTCGATATCGATATCTTCCGCTTCAGGCAGAACAGCCACCGATACTGCAGAGGTATGGATGCGCCCGCCCGCTTCGGTAACGGGAATTCTCTGCACGCGATGCACTCCACTTTCAAAGCGCATGGTGCCATAGACATTCTCGCCGCTAAGCTGAAAGATCACTTCTTTGTAACCGCCTAGACCTGTGTCATTGCTGCTGAGCACGCCCAATTTCCATTTCTTCTTATCAGCGTAGTAGGAATACATCCTGTAGAGGTCAGCCACAAACAGCGCTGCTTCCTCACCGCCGGTGCCGGCGCGGATTTCCACGATGGCGTTTTTTTCGTCATTGGGATCGCTGGGGATGAGCATATCCCTGATCTTGAGTTCTGCCTTTTCCAGTTCAGCTTCCAGATGTGCGATCTCGTCTTTGGTTAAAGCGATCATTTCTGCATCAGTTTCAGTTTCCAGCATGGCATTGGCTTCATCAAGATGCTTTTCCATAGTTTCATAACGATGCCAGGCATCGATGATCTCATTCAGTTCCTTGTAACGCCGTGCCATCTGACGATAGGCCCTGGCGTCCGCCATGTTGGCTGGATCGGCGATCAGCTCTTTTAGTTTGTGAAACTCTTCCTGCAGAGACTGCAGTTTTTCCAGAGGCAGCATTATTTCTCGATCCAGGTGACGTTATGTTCGCTGACATCCATGTCCAGCGCCGCTTTCATGGCGATCAGCGCTGTTTCAACCATCCGGTCGTCCGGCGGTTGGGTCGTGATCCTTTGCAGAGCCATGCCCGGCACCGTCATCAGCTTGACCACGGGATGGTTAAGATTGCGTCCTGAAAAGCGCAGCACTTCATATGAAATTCCTGAGATCAAAGGTATCATCAGAATGTGATAACTCAGCCGCAGCAGGACGGGAACCGCATCTTTGAGTATGAACACGGACACCAGGGTATCCACGATGGAAAAAACCAATATGGAAATCAGCAGCACGAAGAACATGAAGCTGGTGCCGCATCTCGGATGCAGGGTCGTCCAGTTCTGGATCTCACTCACCTGCAGCGGTGTGTCGTGCTCGTAGGCGTTGACGTTCTTGTGTTCGGCTCCGTGGTAACGGAACACCCTGTTGATGTCCTTGAGTTTGCTGATGACCCAGATGTAGATCACGAAAAAGACGATCCTGATCACGCCGGCAAAGAGGTTGAAAAAGAAGTCCTTCTTGCCAAGGTTCATCCAGTCGCTGAGTTTATATGGCAGCAGCCCGAACAGCAGAAAAGCCAATCCGAAAGCCACGGCAAAGGTAAAGTATTCTTCCGCTTTTTCGCGTTGGGCGGATTTGGGTTTGCCTTTTTCCTCTTCGCTCAGGTCCAGTTCAAAGCGGTTGGCAGACCAGGTCAAAGTTTCCAGGCCGATCTTCAGCATTTCGATCAGGGAGACAAAGCCTCTGATGATGGGAAGCCCATAGAATTTGACTTTGGTTGTGATGGTGGAAAACGGTTTTTTCCAGACTTCAACGCTGCCGTCCTTACGCCGCACCGCGGTGGCAAGGTGTTCCGGACCGCGCATCATGACGCCTTCTATGACTGCCTGTCCGCCTACGTATATCTGTTTCTTTTCTTCCATAATTTCCTTTTAAGTTAGAATGTGTCACCCTGAGCATAGTCGAAGGGTGCAATGCCGACATCAGCTTTGATTTATCTATTCCCGCCCGCCACCCATAAGGTGAAGGGCTGCGCCCTTCGACCCCTTTGCAGCAAGTATTCCTGCATCAGGGCAGCGCTGTTTTAAGTATAATCCATATATGCAAAAACGCCATTTCTCCTGGGAAACGGAAAAATGGCGTTAAAGGAAAAGCGCTCTATTTCTTGTCTTTGAGGTTGTATTTTTTGTTGAATTTCTCCACGCGTCCTGCGGTATCCAGGATCTTTTGCTTGCCTGTGTAGAACGGATGGCAAACGTTGCAGATGTCAACATTCAGTTCGGTTTTTGTCGATTTGGTCTCGAATGTATTGCCGCAGGCGCATTTGACCACGACTTTTTCGTACTTAGGATGAATTCCCTGTTTCATTTATCTGTCTCCTTCAAGGGTCTTTTCTATCTTACTTCAGGTCAATCTTTTCCCGCCCGTTTTTTTGTCAACTCATAAATCTTACTTGACAGTTATCTGCCACTGCAAATACTATTAAAATTGAAGCTGAGGTTTTTGTGACAGACTGCAAGCAAGGGCAAAAGCGCTTTGCAGAACTGGTCTGAGGAGGTTAAGATGCAAGCAAAAACTTATCATAAGACTTTTCTTTTTATTCTATCGATCGTTATTTTGCTGTTTGTCTCCGCTTGTGCGGAAAAAGAAAGTGAGAGTCTGACGCCTGACCGCGACGTGGGTGAGACCCTTGCCTCCACTTTGGGCATCCAGCCCGGCGGCGTGTTTGACCAGATCGCCGACCTCAAGGATTTCCTGGTCTATGACACCACCCGGGTGGGGAAAACCTTTGCGGAGAACCATTCTTCCCGCTATGTCACAGTCAATAAAACCTATGACAACTCTCTGGGACTGTGGAACATCTCCATTGAAAAAGTGAGAGGCTCTGCCAGCACCGTGCCCTTTGCCCATATCGTGCGCCGCTATACTCTACAGTACCGCAACACTGAAGGTTATGCCCAGAAGTATTATGTCACCGGCCTTGACACGGCGCGCATCGTGATGTTTAGGCTCCAGCAGGCGTCGGGCGAGTTCAAGACCAGGCGCATCAGGCACATGCTCGATTCCCTCGATTTCAGCTGGTCCATCACCGAAGCGCACAAACCCTATGTCGTGCTCAACGGCAATTACTACAAGGCGGGCAGGGACACCATCAGCGGCTGGAGCAGGGTCCGCACCTCTGACCACGAAGCGGCTCTGACCTTGTCCAACCTGATCATTCCACGCACCACCCAGGCCAATTTCTATCAGGGGATCACGGGTGTGATCACAGGTTCGCTCGATGCTGTCGTGAACTTCATCAGCGGCACTCCCTATGATGAAACCACCATCCACCGCGATGCCCAGATCATGATCGGCAGCGGCAAAGGCGACATCACCCTCGGCACCAAACACTTTCAGGCGGATCTCTACACAGGGGAGCTATTGGACTGAGCCCATAAAATTTTGGTTGACCTGACCGGCAGCCGCAGAAATTTTGAATCAGAGACGGGAGCAGAGAAAATATATATGGATAAGATCATTGTCAACGGCAACACGGTGGATTGGGAAGAAGGCCTGACCATCACCGCCCTGCTTGCCAAAATGAACTATACCTTCCGCATGCTGGTCATCAAAGTCAACGGCGCTCTCGTCAAGAAGGACCAATATGACAAAACCCTGGTTCCGCCTGGGGCGGAGGTCTCGGTCATTCATCTGATCAGCGGCGGCTGAACTGACATAACAACATCACCGCAAGGAGAATTCTATGCTGAAAGTCAACGAGTATTTTGACGGCAAGGTAAAGTCCATCGCCTTTACCAACAAGGACGGAAACGCCACGGTCGGAGTCATGGAACAGGGCGAATATGAATTTAATACTTCCTCCATCGAATATATGACCATCGTCAGCGGAACTTTGTCTGTTTTGCTGCCCGGCGCTGACAACTGGAAACTCTATGGCAAGAACGAGACCTTCACTGTCCCCGCCAACAAGTCCTTCAAGGTGGAAGCGGCAGAGCAGACCGTCTATATCTGCTTCTACATATAACCCCAAGCATTAGCCTCTAAATCCATAGCCTGTTTTAGGGATCGGACAGGAATTTCTCCTGCCGGTCCCTTTCTTTTTTCCCATTTTCAATCCCCATTTCCCTTTTTCCCTGCATAAATAATTCCCGGGTAGTTCCCGGGCAGTTCCCGGGCTTAATCCGACTGGATCCCGACTGGATTACGACTTGGATTTATGTAAGAGGAAGACTTGCAGAAGGTTAGGGGAGGATCGGGAGAATGGGAGAAGGGGGTGCAATGTTGACAATCTAACTGATTGTTAGGCAATATATTATAGTAATATTAGCAGTCAAACACATAGATTGCTAATTTTTTTCTTGCCTTTTTCCCGCTCCTGATTATTATGTAGTCAGAACATCATCAACAAGGAGGAAAAAATGAAACTCGTACCTTACACCAGAAACGCTGAGTTCAAGCCTATGATGAGCATGCTGAATATGTTTGACGATTTCTTCAACCGTTTCTACGAAGAGGAAGGCGACAACGATTTCAAGGCCATGGCGATGGACATCGTGGAAAGAGACAAGGATTTCGAGCTGTTGGCCAATCTTCCCGGCTTCAAGAAAGAAGATGTGAAAATTTCAGTGCATGACAATCAGCTTCTGATCGAAGCCAAATGCGAAAACAAGAAAGAAGAGAAAAAGGGCACCATGTACCGTTGCGAACGCTACAGCGGAAACTACCGTCGCAATCTCTACCTGCCCGATAACGCTGATGTAAACAAGATCCAGGCGAAAATGGAAGACGGAGTCCTCAAGCTCAATATTCCAAAGAAAGAAGCCACTCCTCAAAAAGAAATCGTGATCGAATAAATATCAGAAAACTCATCAAGGCAAACGAACCTGAGCCGGCAACACGCCGGCTCTTTTTTTCACCACAAAGACACAAAGGCACGAAGAATTGTTTAAATTAAAAAATTAAGAATTAAAAATTAAGAATTGAAACCGTGCCGTTGTTCGCAGACAGTATTGGTTCATTGTCATTATCAATCGGATTGTTCACCACAAAGACACAAAGTCACGAAGAGACACAAAGAATAATCTGTATTAAGATCTAAGAATCATGAATATAACATGAAAGCTGTATCGTATCTGCTAATCATAATTTGATGGAATAATTGATTGGTCGCATAATTTATCTATTCTCTACTTTCAATTGGATTCTGCATAGTCCGTCAGGACGGCAGATTGTAACTCGGTACGTCAGTGCCGGGCACAGAGGCAATAAGGCAAATGAGTCCGGCAGGACGGCACAATCACTATCAGTTCCAAAAGATGATAATGCAGTTGACAATCTGATACTGTCCAAAACCATAGCATAACACATGGAGGTTCATTATGGAAATTATGGAAATATTGAACAGCGTGATTGAAAAGCTGAAGAAATTCGGCGGAGTAGAGCTATCATTTGGCAATCCCCAGAATTTAGGTGACCTGACTTTAATACCTGTAGCCAGAGTTGGTTACGGTTTTGGCGGTGGCATGGGAACCGGTCAGAAGCGTAAAAAGAAAGCCAAAGTTCATCATATTGACGACACTTCCGAAGAGATGATTGAAGCAGCGCCTGAAGAAGCTCCCAAAAAAGAAGAAATGGGCATGGGCGGCGGCGGCGGAATGCATACATCCCCCATCGGCATCTTTGTGTTCAAGGGTGAAAAAGTCCGCTTTTATCCTGTCCTGTCTTTCAAAGAAACTGCCATCACGGGCGCCATCCTGATCATCATGCTGTGGAAGCTCTTCAGACATAAATAATAAAGGATAAGATTGAAATGATTTTTACGGATAAAAAACTGGATAAAATAGTCTATAAATTCCTCAGTCCCGCCCTTGACATCACCAAGTGGGAAGACGTTAAAGCCGAGTGGGAAAAGCTGACGCATCGCGCTCCGGAAACGACGGCGGAACTGCTCAACCTGCTGGAGCACGCTTCCGAACTCTCCAAAGCCCTGCAGGATGAATCCTCCCGGCGCTACATCCGCATGACCCAATACGCTGACAAAGAAGAATACGCCCAGGCGTATAACGATTACAACGCCAATGTCTTCGCTCCTTGCGAACCCTACCGCTTCAAGCTTCAGCAGATCTTTTACAACTCTCCCGCCCGCAGTGAGCTTGCACCGGAGCAGTACCGACACCTGGAAAAGATCATCGCCAATGAGATCGAGCTTTTCCGCGAAGAAAACATTCCGCTCAAGGTGCAGGAACAGGAACTCGGCACTCACTACGCAGCCATCGTCAGCAAGATGAGCGCCCTGTTTGAAGGCGAGGAAAGGACTCCAGCGCAGTTGGCGGTGTTTCTCAAGGATCAGGACAGAAGCAAGCGCGAACAGGTCTGGCGCCTGATCAACCGGCTCTTCCAGGAAAAACGGGAAGACCTGGATAAACTATATGACGAGCTCAAGGCAATCAGGATCAAAATCGCCGCCAATGCCGGCTATGACAACTACCGCGACTATATGCACCAGGCGATGGGGCGCTTTTCCTATACTCCCGATGACATTTATAAGTTTCACAATGCGGTGGAAAAAGTGGTGGTGCCTTTCTGCGGCGAACTCAATAAGCACCGTCAGAATGTCCTGAAACTTGATTCTGTCAGGCCTTGGGACACGGCAGTGGACCTGGACGGCAAGAAGCTGCATCCCTTTGACACCATCGAGGAATTCGTCTCCAAGGCGATCAGGATCGAACACAAGGTCAAACTGGAATACGGCATTCAGCTTGAAATGATGCAGAATTCCGGCCTGCTGGACCTGGAGAACCGCAAGGGTAAGGCACCCGGCGGTTACAACAGCAGCATCTATGACCTGGGATCCTCCTTCATCTTCATGAATGCGGTCAAGCTGCACAGCGATGTCACCACCCTGCTGCACGAAGCAGGTCACGCCATGCACAGCGCCGCTTCCAAAGACATCGCTCTCGACTACTACTGCAATCCGCCCAGCGAAGTGGCTGAACTGGCTTCCATGGCGATGGAAATGCTCACCATGGACTATTGGGACGAGTATTACACAGACGAGGCAGACCTTAAAAAAGCCAAACGCGACCAACTGGAAGGCACATTGACTTTCCTGCCCTGGTGCATGACAGTGGACGCTTTCCAGCACTGGGTTTACCTGAATCCGGAGCACACGGCGGAAGAGCGCAGCAATGAGTTTGACAGGATCTATCAGCGCTTTGACGCAGGCGTGGACTGGACGGGACTGGAAGACCTGCGCAAGCTTCGCTGGCTGCGTCAGCTCCATATCTTTGAAGTGCCCTTCTATTACATCGAATACGGCATGGCGCAGCTGGGCGCTCTCGCCATTTATAAAAACTACCGGGAAAATAAGTCCAGAGCCCTAAAGCAGTATCAGGACTTCCTGAACCTGGGCTACTCCAAACCGGTGCGCGAGATCTACCAGACAGCGGGCATCAGCTTTGATTTCTCAGAAAGCTATCTGCAGGAACTGGTTGACTTTGTCAAAGCCGAACTGGATAAACTTGGTTAACCACGAAACACACGGAAAACACGAAAAAGGATCACGAAACACACGAAAATTACTAAAGACACGAATGTAAAAAACTTAAGCATAAAAAAGCCGAATCGCGATACAAGGTGACAACACCTTTGTGCACAAAATAACCTCGCAGAGGTGAAAGATCATAGCCTGGGGTGTGAACCCCAGGTATGAATGCTAAGCTTTATTAACCCCCTTCAGGGGTGACACAACAGCGAGTTAAAAGGGAAAGATGAGATTTAGATTTCTGACATTGCTCAAAAAAAACCTCGTGTACTTTGTGCCTTTGTGTCTTTGTGGTGAAAAAAGATGCTAAGTATTATCAGTAAAAGCCGGGACGCCCGTTTCAACATTGCCACCGAGGAGTATTTGCTCAGGCACAAGAGGGCGAACTGCTTCTACCTCTATGTCAACGCCCCTTCAATCATCGTCGGCAAGCACCAGAATACGCTTTCCGAGATCAACTATGACTATGTCAAGGAGCACGGCATCACGGTGGTCAGGCGCATGACGGGAGGCGGTTCCGTCTTTCACGATGAGGGCAATCTCAACTTCTGCTTCATCATGAATCAGGAGAACGAGAAGACCGACAACTTCGAAACCTACACCCGTCCCGTTCTGCAGGTTTTGCAGGAACTGGGCCTGGATGCACATCTGAAGGGACGCAACGACCTCGTGATCGGGGAGCGCAAGTTCTCCGGTAACGCCAAACTGGTCTGGCAGGACAAGGTTCTGCAGCACGGCACCATCCTGTTCGATTCGCACATGGAACGGCTTGCTAATGCCCTCAAAGCCAATCCGCTAAAGTTTCAGGACAAAGCCGTGAAGTCAGTCTCCTCGCGGGTTACCAATATCACTGAACATCTCAAGTCTCCAATGCGCATGGATGAATTCATCCGGCGTGTCCGCAAGCATGTACATTCACTCTACCCGCAGGCTCGGGATTATGAGTTCACTTCTGAAGAAATTGCCTTTATCGATAACTTGGTCAAAACCAAATACGGCACCTGGGACTGGAACTATGGCACCTCGCCGCGCTACAACTTCAGCAAAGCCATCCGTACCGCCTGCGGCACTATCGAGTTTTTCCTGCAGGTCGAAAAGGGCAGAATCGCTGCCGTCAGGATCTTTGGCGATTTCTTTCCCATGCATGATCCGGAGGAACTGGAACGCGAGCTGGCAGGATTGCCGCATAGGGAAGACATCATCCACGAAAAGCTCAAAGGCCTGGATCTCAAACGCTGGTTCAGCAATGTGCAGGTCGAAGAACTGATGACAGGGTTGTTCTGACAAGATGATCCATATATGATTTTAAACTAAACTAATTTTCAGGGAGAAACTCAAATGGGACTGCTTTCTTTTATTTTATCGCTGGTGGCTTTACTGCTGACAGTAATTG
>CAZWJK010000046.1:3485-14731 GCA_964634035.1 uncultured Candidatus Cloacimonadota bacterium | reverse complement strand
CCACGCCGGAGTTTGTAGTTCCGCATTCATGCGGTTTTTCCTAACCGGAACCCGAAATGATGAATTTGCAGATAAGTGGAAGGGCGTGTCGTTTTGCAGATTGGCAATCTGTTGGAGTCCGGGATTGGTAATCCCGGACAGCATGCTTTCCGGAGTTCAAAGCTTGGCCCCATTGTTAGATTTGGGTGTAATTCTGCGTTTACGCAGGTGTGTTAATGTTTCAAGATATCTGCCATTGATAAACACCTGCCTGAAGGCAGAATTACATCCACTTCCCCTTCGACTGACCAACCCAAAACTGCGCTTTGCGCCGTTTCGGGGACCCCGGAGCTCAGGATGACTCCTTTAATTCAAAAACATATGTAACTTGCATTACGGCGATCAGTGCGCTTTCGCGAAGTCCAAAATTCCCTTAATCACAGGTCAGATTGACAGTTGGCGTTGGAATTTTGAACTCCTGCAGATGGTGTTACCTCCGGGAGTCAATTTTGCCAACGCAAACTCAATGAGGTATGCCAATCAGAGGGCAAAATGGACTTCGGGAAAAGGGAGGGAAGTCAAATAACAGAATCACGAAGTCCGAAATTCCCCTTGAGTTAAGTTACCCTTGATTAGTTAAAGGAGAATTTCGAACTCCGGTAACACAATTATTATTTTATGGCAGCAGTTTCAGCCCTCTGGCGTCCATGCGTCCGGGGGAATTGTCAAAGACCTCACAGACGTAGTAGATAACGGCGATGTAGTCTTTGGGGAACTTGCCGTGGAAATAGCTGTGGATCAGGTTGATATAGTCCACGACCTGCTTTTCATAAGTTGTCAGGGCCGGGTCGTTAGGATCAAGTAATCTCGTAATGGTCTTGATTTTGTAACTGGGAATATCGAGAAAAACGATGGTGGAAACGGGATTCAGCATCTGGTTGGTGTAGGATTGGGTCAGGAACTTGGGTTCAGCATACAACTCCAGAGAGACCTGGCGGTCCAGGTCAAAGATGTTCTCCGCATCCTTGTACATGTCTTCCAAAATCTTGAGTTTGGCAGGCATGGGGCCTTCCATCGTGGTGCGGAGCAAGGTTATCATGGAATCCAGCTTGGCGGCTTTGGGCAGAAAACCCATGCCTTTGACGGCGTTGTTGAGCTTGAACTGACTGCCCTGGCCGGCGTAACCGTAGGTGGCGACCATGCCGTTGTGCGGTCCTGCCAGTTGAGGCCCTTCCTTGGACTCGCCAGTCATCAGCTTGGTGATGACATCCACGTATTCCAGGCGGCGCTCCACATTCCAATCCATAAAGGGTTTGGGAAACTGCACCAGTTTGTAGTCGTGCCATTCGCCGTCCACAAAGGCGCGGACCGTTGGGCTGCCGCTCAGGGCGGTTTCAGCAGTGGTCTGACGGCAATATCCGTCCGTGAAAAAATCTTCAGCTTTGGTTGGCAATTTTACTCCTTCGGCGGTCAGCAGACCGCAGATTATTATCATCAAAAACAGTGCCGGTACTTTCATAATTCACTCCTAAACATGTTTATTGCAGAATATACAGATGCTCTGTTATGTCAATTGATTTCTGAGTGCCGGGAAAGAAAAACCAACCTCAGATTATTGTTCTGAACAAATCAGGTCTGACACTGTTGGAGCGGATCAGAGGCAGGATTTGTTCACGCAGATTGTAATAAAAGTGTTGACTTCGAAAATAGATGATAAAAATTAGGTATTAATACATCAGAAAAAGCATTGAGGCATAAATGAGAAAGAGAGTATTCCTTCCGGCACTACTGATCCTGACCCTGAGTGCAGGTCTGCTCACAGCGCAGAATCTGGATGAGGACCAGCTTTTGCTTAAGCAGTATAAACTGCCGGCAGAAGCCATTGCTGATTCACTTCTTACCGAGATCGACAGCGTCATGTATAAGGACGGCAGTCTCTTTACCGGAACGGGATACTCGGTTTTTGCCAATGGGCAGCTGCAGCATGCCACGCCTTATGTGAACGGTCTCAAGCACGGCACGGCCTATGTCTGGTATCCGGACGGCAAACCGATGCTGCTGGCGAATTACCGTAACAACCATCTGAACGGCAGATTCAAGGGCTGGTATCAGTTTGGCGCCGTGATCTATGACCTGGTAATGCGGGACAGCTCTCTGGCCGGCGATCAGATGTATGATTCCGACGCTGCCAGGGAAACCGGTTCCGGCGACGACAGCGAACCATCCGCAGACGCAAGGGGACAGGAGAATGATTAGCAACAGCGTGGTCAACGCGCATTCCGTCCATTCCTTCCTTTCCATGAAGGAAAAAGGGATCAGGATCGTGATGACGACGGCTTATGACTATGCCATGGCGCGCACCGTCAGAAACACCGATGTGGACATCATCCTGGTGGGCGACAGTCTGGGCATGGTGGTGCTGGGTTATGAAAACACGCTGCCGGTGACGATGGATGACATGGTCTATCACACACAGGCCGTCCGGCGCGGAGCCAGGGATAACTTCATCATAACCGACATGCCCTATATGAGCTTTCACGTTTCATTGGAAGATACAAAGCTGAATGCGGCGCGCCTGATCACGGAAGCCAAAGCCAACGCGGTCAAGCTGGAAGGCGGCAAACCCGCCCGGCTGGACGCCATCAAAGCCATTCTGGATTGCGAGATCCCGGTCTGCGGGCACATTGGGCTGACTCCTCAATCCATCCATAAACTGGGCGGCTATAAAGTGCAGGGCAGATCAGAAGCTGAACATGACAAACTGTATGAGGAAGCTCTGCAGATCGAAAAGGCGGGCGCGTTCATGCTGGTGCTGGAAGGCATTCCTGAAGAACTGGGCAAAGCCATCACCAAAGCGGTCAGAATCCCGACCATCGGGATCGGCGCAGGGCGGTTCTGTGACGGCCAGGTGCTGGTCTTTCACGATATGCTGGGCTGGAGCGAGTTTCTGCCCAAATTCGTCAAGAAATACGCCGATACGCATGCCACCATGACGGAAGCCGTCAACGCCTTTGCCAAAGAGGTCAGAGACGGAACTTTCCCTTCCCGGGAGCAAATTTATTATCCTATTGACTAAATAACCTCGTTTTCTTTTTTTACCACATTATCTTATCTAATGGAAGCAAAGCAGTTTCCCAGAGGGATGATGTCATTAAAATACGGATTCGAAATTGAGGAGAACTCCACATGCAAAATGCTCTTGAACACACAGACAAGATGACGGCACAGGATATATTTGCCGCTGTGCATAACCTGAAAAAGAAGCTGGAAGAGAACTTTGTCGCCCTGGGACAGCTTTTGTCCGAGATCAAGAAAAGAAAGATGTATCAGGCGAAGGGATTCGATAACTTCAAGGATTTTGTGGAAACGGAGTATAACATCAACAACACCCTGGCGGGCAAGCTTTGCTCCGTCTATCAGGTGTTTGCCGGAGAACTGGATGTGGATGACGTGACAATGAAACAGCTTGGCTTCGACCGTTTGAACATCATCAAGCCCTTTGTCAAGGGCAAGACCTATCCCGATGTGGAGGAATGGATGCAGAGAGCGGAAGACATGCCGATCGGGGAACTCAAGAAATTCGTCAAAGACATCAAGGAAAAGGAAAAAGACAAAGAGAAGGACGTCAAGGATGTCCTGATAGATCAATTTTTAGAGAGGATGCTAACGGAATTTAATTGTTCAAGAAAAGAGCTCAATTTTAAGCTGGCGCTCTACTTTCAGGATGCAGACCTGGAAGAGATCAAGAAGATAATCAAACAAAGACAGCGCCAATTCGAATCTGAACTGCAAAACTCCAAGGAGGAAAATCAATGAAGCATATGCGCATACTCTGGGTTGACGATGAAATAGACCTGCTCAAGCCCTTCGTTCTCTTTCTGGAAGAGAAAGATTATAAAATCACGACCTGCAATAACGGTAATGATGCCATAGAACTGGTGGTGGACAATAAATATGACCTGGTCATTCTGGATGAGATGATGCCCGGCCTGGACGGACTGGAAACCTTGACAGAGATTAAGAGGATCAATTCCGCCATTCCCATCATCATGGTCACCAAGAATGAAGAAGAAGGCCTGATGGATAAAGCCATCGCCTCCCAAATCAGCGACTACCTGATCAAACCGATCAACCCGAACCAGATCATCATGGCGATCAAGAAGATCTTTCAGGCAGACGAAATCCGCGCCAACCAGATCGGCGAACAATACAGCAAATTCGTGGCACAGCTCAATCAAAGGCTGTTTGCATCTCCAACCTGGGAGGAATGGGCGCAGATCTATCGCGACCTCAGCTATTGGGAACTGCAAGTCGACCAGGTCAATGACGAAGGCCTGAAGCAAATGCACTTTCTGCAGAAACGTGACTGCAACACGGAATTCACCTCGTTCGTGGAAAAGAATTACAAGTCGTGGCTGCAGTCGGATGAGCGTCCCAATCTCTCCTTTGACGTGATCTCGCAATATGTGGCGCCGCATTTTGAAGAGAACGTGCCCATCTATATGATCATCATCGACTGCATGCGCCTGGATCAGTACATCGCCATCCAACCCTACATCCAGGAACTGTTTGAAGAGGAACTGGGCACCTATTACAGCATCCTGCCGACGGCAACGCCGTTCTCGCGTAATTCTGTGTTCAGCGGCATGCTGCCGATCGATATTGCCAAACGCTTTCCCGATTACTGGGTCACTTCGGCAGAGATGGATAACAGCCGCAACCGCAATGAGCACCAACTGCTGGATGAGCATGTCAGCGACCTGGGATTCGATCTGGACCCGACTTCCAAATATGTGAAAATCTTCAATATGGAAGAAGGCAACTTTGTGCTGAGAAAGATCGAGACCTGGAAACAGGAAAAGCTGGTGGTGCTGGTTTATAACTTCCTTGACCTGCTGGCTCACCACCGCAGCAGAGATCAGATCCTGCAGGAAACCATTCCGCATGAAGAAGGGCTGCGCGCCTTTACCAAACACTGGTTCCTGCATTCCTCGCTGTATGAGGCATTGAAACTGATCGCCAAACAGGATGCCATTGTGGTCATAACCACTGATCACGGCTCCATTAAAGTGAACCGCGCCACGCAAGTGGTGGGCGACAGGGATGCGTCCATCACGGTCAGGTATAAGGAAGGCAAGAACCTTACTGCCAACGACCGTCACGCTATCTTCATCAAAAAACCGGCGGAGTATGGCCTGCCTTCCAAAAGCATAGTGGATAACTTCATCTTTGCCAAGGATGACTATTACTTTGTCTATCCCAATTCCTACCATCAATACCAAAGGCAATACAACGGCACTTTCCAGCATGGCGGAGTCTCGATGGAAGAGATGATCCTGCCCATCGCTACCTGCCGGTCAAAGAAACTGAGATAAGGTAAAAAACAAGTCAATAGAAAGGGACGGAACAGGCTTCCGTCCTTTTTTTTCGCGTAAATTTACATTCAAGCAGGAGCCAAGCAGGAAGGATGAAAAACCGATGGCATAAACATGATTGAAAACAGTCCAGATAGAGCAGATATCTAGAATAGGTTCAGTAAAATAAGGTAAATTAAAGGAGATAGGAAAGGGGGAAAAAAACTATTGACATATTGGTGGTCTCTCAGAATTTATTAAATTTCAGGATTTGAGTTTGGCTTAGGAGTTGATAAAACAAAAACTGAAAAGGAATTTTTACGTTCTCCTGCTGTCTTTACATTAAAAAAGAATAGATGACCTAAATCTATGAAGGAGACACAAATGAAAGCAACCCGCTTTTATGCAATCTTGGTTGGTGTATTCATCCTGAGCATAGTATCGCTGTATGCTGAATTGGCTGATTATACCTTTGTTCAAACAACTGAAACCTATACGGAAATCACCGGCGGCATATCGCTGGGCACAGAATCAACTGATGACCAGAGATTCTTTGATCCAGCCAACCCGGCCGGAACCACAACCTCACCCTATGTGGGACCGGGTTTTCCGATCGGATTCAATTTTACCTTCAATGATTATGTTTTTGATGTGATCGGCGTCAATGCCAACGGCTGGATCTGCTTCGGACAATCAGCTCTCGGGGCATCGGCAGTCAGTGTCACATCCTCAAGCTCTTATGCTCCTCTATCCAATACGACAGCAATAACTCCTGAGCAACTGGCAAACCGTGTTACCGGTTTTGCGCGCGACCTGCAGGCGCAGGCAGGTGCAACCATCCGGATCGAGACCATCGGCACCGCTCCCAACCGGACCTGCATAGTTCAGTGGAAAAATTATAAAAGATACGGAACCACTGGAACGGGCGACATAATCAATTATCAGATAAGATTGCACGAAACGTCACAAAAAGTTTCATTTGCATATGGACCTCATACGTTCGGTGGAACTGCCAGCACATCCTATCCTCAGGTTGGGATGAGAGGTTCAGCCTCCACGGACTTTGCCAACCGGACAACCGACTCGAACTGGTCAATGACGACAGCAGGGGCTGCAAACAATGCAACCTGTGCGCATACTGCCACCTGCTATCCTGCAGACGGACTTGTCTTTGAATACCTTGCTCCGGTACCTGCTGTTAATGATCTTCAAGCCTTATCGGTAACGGGTACACAAACGCCATCTGTCGGTGCGGCATCCAACTATACGATCCAGGTGCGCAACAGAGGCAGCAATCCACAGACAAACTATACGGTCAAACTGATGCTGGGAACAACGGAGATAGGCAGCGTTGCAGGGCCACTCATAGCTTCCATGGAAGTTTTGAACGTTATAATTCCCTGGACTCCGACTGCGACAGGCGATGCTTATCTGACAGGAAAAGTGATCCTGGCCGGGGATGAAAACCCTCTCAACGATGAATCTTCGCCCTATCATGTGTTTGTGTTCCCTTCCGGAACTTTGATGATACTGATCGGAACCGGCACTTCGGCTCAGACTTATCCATTTTACACTACATACGGATATACACGTGACGCATCCATCTACACTGCTGCGGAACTTGGCGCACCGGGCCTGATCTCGGGCATCATGTGGGACATGGCTGTCCAATACGGCAATGTGGTTCCTTATCGGATCCTGATGAAGAACACCACCGATACGCAGCTTGTGGCACAACCCTGGACCACAACAATAACTGACGCCCAATTGTGTGTGGAAGGGACAGTCACCTTCGATCAGGTGGGCTGGGTGTATTTCCCCTTTACGAATCCCTTCCTCTACACAGGCGACAACCTGATCGTAATGGTGGAAAACAACTATGGCGGTGCCGGAACCACTTCCTCACAGACTTTCCGCTATACTACCAGCACGACAGCCAGCCATCATTACATGTATGCGGATACAACTCCTCCCACCACCAATGGCTATGTCAACGCTTCCAGACCGAATGTCGGGATCAGTTTCCAGGTGGGCGGAATGGGCTCTCTGAGCGGGACTGTAACATCGGGTGGCAATCCTGTGTCGAATGCGCTTGTCAGTATCACCAATACCCAGTTGTCAATGCTGACCAATACTGCCGGGACCTATAGTTTCCCGTATGTCAATCCGGGAACATATAATGTAACCTGCTCCAAGCTTGGGTACATGACCCAGACTCTGCAAGCTATCATCACAGTTGGGCAGGCTACAACATTGAACTTTGTGCTGCTGCCGTCTCCCAACGTCAATGTAACTGGAACAGTGGTGGGAAGCGATGCCCCGACAGTCGGACTGCCCAATGCAACAGTTAACCTGACAGGACCCATCAACTACACCGGCACGACCAATGCTTCCGGCCAGTTTACCATTCCGGGTGTCCTGGCAGGCAATACATACAACTACAATATCTCCTGCGACGGGTATCAGAATGGAGCCGGTTCCATTACCATCGGCTCAGTTGATTACAATATGGGCACCATTATCCTGAACGAACTGACCTCACCACCGGTGGGCGTTCATGCTGAACTGAACACCGCTGAAACAGCGGTCACAGTAACCTGGAGCCCTCCCGGTGCTACGGGTCCCGGCTATTTCTTTGATTTTGAAATTGATAATGGCGGCTGGACGCCCACTTCAAGCTGGTCCAATCCTTTGGGAGACTGGCAATGGACAGCTAATTTCGATCCATCAGTCTACACTGATATTGATACCTTTACAGATACTCCGCCTTCTTCCTGCCATTCCGGAACCGGAATGTGGGGAACTGTTATCCAGGGCGGTTATAGTAATTGCGGCGGCTGGTCATACTTAAGAAAGAGCTTTGACCTGAGCAGCATGACTGATCCTGTACTGAATTTCTGGCATTATATGAATGGTTACAATACCTGGGACTATGGTTTGATCCTGGTTAACGGCAATACGGTATGGGGGAACAGTTCTTCGGCGGTGTTCATGCCCTGGCAGGTGCTTAATATTGACCTGGCAGCCTATGGCGGACAAAACAATGTCCAGATCAGCTTTGAATGGTATGCCACGACAACAGTGTCCTATGGCGGCTGGTATTTGGACGATATATATATAGGGCCTGCGTCAGGCATTCCCACTGGCAGAGCCATCACGGACATTACGCCTTATAACCATAACCTTGACCGCGCCCTGCTGGGCTACAAGGTCTGGCGTCTGCTGCAGGGGCAGGAAACCAATGAAGCTTCCTGGACATCGCTGACTCCGACTGTTGTAACAGATACTTTCTATGTAAACACAGGTTTCCAGACCTGGCCTGACGGCAATTACCGATGGGCTGTGAAATCAGTCTATACCGGCAACGTGATGTCCGTGCCGAATTTCTCCAACATGATCATGAAGCGCCCCAATGACCTTTCCGCCCTCACCATTACCGGCGAGATGAATCCGTCAGTGGGTTCCTCATCCAATTACACGGTTCAGATCAGGAACACCGGCAGCAGCCCTCAGACAGCAGGTTCATACACAGTTAAGATCATGATCGGAACCAATGAGGTGGCTTCTGTCTCAGGACCTGCCATTGCAGCAGGCGAAACCGTTGACGTGATAGTTCCCTGGATACCTGCAAGTCCGGGAACAACTTCCATTCATGGTAAAGTTGTTCTGCCCGGTGACACTCTACCGGATAATGACAACACTCCACCCTTGGAAGTGTTTGTCTTCCCGGAAGGAACCCAAATGGTCATCATCGGTGATGGCACTTCTGCAGCACGCTATCCCCTGGGCTCATCCTACGGTTATGAACGTGACGCCGTGATCTATACGGAAGATCAGTTCAACGGCATTGTCGGCCGCATAACCGGCGTGCAATGGTATGTACAAGCCCAATACGGCAATACGGTGCCCTACAGGATCTACCTGAAAAACACAACTGCAACCGCCACTGTCGCTCAGCCCTGGGATATCTACACTGCCGATGCGACCCTGATGGTGGAAGGCACCCACACCTTTGACAGACTGGGCTGGAACTATTTCCCCTTCCCTGATTCTTCCATGTTTGTTTATCTGGGCGGCAACCTGATGGTGCTGACCGAAACCAACTATGGCGGAACGGGAACTACATCTACCCAAACCTTCCGTTACACAACCGGTCCGACGGCCTGCCACCACTATAATTATCAGGAGAATACACCTCCGACAGGCAATGGCTACACTACCACCTCCAGGCCCAATATCGGCATTACCTTTACTTCGGTGGGAACCCAGCCCCAGTTTAGCATAACTCCCGCCAGTTGGGCTTTCGGTCAGGTTCTGATCAATACACAGCAGAACAGAAGTTTCACCATCACAAATATCGGTGGCGGAACCAATCCTCTGATCATCAACAGTATTGCTATTACTGGAAGCCCGTTCTTCACTCTGCAGAACCTGCCCACCCTGCCGATTTCCCTGAACGGATTCCAATCCACCAACTTCAATCTGAACTATGCTCCGACCACACCAGGTCAGCATAGCGCGACCATAGTGATAACCGATAACCTGGCCCGCTCGCATACCTACAGTGTCTCCAGTGACGGAACCCTGAGGACGGAGCATCCGGTCAATATCACTGCCACGGCGGTTGATGTAACGATTTACTCACTGCCTTATTTCCAGAACTTTGATGTTGTAACTTCACCTGCTCTGCCCGTGGACTGGAATTCCATCTTTACGGCTCCAGGGACCGTAACGACTTATACAACCTCACCCTACAGCGCACCCAACTGCGCCAGGATATATAATTCAACTTCCACAGACGGACCCTACCTGCTGGCGCCTCCGATCGTCTCCACCATACCAATGACCACGGTGAGAACCAGATTCTGGGCCAAGGGATCGACCTCATATGTGCTGTCCGTCGGAGTAACGGAAGACCCGACCAATTCAGCCACCTATCAGCAGATCGACAGCTTCAACCTGACCTCGTCCTGGGCCGAATATGTAGTCGGATTCCAGACCTATGCAGGAAACGGACACTTCATCACCTTCAAGCACGGCAATGCTTCCACTTCACAAAGCATCTATATTGATGACGTGATGATCGAAGTCATTGCTGACAACGATCTGGCAGCCCTGACGCTTACCGGTAATCCGTCTCCCTCAGTCGGCAACCAATACACTTATACAGTTGCAGTCAAAAACTGGGGTGCGGTTGCTCAGAGCAATTATCAGGTCAAGCTCTACAACCAGGATAACCTGGAACTGGCTTCTGCAGCAGGTATTCCGGTTGATCCGGACATGACTGTCAACGTCGATCTTACATGGACTCCGTCTGTCTCCGGTGCAGTTGATATTTTTGGCAAAGTCATCCTGACCGGAGACCAGAACAACCTGAATGACGCCACGCCGTCAATGTCGATCTTTGTCCACCCGGCCGGCACTCAGATGGTCATCATCGGTGACGGTACCTCCGCAGCTCGTTATCCCCTTGGCTCTTCTTACGGATATGAGCGCGATGCTGTCATTTATCATGAAGACCTGTTTAACGGTGTGGTCGGAAGAGTTACAGGCGTGCAATGGTACGTGCATGTCCAGTATGGCAATACTGTTCCATATAAGATATACCTGAAAAACACCACAGATGCTGCCTGCGTGGCACAGCCCTGGGACAACTACATTGCCGACGCCACGCTCATGGTGGAAGGAACGCATACCTTTAACACCCTGGGCTGGAATTATTTCGCCTTCCCGGATTCTTCCAACTTTGTCTATCTGGGGGGCAACCTGATGGTCCTGACCGAAACCAACTATGGCGGCACAGGCACTACTTCGACTCAAACCTTCCGCTATACAACCGGTCCGACTGCCTGCCATCACTATAACTATCAGGAAAACACACCTCCGACAGGTAATGGATATACTACGACTTCC